>JANNQO010000176.1:0-30803 GCA_031400795.1 Rubrivivax sp. | reverse complement strand
GCGCCGTCGCCGGCGTGGTTGAACAGTGCGCCGGCGATGGCCAATGCGGCGCTGCTGCACAAGGCGTCGCTCAGCTGCAAGGCCGAAGCATTGCGGCCTTGTTCATGGGGCGCCGACAGGCCGAGCGTGAGCACGGACAGCATCGGAAAGCCGAGCCCGATGCCGAAGCCGGCGAGTGCCCAGCCGGCCACCACGATCCATGCCGAGTGACCCGTGAGCATCTGCGCGCCGACGATGCCGATGCCCGCGGCGACCGTCAGGAATCCCGCCTGCAAGGCGCGCCGCCGTGCGTGCGTGGCGGCGATGCGGGCCTGCACCGCGCTGCCGCAACTCCACAGCACCGCGCCGGTGCTCAGCGCCAGCCCGGCCTGGCCCAGGCTCCAGCCCGCTTCGCGCGTCAGGTACAGCGGAACGAAGACTTCGGCGGCGGCGAAGGCCGCGGCGAGCAGGCCGCGCAGCGCGATCACCGCGGGCAGCCCGGTGGCGGCCACGAGGCTGCCGCGGGGCAGCAGCCGGCTCGCCGCAGCGCAGGCCACGACCAGCCCGAGTGTCAGCGCCAGCATGCGTGCCGTCGCGCCGGCCTCGCTCGCGCCGTGCAGCAGCAGTGCGCCCAGCGCGCCCAGCGCCGCCCAGCCGATGCGCGCACGCGGGAACGCCGCTTCGCCGCCGGCGCTGAACGGCAGGCGCCCCAGTGCAGGCAGCAGCAAGGCAGCGGAAAGCGGCACCGCCGCGGCGACGACCAGAAACACCGAGCGCCAGCCGAGTTGCCCGACCAGCCAGGCGGCGATGGACGGACCCAACAATGCCGGCAGCACCCAGGCCGCGGCGAACAGCGCGAACAATCGTGGGTGCAGTGCGGGCGGCACCAGTCGGCCCATGCCGACGTAGAGCGCCACACCGAGCATCCCGCCACCGAGGCCCTGCACGATGCGGCCGGCCACCAGCCGGCCCATGCTGGTGGCCAGGCCGGCCAGCAGCAGGCCCCCCGCGAACACGACCAGTCCGATCACCGTGGCGCGAAGCGGGCCGTGGCGATCGCAGGACCTGCCGGCCAGCACCATGCCCAGCACCGAGGTGGCCAGCATGCCGCCGAAGGCCAGCGCGTAGAGGCGGATCCCGTCCAGCGCAGCGGCAATCGCCGGCATTGCTGCGGCGACGGCCATCGCCTCGAACGCGAGCAGCGACACCAGCGCAACCGCCCCGATGCAGGGGCCCAGGCGTCCGCGGCTGAAAAGAGACTCGGTGTCGATGGGCAGGGCGGCGGTGTTCATGGCTCGCGGCGTTGTTCAGCGCGCCGCAGACTAGGACTTCAAGTGAACTTGAAGTCAAGCGATTTCGGATCGTGAGGCCCGCAGGCGCAGATACAAACCGCTGCAACTCGACGGCACTGGCCGGGCAGACCCGCTGCTGTAGCGGGCCGGGAACTGGTAGCTTCGCTGCCCCGTCAGCGACGATGGAGCCGCCATGTCCGAGAAACATCTGAGCGAAGCCGAGTGGAAGAAGTTTGCCAAGGGGCGCGGGCTCAAAGACGCGGCGATGATCAGCGCATTGGCGGCCTGGGCCAAGGCCGAGAAGCTGCCACCCGGCGAGCAGCTGCAGCCGCTGGTTGACCTGCAGAAGCAGGCCGAGACGCTGCGCAAGGCCGGCAAAGCCGACAAGGAGCTCGCCGGCTACCTCGACGAACTCGACGCGGCGCTGAAGAAGCAGCGCGCCACCACCGAAGGGGCTGCCAAGAGCGCTCCTGCCGAATCCGCCGAAGACGACGGCGACGACAGCCCAGCGCTTCTGACGACCAAGATCGTGGCCTTGATGCGCGAAGTGCCCAAGGGCGCGGTGTTGCACGCGTTGATCGGCACCGATGGCAAGGCCGCAGCGGTGCTGGTGCAGCGCAAGCCCACCACCGCGGCACAGCGCAAGCTGCTGAACACGCGGCTCGGTGTCAGCGGCGGCCTGAAGTACATCGTCGGGCAATGTCTGTTCGAGGCCAACATGCACACCTTCGTCGTGCAGGGCCCGGCCGCGGGGCTGGCCAAGCGGCTGAAAGCGGCGCTGCTGGCGCAAACCGACTTGCGCTACAAGGTGCGCGTGCGCGGCGAGGACCCGAACGACGTCGACGAAGACATCGAGGACGGCGAGGACGGCGAGTTGGTCGAGGCCAGCGGCGCAGCGCCCGCCGCAGCCGAGGCGGCCACCGAGGCAGCCGCCGAGGCAGCTGCTGCGGTCGACGAAACGGCCTTGGCGGCCTGGCGCGAGCGCCTCAAGGCGCTGATGCCGGCGGTGCAGCAGGCCCTCGCCAACCCCGCCGCCGATTCGTCGCGCCTGCGCGCGGTGCTGCAGTTCTCGCGCGAGAAGTCCGCCGGCGGCCAGTTCGAGCCCGCGATGAAAGCGCTGGACATGGTCGAGCAGCTGCTCGCCGCCGTGCCGGCAGCTGCTGCCGGCGAGGCCGCAGCGAGCGCACCGCCCCGGGCCGTGGGCAGCAAGGTCAAGCTCGCGCGCTCGAAACTGGCGTGGAACGACGCGAAGAAGGCCGTCGCCGCGCAGCTCGCGCAGCTGCGCAGCGCGGTGCTGCAGGAGTTTGCCGAAGAAGCTGAAGCGGTGGCCCGGCTCGACGAGATCCTCGACGGCTTCAACCAAGGTCTGGGCGACCGCCTGGACGATCTCTACAACGCTGCCGAGGGCCCCGAGCGCGACGGCCTTCGCGAGCGTGCCGCGGCCATCGCCGAGGACTACCTGGCCTTCCTGCAAACCAGCCCGCTGGTCGAGCATGTTGAGGAGCATCCTTTCGACAGCGTGCTCGTGAGCGTGCGCCAGACGCTCTGTGCGCCGCTGCGCAACGTGCGCCAACTGCTGGTCTGAACGAGGTGACACGATGATCTACTTCAAGATTCCTCTGGGCGCCCGCCTGCTCAATGCTGCTGCGGCCTATGCACCGATCAAAGCCGCGCTGGAGGACCTGTCGCCGCCCTTCAAGTTCGACGACGCCAGCTCCGAGATGCACATCGAAGTGGCCGCAGGCGGCATCCGCGACTACCTGGTCAAAGGCCATTTCAAGCTGCTGTCGGACGCCGGCGTGCCGCTGCCCGACCCACGGCAGCTGGACATGAGTGTGTTCATCGACAACTTCGCCACGCCGGCCTACAAAGACCGGCTGGAGAAGCTGGCCACCCTGGACGAAGCGCGCGAGACCGTTCGCAAATCGCCCTACCAAGACCAGCCCGACACCAGCGCCATCGACATGGTGCGTCCGGGCGACCAAGTCACCGCCGACCTGCTGGCCGCCAACCCCGGCCTGTGCATCGGGCGGGGCCATGGTGGCGCCAAGAGCCTGGCGCTCTTGAAGAAGGCGATCGAACAGGGCCACGCCGACCTGCTGTTCCTCGAGGAGTTCACCACCGACGACCAGGAGGCGCTGGACGAGTACCTCGACGGCGACGACAAGGACGACATCCCGCCGGCCTTGATGGCCAAGCTCGAGATCCTGAACCTGCACAACGTCGACTGGGTGCCGGTGATCAAGATGGCCTACGAGAAGCAGGCCAAGATCTACGCCATCGATTCCGCCGAAGCGCGCGACATCGGCGGCTCGTCGGGCACAGAGGCCTTCGGCGAACAGCGCGACGTGATGATGAACGCGGTGGTCAAGCAGGTCATGGAAGGCGCGCTGCGGGACCCGGCCAACACCGGCAAGAAGTTCCTTGCCGTGGTCGGTGCGGCGCACGCGCAGACGCATCGCGGCGGTATCCCCGGCGTGACGCAGATGTTCGGCGTGCCCTCGGTCGAGGTCGACGAGGGCGACGGCATGGTCTCGCCGATCAAGGAAGACAAGAGCCTGCGTGGCATGCCCTCGCGCGACGAGCAGATGTGGATCGACCGCCACATCGCGGCCGAGCAGAAGCGGCTGAACCTCCAGGGCGAGAAGCAGTTCCAGCTGCGCAAGGACGCCACACAGCGTGCCGCCAACCTGAAGGCAGCCGGCGCGATGCCCGCGTTCGAGGACCAGCAGGTGCTCGATCGCTACGAGAAGACAGCGGCCAAAGACCCGGCCACCCAGGGCGAATCGGCCGAAGACATCCGCTTCGCTGCCGAGCGCAAGCTCGAGCAGCGCAACACCGCCCTGATCGCCCGCTTGCAAAACCGCGACGCGCAGATGGCGCGCGCCGTGGCCGAGTATGTCGAGCGCAAGCCCAAGCCCGGCAACGCCGATCAAGTCGACGCGTTGTTCCTGGCCGCGCGAAAAGACGCCGCCAAGGACACGCTGGAATCGCTGACGCTGGCGCTGGACAAGCTCGACAACGTCGAGAACCTGATCGCGGGCCGGCCAGCGGCGCCCAAGGACAGCGTGTCGCTGGGCGAGATGGTCGACAACACGACGATCGCCGCCGAAGTCGCCGCGGCCAAGGCCGTCGGCGTGCGCCACAAGGCCGCGGTGGACCATGCCGACGCGGTGGCCGAACTGCGCAAGGAGGTGGCCGATGCCCTGGAGGAGATGAACAAGGCGCGCGACACCGCAGCCTCGCTGCCCGCCGACATGCGGGCCCCGTTCCTGGCCACGGTGCAGCGCAAGCAACTCGAGGTGACCAACCTGCAAGGCCAGATCCGGGTCGAACAGCAGGCTTTCACGCAGGCCATCACCGGCCTCACCAAGGCCCAGGCGCAGGAGCTGGCGCTGTACCGCGACGTGAAGGGCCGCAGCGTGTTGCACCATGCCGCGGTGCTCGAAGACCCGGCGGCCGTCGACGCGGTGCTGACCCATTGCGAGCCGCCCCGCGTGGACCTGCCCGACACCAACGGCAACACGCCGCTGCACCTGGCTTGCAAGTCGCGCCGCGACATGGGTGGTGCCGCCGGCGGCCGCGATCAGGCCGACGCGATGAAGCGCTTGCTCGACGCCGGTGCCGACGCCAACCTCGCCAACAGCGACGGCAACGCCCCCGCACACCTGGCCGCGCTGAACAACAACTCCAAGGGCCTGAAGCATTTGATCGACGGCGGCGCCGACTTCGATGTGCGCGACCGCCGCGGCTGGACGCCGATGGACGTGGCCGTGGGCGGCACCAGCATCGACGCCGAGAAGCTGCTCGTCGACGAAGGCAAGGGCAGCGATGCGGCCTTGGCCGACCCCAACGCCAAGCAAACGACGGTGGAGCTGCTGCTGGCGGCCACGCGCTGCGAAAAGCCCGCAGATTTGGCGCGCGCACGCCAGGCCTACGAGAAGCTGTACGCCGACAAGGCGTTGCGCCCGGTGCTCGAACTGGCCGCGCTGGACGCCGGCTGCAAGCGCAAGCCGCCCGACAGCGGCACGCGCATCTTCGTGGCCGACGGCAAGCATGTCGGCAAGCTCTTCGCGCAGCCGCCGGGCATGAAGATCGTGCCGCCGCAAGGCGCCTACGACGAGACCGCCGGCATCGTGATGGTGGGCAACGAGTCGACCAACGATTTCGCCGGCGTGCTGATGCACGAGCTGACGCACATGACCACGCAGCTTGTCAATGGCGACAAGCCGGTGCCCTTTCCCGATGGCGACGACACTGCGAAAGACAACTACATCGCCGCGCTGGAGTCCGACACCAGGAACATGCACCTGATGATGGCCTCCAGCCCCGCCGAGCAAAAGGTGCTGGAGCGCATGAACACGCGGCTCGGCGAGTACGCGCAGCGCAAAGGCCAGGAAGGCTTGCTCGAAGAAGCGATCGTCGGCATCCCGCAGCTCATCGCCGAGTTCGGCTCGGACCTGGTGGGCAAACTGGCGCCCGCCCTGAGTACCTACTACGCGGAATACGCCAAGCATTGCAAGCAGGTGGCCGACAACGACCCGCGCTTTGCCGCCGCCCGGCGCGGCGTCGACAACACCGCGCTGGCCAACCTGACTTCGAAGACACCCGACCAGACGTTCAAAGACCGCTTCCTTCCGGCCGACAACCCCGCACTCACCGTCGACCAGATCGTCGATCTGATCCGCAAGGACTACACGGTGCAGTACGGCAGCGCCACCGCCGATCCGGGCGTGGACATCGTCTTCCAGACCTCGGCCTACACGCTGACCACGGCGCAGAAGAAGGAGCTCGACGCCAAGCTGAAGGTGGTGGCCAAGACCTTGCGCGAGCAGTTCGGCGCCGGCGTGCTCACGCTGCCGGTGGCCACCGATGATCTGCGCACGCTGGTGCGCGGCACCACCGACATGACGCACACGCTGCGCGAGAAAGACCTGGACAAAGCGGTGACGCGGCGCACCGAACGCTGGGCCACCGACGCGAAGAACAACTATCTGCAGTACAAGGCCGGCACCGGCGAGGCCTTCAGCGATCTGGAAATGGCCGAGATGTCGGTGGTCACGGCCGAGCTCGTCGTGGACACCCGCGCTGATGAGGTGGGCAGCAACCTGTCCAAACATGCCAAGGCGGTGGCCAAGCTCTCCACTGCGCTCGGCCAGCTGCCTGCGGGCAAGAAGGACACGCGCGACAAGCAACTCGACATCGTCGACAAGCTGGCCGGCTCGGTCAGCGGCGGCAAGAGCAAGGGCGTGTACCTGAAGAAGGGCAAGTCGGCGCTGCCCGGCAGCGTCATGCTGGACGTGAGCAACATGAAGAAGCAGTGGGTGAAGACGCTGAAGACGGTGAAGCGGAGCTGACGCGGCGGTTCGCGCTCGGCGTCGAAGGGCGTTTGAATTCCCAGTGCGCGAGTTCCTCGCTTACCTGCTGCGCGTGGCGCCCGAAGGCTTGGCCGATGCGGGTGACGCCACCAGGGCGGAGTTGCGTGAGATGTCCACGGAGGAATGGCGGCGCTGCGCGAGACGCTGGGTTGAGACGCCGAGGACTCGCGGCCGCCTGTCGTGCTCGGAAGGCACCGCTTGGTCGAGCCGAATTCTCTGCATTTTCGGATCACTGATTGAGCCGAAAAGGCTAGAATTCGGCTCATCGCCTCCAAGAAGCTCCGCTACATCTGGCAGCAGCCGGGATGGCCCGCGCTGACCTTCGACTACCAGCGTGCAGGCCCCGTGCTGTCCCGCTGCCGCCACATGCAGGGGGTGATCGAGGGCAAGGCGCTGGCGATCGGGATCGAGCGCGACGGCCAGATCGCTCGCGAGGTGATGGAGGCAGAGGTCATCTCCACCGCCGCCATCGAGGGAGAGCGACTCGATCCCGCGGCCGTGCGGTCTTCTGTGATGCGGCGGCTTGGCCTGGCCTCGACCGGCCCCAAGAACCGCAGCGTCGACGGCTTGGTCGACGTGATCAACGATGCCGTGAGCGAGTTCGCAGCGCCATTGGACGACGATCGTCTGCATCGCTGGCAATCCGCGCTGTTCCCGGGAGGCACGAACGGCCTTCGTCGCATTGCTGTGGGTCGGTACCGCGGTCACGAGGAGCCGATGCAGATCGTGAGTGGCGCGCCCGGCAAGGAGGTCGTGCACTACGAGGCGCCGCCATCGCGACGGGTCCCGGCGGAGATGACCCGCTTGCTCACCTGGTTCTCTGAGACCGCGCCGGCGCCTGGGCGCCCGCCCGAGATCGACGGGCTGGCGCGCGTGGCGATAGCGCATCTTTGGTTCGAGACCATCCACCCGTTCGAGGATGGCAACGGACGGATTGGCCGCGCCATCGTCGACATGGCTATCGCCCAGGACAGCCGCGCAACGGTACGGCTGTACAGCCTGTCGCGGCAACTGCTGGAGTCGCGCAGCGACTACTACGACGCGCTGAACACCGCGCAGCGCGGAACCGGCGACACGACCGACTGGGTGGTCTGGTTCGCGGGGCAGATCTCGCTGGCTTGCGAGCGTTCGAGCGATGTGATCGACGGGGCGATCGAGAAGGCCAGATTCTGGGCCGAACACGCCGACATCGAGCTCAACAAGCGCCAGCGCAAGGTGTTGCAGCGATTGCTGGACGACGGCGATGGCGGCTTCCTCGGCGGCCTGAACGCCGAGAAGTACATCAAGATCACGGGTACTTCCAAACCGAGCGCGACCCGGGACTTGGCCGACCTGGTCGGGGCCGGGCTCCTTCGGACAACGGGCCAGGGCAAGGCGCTGCGTTACTACGTCAATGTGCCCGGATGGCGCCACGGGCCCACAGAGGTGGGCCCGGAAATCCGAGCACAGGGATAAGTGGACACTCTGCGACACCAACCCGGGCAGCGAGCCGGGTGTCGATCAGCATGGATGTGGGATTCTGCGTCGAGGCGCTCGAGGAGGCCTTGCTCAAGTACGGGCAGCCCAGGATCTTCAACAGCGACCAAGGCAGCCAGTTCACCAGTGAGGCATTCACCGAGCCGCTGCTGGCGCTGGGTGTGCAGATCAGCATGGACGGGCGTGGTGCCTGGCGTGACAACGTCTTTGTCGAGCGGCTGTGGCGATCCATCAAATACGAGGAGGTCTACCTTCACGCCTACGAGTCGGTGGCCGATGCCAAGGCTGGAATTGCACGCTACATCGACTTCTACAATTCGCGCAGGCCGCATTCTTCGCTCGAAAAGCAGACTCCCAACGAGTTCTACTTCGCGACGCTGGGGCACCTGCAGGCTGCGGCCTGAAGGAGGGGTTGAACATGAGTACATGGCTCAACCGGGGGGCGCCTCCGGCGGCCTGGCGGGGGCCTCAAGTAAAGACAGAATTCCTGAACAGCCAAAGACACTCAACCCGCAGCCGATCCACTTATTATTATCTCAGCTGAATTTGTGTTCGAAGAAGCGGAGCCACCTCTTCTGCCGCTGGCTCAAGCCAGCCCTGTAGCCACTCATTCACCCCCTGGGGGCTTGACCCAGATCAACGGCGGTGCAACGAACATCCGCCAACATTGCGCGTCTCAGGAATCAGCCCAGCGAGCGCCTGCATTCGGTCGCGTGTCTGTGCGGTCTCGCACAATGCCCGATGCGATACAACAGCGGACCGCCGGCAGCCACGATGTTGCGTTCACTCGTTGGGATGTTTCGTACGCCAACGCACAGACACTCGACCCTCACCGGGCGCAGCCTTCTACTCGGGAATCTCCTGATCACCGAAATCAGCGTTCACCTTTGCCCCTTAGTCGAATCTCAGGCAATCCGCATCCAACATGACGTTCTTCTCGGCCACCCGCACCAAGCGCAACATCGCATTCGTGGTGCTGCTCGTGTGGATGTTCGCACTGGCTTCAGGGGTCGCGAATGCATGCCTGTCGGAGCTGCTGGAAGGGCACTCCAGCGCGTTGCCAGCGGCAGTGCCGAAGACCAGCCAGGCGCCTGCCGAAGGGGTTGGTCATCGGCAAGCCGCCGCCAGCCATGACGGCGACTCGGACACCTCGAAGGAAGCGTGCCTGAAGGCCTGTGACGACGGCACCCGCACGATGCCCAGAGCACAGTGCTCGGTTGACCAGACCGATCCTGGTCCTGCGCCTCTGGTCGCGATCCTGTGGAGGGCTGCTTTGCCCGTCGTCTTGGCTGCCCGCCGAATCGACGACGTGCAGGTTCACATCGTGGGGCCGCCCTTCAGAGTCCGCTACTCGCGACTGGCGTTGTAGCCCCCCGACGCTGAATCCGGAGCATCGAGCTCTGCGATCGGCGTTGTTTCTTTTGGCCCCGCTCGATGCCGTACCTGCGTACGCAATGCGGACCGAAACGTCGCCCGTAGTGCGCCCGGTGCCCCGATCCGGAAACGGGGCAATTCACCTCGACCCATGGACCAGGAGTCCCACATGAAACCCGTTCGCACCCTCTCCCTCGCGCTTTCCCTCGTCGCCGCAGCGACCACCACGACCTGGGCCGCCCAACACGATCAGCACAAGGGCCATCACCCTGCTGGTTCGGCCTCTGCCGCCGCTGCCAAAGCCATGTCCGGCAAGAACACGCCAGAGATGGCTCGAATGGACAACCAGATGAAGGCCATGCGCGAGATGCACGACAAGATGATGGCCGGCAAGACACCCGAGGCGCGCAACGCCCTGATGGCCGAGCACATGAAGACCATGCAGGACGGCATGGGCATGATGAAAGGCATGAGCGGCATGGGCAGCATGCCGGATCCCAAGGGCATGCCTGCCGACATGACCCAGCGCCAGCGCATGATGGAACAGCGCATGGACATGATGCAGACCATGATGGAGATGATGGTCGATCGACTTCCGCAGTCGACGGCCAAGCAGTGAGGGGCGTGGCATGACCCCCCGTGCAGATAAGGCTTCCACGCCCACGCCCATGCCCGCAGCTTCGAGCTATGGCTTTCACTGCGTCTTGCCGGGCCAGCCCTTCGCGCAGGCCGTCGCCCGCGTGACCGAGGCGCTGAAGACCGAGGGCTTCGGCATCCTTACCGAGATCGACGTCCAGGCCACGATGAAGGCCAAGCTCGGCATCGATGGGCGGCCTTATCGGATCCTGGGTGCCTGCAATCCGCCTCTGGCCCACCGCGCGCTGGAGGCAGAGCCGGATATCGGACTGCTGCTGCCGTGCAATGTGGTCGTGCGTGAGGACGCCGATGGCCGCCTGATGGTCAGCTTCATGGACCCGGTTGCGGTGTTGCAGATGACCAGCAATGCCGAGGTCGCAAGCGTCGCGCATGAAGTTCGCCAGCGGCTCGAGCGGGTGCGCTCGGCGCTCGGGAAATCGGCGTGTTGACAAGAAGACAGTTGGCCGGCGCGGTGGCTGTGGCCGGCGCCGGTGGGGCCGCGTGGATGTACTACCGCTCGCGTGCTTCGCATGGCCAGGCCAGCGGGCCGTTCCGCCACTACGCCTTCGATCCGGTGGCTCCAGGGAACTTCCAGCGCAAGCTCTTCATCCCGGTGGCCAGCGGGCCGTTCGGGGTGCTGGACGTTGTCGGGCCGCTGAAGCTGCGCGCCACGGCGGCCAGCTTCACGATGCTGCCCGATCGCGAATCGCCGTTCCTGCTGTACCAGGCCGAGCACGCGGGCCAGGCTTACCAGAACCCGATCTTGCGCATCGAAAGCGGCGCGCGCTTCACCGCGAGCCTGGACAACGCGCTCGGCGAGCCGACCATCATTCACTGGCACGGCTTGCACGTACCTGCAGCCATGGACGGTCACCCGTCCACCGCAATTGCTCCTGGAGGTCGATACGACTACGACTTCACGGTGCGCAATCGCGGCGGCACCTACTGGTATCACACCCACGCGCACGGGTTGACGGCCAAGCAGGCCTACGACGGCCTGGCGAGCTACTTCCTGGTCGACGACGGCGACCAGCGCAGCCTGGCCAAGGCGCTCGACCTGCGGCTGGGTGTGACCGACCTTCCGCTGGTCATCCAGGACAAACAGTTCGACGCACAAGGCAAGCTGCACTACCGCCCCAACGCGCATGAATCGATGATGGGCTGGCTGGGCGACATCGTGCTGGCCAACCTGACGCCCAACGCGGTTCACGCCGTCACCCCGCGTACCTACCGGCTGCGCTTGCTCAACGGATCCAACGCCCGCATTTACCGACTTGCCTTCGTCAAGGGCGACACGGCGTTGCCCTTCACCGTCATCGGCACCGACGTTGGCCTGATCGAGCGGCCTGAAAGCGCGAGCGAAGCTTTCCTCGCTCCAGGCGAGCGCCTCGACGTGCTGTTCGACGCCGGTCAGGCGCAGCCTGGAGACGAGGTCTTTCTCAAGAGCCTGGCGTTCGACCCGATGGAGAACGAAGGGGTTGGCAACAGCATGTCGGGCATGTCGGGCATGCCCGGCATGGGAGCCAGCGGCGGCGCTGGCATGGGCCCAATGATGGCCGGCATGGGCACGTCGCGGCTGGCGCTGGGCCAGGCGTTCAACGTGTTGAAGCTGTCGGTCACGGCCGGTGAACGTATTGTCGCCAAGCTGCCGGCAACGCTATCCCAGGTCAAGCCGATCGGCACCGAAGGCGCTGCCGAGCGAAAGATCGAACTGTCGATGCAGATGATGCGTTTCCTCATCAACGGGCGCAGCTTTGCGATGCACGAGATCGCCTTCGACGTGAAGCGTGGCGCGGTGGAAATCTGGAGCATCAGCAACCCGGCACTGGGCATGCCGCACCCGATGCACCTGCATGGTCTGTCGTTCCAGGTGCTCGAACGGCTGAACAGCCCGCCGCAGCTGCGAGCCACGGCGCGTTTCGGCAAGGGCCGCACCGTGAGCGACCTCGGCTGGAAGGACACCACGCTGGTGTGGCCCGGCGAAACCGTGCGCGTCGCCATCGACTTCGCCCACGACTTCCCCGGCAACCAGACCTACCTGTTCCATTGCCACAACCTCGAACACTCGGACGCCGGAATGATGATCAATTTTCGCGTCGTGGCGTGAACGCGAATCGATGAAGCGCTTGTCCGCATTGCGCCGCACCGGGGGATTCAAGTGAACCATGAACCTGATCGACATCCAGACCAGACGGCCGCGCCGCCTTTCTGGCGCTCCAGGTATGCACTGGGCCTGCTCGGGTTCGGCGCGATGGCCGCGTACTTTCTGCTGAGCGAACACCGCGCCCACTTCCTGGGTGCGTTGCCGTTCCTGGTGCTGCTCGCGTGCCCGCTGATACACGTCTTCATGCACCGCGGCCATGCTGGGCATGGTGGCCATGGTGATGGAAGTGGCGGCGGGCATGCCGATCACACGGGTGGCCGCGCCGGGCCGCCTGTGGCCAAGACCGGAGAACAACCATGACCCACGATGCCGCCGGCTACGGGCTGTGGACGCTCGTTGTCCTCAACTCGGCCCTCTTCCTGATGTTCGCGTTCAGTTTCTTCAAGCCGCAGACCGGGCGCGACTGGCGAACCTTCGGGGCTTTCGCGGCCTTCATCGTCGCGCTGTTCGTCGAGATGTACGGCTTTCCGCTGAGCATCTACCTGATGTCGGGCTGGCTGCAAACGAAGTATCCGAATCTCGACCTGCTGTCGCACAACTCGGGTCACCTGTGGTCGACGCTGCTGGGCGAGAAGGGGGACCCGCACTTCGGAGCGCTTCACATCGCGAGCTACGTCTTCCTGGGCTTCGGCTTCTATCTGCTGTCCAGTGCCTGGAACGTGCTCTACCACGCGCAGCGCCGCAATGAACTGGCCGAGTCGGGGCCCTATGCGCGAATTCGCCATCCGCAATACGTGGCCTTCGTCCTCATCCTGCTGGGCTTCCTGCTGCAGTGGCCGACGCTGCTCACGCTGCTGATGTTCCCGATCCTGCTGGTCATGTACGGGCGGCTCGCGATCACCGAAGAGGCGCAGATGCGCCAGCGCTTCGGCGCCCAGTTCGATGCCTATGCGGCACGCACACCACGCTTCGTGCCGTCGTGGCGAATCGATAGGAAGGGGCCGGCGCATTGAGCGCCCGCTTGTCATGGGAACCATCATGAAAGCAAGCACGATCGAAGTCGGCGAGCTGGTCTCCACGTTGAGTGCAGCGGGCGTCAAGCGCCAACTCTCGACGTTGCCTGGCGTTCATCACGCCGACGTGAACTATGTTGCCGGCAGCGCGACCGTGCACTATGACGAAGCGAAGGTCACGCTGGACGCCATCCGCCAACGTGTTGTCGATTGCGGCTACCACTGCCGCGGTGAACTCGTTCCGGCGCATGTCTGCGACCCGGCGGACCACGCCATGGCCGGCGCTGCCCACGCGGACCACGCAGGTCATTCGATGGCTGGCGGGGCGGGTGGAAAGGACAAAGGCGTGGATTCGAAGGCGCCGGCGACGCCGGCGAAAGATGTCCACGCAGGCCACGGCGCTCATGGAGGCTCAGGCGCATCGTCACTTGACCAGAAGGCAGACATGATGCACGACATGGGCCATGCGCCCGGCATGTCGATGCAGGGCATGGCCGACGACATGCGCAACCGCTTCCTGGTCGCCCTGGTATTTGCCGTGCCGGTGTTCCTGTACTCGCCGATGGGCGAGATGTTCGGCAACTTCCCCACACCGTTCGGGATGGACCGCAAGCTCTTCCTCTTCTTCGCGGCCACGGGTGCCATCGCCTATCCGGTCTGGCCCTTCGTCGTCGCGGCTGTGCGCGCCGCGCGCAACAAGGTCGCCAACATGGCCACGCTGATCGTGCTCTCGGTCGGCACGGGCTATGTCTTCAGCGTCGGCGCCACGTTCTTCTACGAAGGCAAGGTGTTCTTCGAAGCATCGGCCGTGCTGCTGGTGTTCATCCTGCTCGGCCACTGGCTGGAGATGCGCGCCCGCGCCGGCGCCTCGGACGCGATCCGTGCGCTGATGGACCTGGCGCCGCCGATGGCCACTGTGGTTCGGGCCGGTGTCGAGACCCAGGTTCCCACGGCGGAAGTGCTGGCCGGCGAGATCGTCGTCATCAAGCCGGGCGACAAGATCCCGGTCGACGGCGAAATCACCGAAGGCAGCTCGCAGGTCGACGAGTCGATGCTGACGGGCGAGTCGATGCCGGTGAAGAAGATCGTCGGCAATCCTGTCATTGGCGCCACGATCAACAAGAGCGGCAGCTTCCGCTACAAGGCGACCAAGGTCGGTGCAGACACCGCATTGGCGCAGATCGTCAAGCTGGTGCAGGAGGCGCAAAACTCCAAGGCGCCAGGGCAGTTGCTTGCCGACCAGGCTTCGCAGTGGCTGGTGCTGGCCGCCATCGCCATCGGGCTGCTGACCTTCGGCGTGTGGTTCTGGGTCATCGGCGAGCCGCTGCTGTTCGCGCTGACACTGACCATCACGGTGTTCGTCATCGCCTGCCCCGACGCACTCGGGCTGGCCACGCCGATGGCGATCATGGTCGGCACCGGGCTGGGAGCCATGAACGGCATCCTGTTCAAGAACGCCGCGGCACTGGAGAACGCCACCAAGCTGACCGTCGTCGTCTTCGACAAGACCGGCACGCTCACCGTCGGCCAGCCCGATGTCGTCGAGATGGTCACCGCGCCCGGGGTGAGTGAGGCGCAATTGCTCGCTGTGGCGGCGGGCGTCGAAAAGTTCTCCGAGCATCCGCTGGCGCTGGCGGTGCTGAAGCGCGCAGGAACGGCCCAGGTCGAGGTCGCCACGGGCTTCGGCAACATCGACGGGCAAGGCGCCCGCGCCACCATCGGCGCCGACACCGTGCTGCTGGGCAACCGCAAACTGATGCAGTCGGAGAACGTCGGCCCGGAGTCGATGACGGCCCTGGCCGCCGATGCTGCGCGGCTCGAAGGCGGTGGCCGCACGGTGGTGCACGTCGCGCGCGCCGGCAAGCTCATCGGCCTGATCGCCATCGCCGACGCGGTGCGCCCGACCTCGAAGGCGACCATCGCCAAGCTGCAGGAGCGCGGCGTCAAGGTCGCGATGATGACCGGCGACAACCAGGCCACCGCCGAGCGCATCGGCAAGGAACTGGGTATCGACATCGTGCTGGCCGAAGTGCTGCCCGGGCAGAAGGCGGCCAAGATCAAGGAGCTGCAGGACCAGGGCAACAAGGTCGGCATGGTCGGCGACGGCATCAACGATGCCCCGGCCCTGACCCAGGCCGACGTCGGTTTCGCGATCGGCGCGGGCACCGACGTGGCGATGGAAAGCGCCCAGGTGGTGCTGATGAAGAGCGACCCCTACGACGTGGTCGGCGCCATCGAGCTGTCGCGCGCCACGCTGCGCAAGATGCACCAGAACCTGTGGTGGGCGGTGGGCTACAACGTCATCGCCTTCCCGCTGGCGGCGGGCGTGTTCTACCCGTTCACGCTGTCGCCCGAGATCGCGGCGCTGTCGATGTCGGGCAGCTCGGCGGTGGTGGCCATCAACGCGCTGCTGCTCAAGCGCACCAAGCTCGCCGGCATCAAGAAGACACGATCGCCGGGCGCAACGGTGGCCACCGCGAGCGTTGCCGCGGGAGCATCGGTATGAGCGGGCCGATGCGCATCGCAGACTTGCCTTCGCGGCGTCAGCCAGGGGGTGCAACGCATCGAGGCGCTGACCAGGCTTCGGGCCTGCTGAAGCAGTTGTTCAGCGGCTTCGACGGCAGCCTCGCGTTGCGCTTGTGGAACGGCACCACCTTGCGCCTCGGCAAGGCGGTCCAGCACGCATCCGACCCACCGTTCACCCTGGTGTGCCACCACCCGGCGTTCGTTCGGGCCATGGTGCTCGGCCGTGATCCCCTTCGCCTCGCCGAAGCCTATTTCCGGGGCGACATCGATGTCGAGGGTGATTTCTTCGCGGCGCTCACCCTGAAGGACCATCTGCACTCGATTCGGCTGTCGTTGCGCGAGCGGCTGGGCGCGCTTCTCACGGCCCTTCGACTGCCGGCGCCTGGCGACGCCCGGCCCGCTTCCCGGAGCAGCCGGCCAAGGTTGCATGGGGGTGCGATCAAGGTCCACACGAAAACCGAGAACCGGGCCGCGATCTCGTTCCACTACGACGTCTCCAACGAGTTCTATCGGCTGTGGCTCGACGAGGAGCTCGTGTACTCCTGCGCGTACTTCACGAGTCCCGACGAGTCGCTGGATCAGGCGCAGCGCAACAAGCTGGACCTCATCTGCCGAAAGCTCCGGCTGCGGACGGGTGAGCGTTTGCTCGACATCGGCTGCGGCTGGGGCGCACTGGTGTGCTGGGCGGCCCGGCACCACGGCGTGCGCGCCCACGGCATCACGCTGAGCCAGCAGCAGTTCGAGCATGCGCAGGAGCGCATTCGCACCGAGGGCTTGCAGGATCGGGTGTCGGTGGAGTTGCGTGACTACCGGGACCTCGCAGGCGTTGGCGTCTTCGACAAGGTTTCGAGTGTCGGCATGTTCGAGCACGTCGGCCTGGCCAACCAGCCGGCCTACCTGGCAGCCGTCTGGGGCGTCTTGCGTCCGGGTGGGCTGTTCATGAATCACGGCATCACGCACGATGAAGAAGGATGGAACAAGTCCTTGACCACCGAGTTCATCAATCGGTACGTTTTCCCCGATGGCGAACTCGACTGCGTCAGCAACATCCAGCTCGGCATGGAGCGCGCGGGCTTCGAGATCCACGACGTCGAAGGCCTGCGCCCGCACTATGCGCTGACGCTGCGGCACTGGGTGCAGCGCCTGGAAGCCAACCGTGACGCGGCGCTTCGCGAGGTCGACGAGCCGACCTATCGCATCTGGCGCCTGTACATGGCTGCCTGCGCGCTGGACTTCGAGGCCGGAACCACGGGCGTCTACCAGATCCTCGCGTCCAGGCCCAACCGGGGCGAGTGGCCGGTTCCACTGTCGCGCAGCGACCTCTATGCCGGCCGCGTTGGCGGTCAGGAAGTGGCGGTCTGAGTGTGCTTCTCGGCCACAGTCAGCTTCTCGGCGGGTGCGTTCCTGCTCGGACTCGGCACGCTGACGCTGAGGTCGGCGATGGCAGCGCAGCAGTGGCGCAGTTTGCCGTTCGCCGCGATCCCGATGTTGTTCGCGATCCAGCAACTGATCGAAGGCGTGATCTGGCTGACTTTCCGCGCCGAAGCACCGCTGCTGATAATGAATTCGGTGATGACGCACGTGTATTCCTTCTTCTCGCATGGGCTGTGGCCGGTGTACGTGCCCGTGGCAGTTCTACTGATCGAGCCCGCGGGCTGGCGCCGGCGAGCGCTGTTCGTATTCGTCGCGGCCGGCGCCGCGGTGGGTGCGTACCTGCTGTACATCCTGGTGGCGTTTCCCATCGTCTCGCGGCCGACGGGCCGGCACATCGAATACGTTTCACCGCATTTCTTCGCGGCCGTGACGATGACGCTGTACCTGGTGTCGACCGCGCTCAGCCCGCTGCTGTCCACGCACCGCATGGTGCAGGTCTTCGGCGCTCTGGCGCTGCTGTCGTTCGGCGCTGCCTACGCCTTCTATGCGACGTGGTTCATCTCGGTGTGGTGCTTCTTCGCGGCGTTGTTGAGCGCGGTCGTCTACCTCCACTTTGCACTGCGAAGCCGCGACAGCCGTATGCCAATACGGGCCAAGGCACGGCCCGCAGCACAACAGTTGAATTAACTCTCTTTGGAGAACAGAACATGCGCAATCCATTCGCTGCCCTGACAGCAATCCTGGCCTTGAGCCTCACCGGCTGCGGCTACAACACCTTTCAAACCACCGACGAGCAAGTCAAGGCGGGCTGGTCGGAGGTCGTCAATCAATACCAGCGCCGTGCCGACCTGATCCCCAATCTGGTCAACACCGTCAAGGGCGAGGCGAAGTTCGAGCAGGACACGCTGACCAAGGTGGTGGAAGCGCGCGCCAAGGCGACCTCGATCCAGGCCACTCCGGAACTGATCAACGACCCGGCGGCGTTCCAGAAATTCCAGCAGGCGCAGGGCGAGTTGACGGGTGCGTTGTCGAGGTTGATGGTGGTGTCTGAACAGTATCCGAACCTGCGCGCCAACCAGGGCTTCCGCGACCTGTCAACGCAACTCGAAGGCACCGAGAACCGCATCACAGTGGCGCGCAACCGCTACATCAAGGCGGTGCAGGAGTACAACGTGACGGTGCGGTCGTTTCCTTCCAACCTGACCGCGATGGTGTTCGGCTACAAGGAAAAGCCGAACTTCGCCGTCGAGAACGAAAGGGACATCGCCAAGCCGCCCGCTGTCGGGTTCGACACCGCAGCGGCGAAGCCCGCAGGCGCTGGATCCGGGGCAACCAGGTGATCGCAGGGAGTGCCGCGAGCGGGGTGGGCAAGGCGCTGCTACTGGCCTGCGCGTTGTGCTGGTCTGCTTTCGCGCTGGCGCAGCTCCCGGTGCCGCCATTGACCGGGCATGTGATCGACCAGACGGGCACACTTACAACGGAGCAGATGGCAACGCTCGAGCAAACGCTGACATCGTTCGAGGCCAGGAAGGGCAGTCAATTGGCTGTCCTGATGGTCGCCACGTCAGCCCCTGAAGAAATCGAGCAGTACGCCTTGCGAGTCGCGGAGCAGTGGAAGCTCGGGCGCAAGAAGGTCGATGACGGTGCCATCCTGGTGGTTGCCAAAAACGACCGCGCGATGCGCATCGAGGTGGGCTACGGCCTCGAAGGGGCGCTTACCGATCTCACCAGCAAACGCATCATCAGCGAGACCATCCTGCCGCGATTCAAGAGCCAGGATTTCTATGGCGGCATCACGGCCGGCGTCGGGCAAATCATCCGCGTCGTCGATGGTGAGCCGTTACCCGCGCCGAGCGCCCCGTCCAGCCAGGGCATTGGCGATGTTCGGCAATACGCGCCCATGCTGTTCATTCTGGCGCTCGCCGTGGGCGGTGTGCTGCGCGCCACGCTGGGCAAGGTGCCCGGCTCGTTGGTCACCGGCGGTGTTGTCGCGGTGATTGCGTGGTTCGTCGTCGGTGCCATCTCGATGGCGCTGGTCGCCGGCGTGGTCGCGCTGTTCGTCACCTTGTTGGGTGGCGGCATGCTCGGTCGTGGGCTGGGTGGCTACCGCGGTGGCGGTGGCCGGGGTGGCGGTGGCGGGGGCTTCGGCGGCGGCGGTGGCGGCTTCGGTGGCGGCGGTGCATCGGGGAGGTGGTAGCCATGAACATCAAACGCATCGTGAAGCACTTGCTGGTCACCGACGGGCAGGTCGGTCGGGCCTTTCCCCGCGGCGCATTGAACAAGATCGAGGCAGCGATCAAGGCCAGCGAGTCCGCCCATGCCGGCGAAATTCGCTTCGCGGTCGAGGGGGGACTGGACGGCGCGCCGTTGTTCAAGGGGCAATCCGCCCGAGACCGTGCGATCGAGTTGTTCTCCCAACTACGCGTCTGGGACACCGAGCACAACACAGGCGTGCTGATCTACCTGCTGCTCGCCGACCGGGCCGTGGAGATCGTTGCCGACCGCGGCATTCACGCCAAGGTGCACTCGCAGGAATGGAGCCAGGTGTGCCGCCAGATGGAAGCCGCCTTCAGGCAATCGAACTTCGAGGCGGGTGTCGTGAGCGGCGTGCAGGCTGTCACGCAGCACCTGGTCAAGCACTTTCCTGCCGGCAGCCACAACGCGAATGAACTGCCGGACAAACCGGTGGTGCTGTGAGGCAAACGACTACGCGCCCATCGCTCGGCACATCGCCGCGTGAACCCGCTGGACTGCGGCCTGTGCAAGTGGCCTGGCTGGCGGGCTCCGTCTTCATCGTCTCGGCCGGCTATGGCGCGCTTTTGCCTGTGCTGCCAGGTTGGCTGGCTTCGTTGATGCCTGGTGTCAGCGCCGCCGAAGTCGGCCGTCATGTCGGCTTTCTCAGCGGCGTTTATGCGGCTGGCGTGCTGCTCGGGGCCCCTTTGTGGGGAGTCGTCTCGGATCGGGTTGGGCGGGGACGAATCCTGATCATCGGGCTGGTCGGCTACGTCGCCAGCCTGCTGCTCCTGTTGATCCCGGCCATGGCCAACTTGTGGGGCCTCTACGCACTGCGCGGGATGACTGGTTTTTTCGTTGCAGCGGTCGTCCCTGTCGTCGCGGCGCTGGTCGCACAACACACGCCCGAGAAACAGCGCGCCCGGCGTTTCGCGTGGCTGGGGGCGATGTCGCTGCTCGGATTTCTGTTCGGCCCGACATTGAGCGCGGCAGCCGGTTGGCTCGGGCCCTGGATTGCCGACGGCGCGCTTTCCCCGGCGCTGGCAGCGCGGGTCGTGCTGGTGCTGTCGGCGTTGCTCGGTGGGGTGATGATGCTGGGACTGACCGGGACCTTGCCCGCGTCAATTGACGCTGGCACGCAAGATCAGAACAAGCCAGAGAGTTCCACTCGAGGCCACAGTGCCGCGCTGTTGTGGCTCACCGCGGCGGTGATGTTCGTGCTGGCCGGCTTCGAGTTGGGCATCGTGTTGCAGGGGCAGCAGCAATCCGGGCAGTCCTCGCGTCAGGCAGCGATCATGCTTGCCGAGTGCAGCCTGGTCATGCTGGGCGTCAACGCAGTGCTCTTCATCACATCGCTGTTGGAGAAGATTCCGGCACGCGTCCTGATGGGCGCGGGGCTGCTGCTGGCGATCATCGGCCTGGCGGTGCTGGCGGCGGATCGCTCCGCCGCCTGGATGTACCTGGGCGTCAGTCTGACCTCTGCCGGCACCGGCCTGGTGCTTCCGGTCATCGCCCACCTGGCCGCCGGCGCTTCGCCACAAAAGCTGGGTGTCGTGATGGGCGGGCTGGCGGCGGCGTCCGGCCTCGGCCAGACGATCGGCTCGGCGGCATGCGGCTGGCTCTTCGGTGCACTGGCACACCTCGGCTTTGCCTGGCTGACGCTGCCCCTGCTCTTGATGACGGGGCTGCTGCTTGCCCGGCCGCGCTGGTGGTCGGTGATTGCCGCGGCACCCACCATACGCCCCCAGCGCCCGGCCGAGCCCGTTGCAGGAAAGGTCTCTTCATGAACAACGCACTGAGGCGCATCTGGCTGCTCATCGTTCAGGTCATTGCCATCTCGGCCGGCGCGCTGATCGCGTGGCGAGCGTTCGGGCCGGTGCCGACGGCAGCACCGCCTGCAAGCGTGGCGAGCAGCGTGGTGGCCGTTCGCGAGGCCGCACAACCTGCAAGCCCTTCCGAGAGCGAGGCCGCGGACTATCCGAGGACCCGCGCCCAATGGCTGTGGGCGCAGGTGCCGGCGGCACAGGGCTTGGTCTGGATGTCCAGAAGGCTCAACAGGACGAGCTGCTTCATGCTGTTCGGGGATCGGGTCCCGATCCGCAGCCTGCAAGCGTCCGGCACGCCTCGACACGTCAGCCGTTTCGAGGAGCAGATCCTCTCGCTGGTTCTGGAAGCCGGTGGCGCGGTTCAGCCCAGGCGCACGCCGCGGCGGGCCTGAAGTCCTGTCTCTATGCCGCGGCCGGTGTCGCCACCACCGGCGCCCGCGCACTGCGCCGCACGTTCACCGCCGTGCCGATCAGCAGAGCCAGCATCACCCCGCGATGCCGACAAGCAACTCGACATCGTCGACAAGCTGGCCGGCTCGGTCAGTGGCGGCAAGAGCAAGGGCGTGTACCTGAAGAAGGGCAAGTCGGCGCTGCCCGGCAGCGTCATCTGGACGTGAGCAACATGAAGAAGCAGTGGGTGAAGACGGTGAAGCGGAGCTGACGCGGCGGTTCGCGCTCGGCGTCAACCCCAACGACAGACGCACTTCGCCTCTAAGGCGCGGCATCGTTCGCCTGCATGGCGCGCAAAGCCGCCCAGCGTTTGCGCGTCGCCGGGTGGGTGGCCGTGTCGTGGGTGACGCCCTGACGCAGGAATGTCGAATACGCGTCCTGCGGCGAGCGCCCCAGTTTGTTCAGCAGCTGCAGCGCAAACGCGTCGGCTTCGTACTCTTGGCGGTGTGCCAGCCCCGAAGCGTCACGCCCCAGCGAGGGCGCCACCGGGTCGGTCTTGTCCCGCGTCACTTCGCCCGGCACCCAGCGCTTGTACAAGCTGCCCATTTGCCGCCAATGGCCACCGACCACATGGCCAAATTCGTGAGCCAGGACAAAGATGCGTTCGCCCTCAGGCCAGTCGCCGAGCGCCGCGTTGGCAACGATGGTGGTGCCATGCAGGGTCTCGGCCATCGTTGCACCGGTGGTCACAAGCAGTTGGACCGGAACTTCGACGTTCAGGGCCGTGCGCAACAGCTCGAAACTGCGGCGCACGGCCTGGGCGCGCGGCCCGTCCGGTGCAACGCTCATTGATTCGAGCCGCTGCTGCTGCGAGCGACGCAAAACGTCGATGATGTCCTCGGCTTGTGCAGGCCCGGCCAGAGCAATGCCGAGAATTGTCAGTTGAAGCCACCTCATCGTCCATCTCCCAGTGGCGGCCGCGGTATGGGCCACCCTACCTGGGTCGGCGTGCAACGAACCTACCTGGATTCGGGTTAACCCGTAGACGGGAGGCGTTCCCGGTCATATTTGCGATGCGCCCCATTGCAAAGGCACACGGGTCAGCTCCGACGGGTCGCCGCGCGGCCTGCCGCCGGCGGTGTCGCGAGCTACTGCTCGAGCCGCAAAATCTCCAACTGCTCCGCCACCGTCTCGAAGGTTCCGGTACCGGCCGGCATCTGCATCAGGGGTTTCGCATTCGCATCGAGCAGCCATACGCTGGGGTAGACGAGTTGCCGGGCGCGCTCGTCGCCGATCGAGCGCTGGAACTCGGCGTAAGGCAGGCTGCTGTGGCCGATGCGGATGTGCAGCAGCTTGGCCTGCACTGCCAAGCTGCTGCGCAAGTCGACGACGAGGTAGTCCTTCGCGAAGTGGGGCACCAACTCGGCGGAATTCCGATCGAGAAAAGCCTCGTACTTGCGGCAAAACGGGCAGTCGCTCGCACCGAGATAGACGTAGAGCCGCTTGCGCTCGCGTTGCGCCCGGCGCAGCGCGGCCGTCAGGTCGAATTCAAAGCGCTGCGGCGTGCCCGCCGGCTGAACGACGATGGGTGCGTAGGCCGCTGGAAACCCCGCCGCGCCCGCGCTCGCCGCGGCAAACAATGCGCCGCAGAGCAGCGCCAGCAGGTGCCGCAAATTCATGAGATCGCCAAGCTGCCGACGAATCGGCCGTCTTTCGAGTCGGTCACCTCGGCGCGCAACTCGCCACGCCCGTGCGGAACGAAGTTAAAGCGCAGCGTCGGGTTCTCGCTGACCGAGAAATCGAGTTCGGCGTCGAACAGCCGTTGCTGGCCATAGCGCACCTTGATGCTGCGCACGAAATAGGCCGGAATGAACATCACCGTCTGCTGGTTCAGCTCGAAGCCGGTGTCGTTGGGGTGCACCACGGTCAGCTGCGCCGGGGTGGGCGAATTGGGCTTCACGCCCTCGGGCAGCCTGAAGACGGTCTTGCCGATGAGGTGCAGCGCGTCGCGGTTGGGTGGCGCCGAGCAGCCGCCCGAGGTCTTGACGTAGCGCGAATCCATGTGCAGCTCACCGTTGGACAACTCGGCCACCACGCGCACGTGGCTGTACTCGTCCACGCGCAGCCGCGTCTCGAAATCGGCCTGGCCGATCTCGGGCGTGAGTTCGAGCAGTGCCGCCAGCGGCGAGGGGTTCTTGTCCACCAGCAGCCAGGTGCGCTTGACGTACAGCCCTGGCGTCTGCGGCAGGCGCGAGACGATCTTCACCGGAACAGAGGCGCCATAGGCAGCGCGCAGCGGCACGATCAGGCGCACCTGGCTCAGCTCGGGCGAGGCCTCGATGCGGCGGCCGGCGAACAGCTTGTCGCGCAGCCGCTCCCATTCGGGCGAGCTGTCGCCGTGGGCGGCCGATGGCAGGCCGCCGGGCGCGGCCCCCAACGGGCCGGCAGCGGCCAGGGCCAGGACCACGGCCAGAAATGGGCCAAAGAAGAAGCGGCTCATCGCGGGGCCTCCCGGGTGGATTCGTCCAGCAGCATGCGGCTCTCCAGGCGCAGGAACAGGATGGAGGCGTTGCGCCGGTGCAGGCTGTCGTACTGGTCCCAGCGGCTGAATTCGCGCAGCTCGGCGGCGTCGGGCACTTCGCTCAGGGCCGCACCCTGGGCCAGCAGCGCGGCACAGCGCGCCTCCAGTTGCGCCAGGTAGCGCAGGTTGGCAGCGATCACCTCGGGCCCCGAGGCCGGCCCGTGGCCTGGCACGACGGTGTGGATGCGCAGCGTGCGCAGGCCGCCCAACGCATCGCGCCAGTTGTCGAGCCGGCTGTCCTGGATGTCGGGGATGCGCTGGTTGGCCAGCAGGCCGCCGGCGAAGAGGGTGCCGCTGCGCACGTCGAGGGCGGTGGTGCAGCCCGGGCCGCTGGCGTGGCCGTGGTGCTGCACCAGGACCGGCCGGCCGATGGTCTCGACCACGTGCGTGTCGTCGAACAGCACGTCCGGCCGCGGCACCACGGTGCCGCGCATGGCTTCCTCGCCCAGTTCGGCGCGCAGCGTCTTCAGGCAGTTCTGGCAGCGCGCGGCCATCAGCGCGGCGGCCTCGCGCTGCATGTGCACGGGGATGCCGCGCGCCTGATAGGCGCTGGCGCCGAACAGGAATTCCTGCCGCGCCTGCGTGAGCAGCACCAGCCGCACCGGCAACGGGGTGACCGCGGCGATGGCTTCCAGCAGCGCCTGGCCGTGGCGGTGCGAGGTGCCGGCGTCGATGGCCATCACGCCGCCGCGCCCCACGATGAAGCCGGCATTGCCCACTCGGCCCAGGTTGGCCACGCCCGGCGCACCGGTCAGGCCGGGCAGCAGGTAGACGCCGGCCTCGACCTCGATCGCGGCGTCGTCGGCCCGCGCCGCCCGCGGCGCCACCCAGGGCGCCGCCAGCGCCGCCGCCAGCAGCCGGCGGCGATGCAGGCGGGGGGTGGCGGCGGCACCCATTCAGCGGCGCTCGACCAGCGCCTTGATCGCCGCCAGCCCGCTTTGGTAGACGCCGGTCACGGCCTTGACCGCGGCCTCGTCGTTCTGGTCGGGCGGCGGTTCGTTGCCGGGATGGCCGCGGTAGAAGGCGCCGCGCCATTCGACCACCGAGCCCGCGCCGTCGGCGCTGACGCTGATGGTCGAGGTGTAGTTGCTCACCGGCAATGCGCCGCCGTCCTTGGCGCGGTAGCTGTACTTCATCTTCGCCGCGTCCCAGCCTTCCAGCGACTCGATGATCTGCCCGCCGCCCTTGAGCTTGACCACGCGCACAGAGCCCTCGACGTTGCCCTTGTCGGACGCGCTCTCGGCCACGGCCGGGTGCCAGTCCTTGAGCGCGTCGAAGCTGCCCATGCGCGCCCACACGGCGGCGGGCGGCGCGGCGATGGCGATCTTCTCGCTGACCTTCTGGCGCGTCGGTCCATGGGCCGCGGCCGGCCAGCACAAGGGTGCGATCAGGGACGCCAGCAGCAGTCTGCGCAACATGGGGGGCATCTCCTCAGGGTGGGGTGTGGGAAAGGCCAATGAAATCGCCGAAGCCGCGGCTGTTGCGGCCGGTGGCCACCGTGGCCAGCAGCCGGCCGCTGCGGGCGTCGAGCACGCTCAGCGCGTCGTCCATCCAGTTGACAACGTAGACGCGCCCGGCGAACGCGGCAATGCCCTCGGGGTAGCCGAAGCCGGCCAGCGTGCGCAGCGGCTGCAGCGTGTCGGCGTCGATCACGCTGACGGTGTCTTCGTGCTGGTTGGTCACGTACAGCAGCCGGCCGCCGTCGGCCAGTGCCGCGCCGTAGGGCGCCTTGCCCACGGCCACGGTGGCCAGCACGCGCGGCCGGTCCAGGTCGCGCAGGTCGATCACCGAGACATCGTTGCTCTGCACGTTCAGCGCATACAGGCGCTGGCGTGGGGCGTCGTGCAGCAGCGCGAACGGGTGGCTGCCCACCTGCACGCGCGAACGCACGCGCCGCGCCGCGGTGTCGACCACGGCCACGCTGTCGTCGTCGCGCTCGGCCACGAACACCGTGGGGCCGTCGCCCAGCACGGCCACGCCGGCCGGGGCGCGGCCCACGGCGATGGCCGGCGCGGCGCGCGCGGCCCGCGTGTCGTACACCAGCAGGCCGTTGGCGTACCAGTCGGCCACGTAAAGCCATGCGCCGTTGGCCGACACCGCGATACCCACCGGCCCGCTGCCGGCGGCCCAGGTGTCCACCACCTGCTGCCGTTGCACGTCGATGACCGAGATGGTCCGGCTGTCGGGGTTGGAGACGTACACGCGGCCGCTGCGGCTGGCTACCGCCACGCCGGCCGGCGAGCGGCCCACCGGAACCGTGGCGACGACGCGCTGACTGGCCAGGTCGACCACCGAGACATCGTGGCTGCCCTGGTTGGTGATGTAGGCGAAGGGCGCCGCGCCCACGGCCGATGCCTGCAGCAGTGCCGCGCACCAGGCCGCCCGCAGCGCGCCCAGCTTCATCAGTGCGCCGGGGCCAGCGAGAGCGCGCTTTCGAAGCGCAGGTCCTGGGTGTCGACGATTTCGGCCTTGAGAACGCCGTCGCCCTGCGGCACGAAGTGGAAGCGGAAGTTCGGGTTCTCGCTGATCGCGAAGTCCAGGTCGGCCGTGAGCACCGGCGCGCCGGCGTAGCTGACCAGCACGCGCCGCACGTAGTGGGCCGGCGTGTACTGGCGCGTGGCCTGGTCCATGGCCAGGCCGGAATGGTTGGGGTGGCTGATCATCAGCTGCGCCAGCACGCTGCGGCCGCGCCGCGCCTCGCCGTCCACGCGCAGCCGCATCTTGCCCAGGCTGGCCAGCGCCGCCTGCGGGTCCTTGCCGGGCGGTGCCGAGCAGCCGCCCGAGGCCTTGACGAAGCGCGTGGCCATGATCAGGCGGCCGTCGCTCAGCTCGGCGATGGCGCGCACGTGGGTGTACTCGTCGACGCGCACGCGCGTCTCGATCTCGGCCTGGCCGCTGCCGCGCGTGAAATCGAAGATCGCGGCGATGGGCGAGGGGTTGTTGTCGATGATCAGGTAGAGCTTGCTGACGTGGCGCGCATCGCCCGCGGGCAGCCGCGCACGCAGCGCCAGCGGCACGATGGCGGCATCCTCGGCACGGGCCGGGGCCTCGATGACCACGTTGTCGCCGCTGGCGGCTTCGATGCTGCGCCCGGCAAACAGGCTGGCGCGCACCTTCTGCCACACCGGGCTGGCCTCGGGGTTGTCTCCCGATTTCAGCTGCGCCGCAGCGGGGGCGGCCAGGAGCAGGGCGGCCAGCAGGGTGGCGATGGTTCGCATGGCGCGCTTGATGATGGCTTGCATGTCAGTCTTCCCATTCCAGCTCGGCGTAGGCCGCCGTGATGTTGCGGCGGTGGAACAGTTCGGTCAGCCACCAGCCGGGCAGCGCCGCGCCGCCGATGCGCGTGACCGCCTGCTGGATGCTCACCCGGTCGCGCAACGCGGCGCGGGTGTCGGCCAGCAACTGGCGCAGGTACTGCTCCTGCGGGTCCAGTGTGGCCGGCCAGCGCGCACTGGGCGCGCCGTGGCCGGGCACGACCAGAGCCACGTCGAGGCGCCGCAGCTCGGCCAGCACCTGGAGCCAGCCGCGCAGGCTGCCGTCCAGCACCGGCAGGTGGTCGACGAACAGCAGATCGCCCAGGAACAGCGTGCGCGTGCGCGTGTCCAGCACCGAGAGATCGTTGTTGGTGTGCGCGGTGGGCCAGGCGTCGAGCTGCAGCGTGCGCCCGCCCAGGTCGAGCTCGAGCCGGCGCTCGACCAGCAGCGTGGGGTAGACGATGGCCGCGGGCGCCAGGGTCTGGCCGAAATCGCGCTGCAGCGCGTTGCGCAGGTAGGGCTCGCGCGCGCCCAGTGCCGCCGGCAGCCGCGCATGGGCGACGAAGCGCGGCGCAGCTTCGGCGGTGGTGACGAAGGCCACGTTGCCCAGCAGGTGGTCAGGGTGGGCGTGGGTGTTGATCACGTAGCACACCGGCAGCGGCGTGGTGCGCGCGACCGCCGCGCGCAGGGCCTCGCCCACGGCCGGCGTGCCGCCGCTGTCGATCACCGCCACGCAGCGCTGGCCGACGACGAAACCGAGGTTGGCGACATCGCCGCCGTTGACGGGCAGCCAGTTCTCGACGCGACCGGTGTGCACGAACACGCCGGGTGCGACCTCGGTCAGGCTCAGCTGCTGGGCGGCAGCGCTGCCGGCCAGCAGCGCGAGCAGGGCCGCGACGAGCCAGGCGCTCACCGAACCACCCTGGGCGCTGCGCGCTGCGGATTGAGCGCTTGGGAGCGGCCCGGCGCGCGCATGGCCGCTAGCGCGGATCGGCGCCGAGAAAGCAGCCGCTCTTGACCTTGGCCTGCAGCTCTCGGTAGCGCCGCACCTGCACCTGCAGCATCTCGGTGTCGCGGATGTAACCCCCGCGTTCGCCGCCGATGGACGTGGCCTTGGCCGCCGTGCTGATCTGCACGTAGTCCTCGTGGCTGATCTCGCGCGCCAGCGCATCGAGCGCGCACGAGCACTTGTTGACCATCTCGTAGTAAGGCCCCGGCCGCCCGTTCATGCACTCCTGCACGTAGAGCACGCGGTCGACGGTGGGGAAGTCGTTGGCCAGCACGGGCAGGGCGGCGAGCGCGGCCAGGGCCGGCAGCAGGCGGAAGGGCAGCTTGTTCATCGTGTCTCGGTGCGCGGTTCTGAAGGTTCGGCGCCGTCGAGGTAAAGCTCCTCAATCAGCAGCGGCGGGGCGGCGCCGTCGGCGGCGGCCACCCGCGTGCGGATGCCGTACAGCCCGCCGGGCACGGCGTCCGACAGCAGGAAACGGTACTCCTTGAGCGCGAGTTGTTCGTAGCGCGGCCGATTGGGGTCGTCAGCGAAAGGGGTGATGCGGATCTCCTGGCCCTGCACCGACTTGCCGCGGTAGCGCAGCGCCAGGGGCTGAACGCTGGCACCGTCGAAGACGGCCATGCGGATGCGCTTGCGAAAGTGGGTCTGCGAGCCGCGGGTCAGGCGTTGCATCTCGCGCACCTCTCGTTCCAGGAAGTGCAGGATCACCGGGTTGCCTTCGGCCGAGGGCAGGTCGGGCAGCGCCAGCGCGCGCGCGCCGCTCAGGAAATCGGTGTGCGTGGCGCAGCAGCGGCCGTCGGCCCCGGTCTGCAGCGCCAGGGCCACGCGGTCCTCGAAGCCCGGCTCCAGCGTGCCGCGCTTGCTGAAGCGGTAGCGCAGCGTCGTCGGCGCCTTGACGTTGCCGAGCTGTTGGTTCACGAAGAGCAGGCGTTCGGCGGGCGAGAAGTCCTGGGCGGCCGGCTGCGCACCCGCCGCGGCGCACAGCAACAGCAGCAGGGACAAGGCAATGGCGCAAACGTGCATGCGGGTCTTCTGGTCAATCGGTTTCAATGGCGCGGCCGAGCTCGTCGGCCAGCTCGGAGTGCAGCCCTTCCAGGCGGCCGCGCGCCTGGCGTGCCAGGTCCAGCCGGCCCTGCACGGCATGCACCAGGCCCAGCCTGAACCAGGCCTGCGGTGAACCCGGCTGGAGCAGCAGCGCCTGCTCCAGCGCGCGCTGCGACTCGGGCCAGCGCTGCAGGCGGTCGAGCGCCAGGCCGTGCAGGTACCAGGATTGGGGATCGTCGGCGTCACTGCGCGTCCAGTTGAAGGCCAGGCCTTCGAGCTCGTCCCAGCGGCGCTCGCGCTCGAGCACCGCGGCGCGCAGGAAGTTGGGCTGGGTGAGTTGCGGCCTTTGCCAGAAGGCCAGGCGCTCGGCTGCCAGGGGCTCCACGGCGACGAAGCGGCTTTCGCCGTCGAGCAGGGGCTGCAGCCATTCGACTGGCGCCGAAAAATAGTGTGCGCCGCCGCCGCGCAGGCGGAAGGTGAGGATGCCCACCAGGCGCATTTGCTCGTCGAACAGGCCGCCGCCGCTGGCGCCCGAGGTGAAGGCGTTGCTGCTCTGGATGACCGCGGCCTGGTCCAGCCGGTGCAGGGCCACGATTCGACCTTCGGTGCGCTGCAGTTCCAAGCCACCGGTGTAGCCCAAGGCCAGGACGGACTGTCCCGGCTGCAGCGCGACACTGCTGCCCCGGGCCACAGCGGTGGCGGCCAGGCCCGGCACGCGCAGCAGGCACAGATCGTGTTCGGGGTCGGCGGCCTGGGCGTCGGCGCGCTGGCGCAGGCCGCCGCGCACCACGTGCACGGCCAGCCCGTCGCGCGTGACGTGGCAGTTGGTCAGCACCCGCTCGGGCGCCACGGCCACGCCCGAACCCAGCGAAAAGCCGCCCTGCGCGCGCTGCACCTCGATCTTCCAGACGCTGCCGGCCAGGCGCAGCAGTTCGGGGCGATCAGGCGCCGCCCGGGCGCCCGGCAGCAGTGCCAGCAGCGACAGGCCCAGTGCCAGCAGGTGTCTCATTCAGCGGCCAGCGGGGGGCAGGGGCTCAGCGGGCGGCAGAGGGCTCGTCGACCAGGGGCACGCCGAACTCGCGCAGGATGGACTGGATCTCTCCGCGTTGCGATTCGAGCAGGCCCTCGACCTGCTGCTTCCACTCGCGTTCGCCGTAGCGCACGCCCATGGCCATGGCGAAATCGAAGCGCACGCCGGGCTCGGACTTCAGCGGCACCACGCTCAGCGCCAGCGGTTTGACGCGCTGCGCAAAGTAGCCGGCGATGGGCCCCCAGACGATGGCCGCGTCGATCTTGCCGGCGCTGAGATCGCGCT
>JANNQO010000175.1:0-16345 GCA_031400795.1 Rubrivivax sp. | reverse complement strand
AAGTGGGCTTCAACTGGCGCGGCCCGATGGGGGCGCTGACCGGCTCTTACTACCACTCCTTCTCGACCTTCGGGCAGACGCTGGCGATCGACCCGGTGACCCGAGACTTCATCCTCAGGCGCCTTCCGGTGGACATCAAGGGCATTGAACTGTCGGGCGAGCTGAAACTGAGCACGGCCTTGAAGGCCAGTGCGACGTACTCGCGCATTCGCGGCAAGACCGAGTTCGTGGCCGGGGGGCCGCTGGACAGGCAGATGGGCGTGCTCGACATCAGTCCGGACAAGGTCAATGTCTCGGGCACCTGGAAGCCGACAGCGCAGACTTCGTTGACGCTGGGCGCGACCAAGCTGCTGTCGCGCGACATCAATGTGGGCCGCAGCGACGAAGAGCACACCAGGGGCTATACGCTGTTTGACCTGGGCGCCAAATACGACCTGGGCCGCTGGGGCACGCTGACACTGGGCGTGGAGAACCTTGTGAACAAGCAGTACGAGCTGAGTTTTTCTCAGGTGTCGGGGAGCTTCTTGCCCTACCTTGCCGGGCGCGGCCGCGTCGTGTCGATCTCGCACGAGATCAAGTTCTGAGCGCTGCCTGCTGGGCCGGTTCGGAAGGCTGCCCGGGCTGTTGAAATACCGGCCATGACTCCGCTCGTGGCCGGCTCGGCCAACCTCGACTTCGCGGTGCGCGTGCCGCACATTCCGGCAGGCCATCGCCTGTGCGCGCGCCGGGGGTGTGGCCGCATGGGCGGACCACCTTGGTCTTCGTTGAGCGCAGCATGAGCATCGATCAAGAACCCTCAGACCACTTGCCGCGCCCCGCAGCGGCGGGCGCTGCACCGCGCAGCGCTGTGCGCACCGAGTTCAAGTTCTCGCACATCACCACCGGCCGCCACCTGCCGACGCCGGGCAAGGCGCCGGGCTGGCCGTTCGCCGAGATCGGCCACTGGAAGATGGACGTCGCCGGCAGCGCCGACGACTGGGTGCAGGAACTGCTCGACTGGAAGCACGAGCACCTGATCCGCATCGGCTACGACGACGCCAACTACCGCCGGCCCGAGCTGCAATGGGCGCAGCGCAACTTCGTGCACGCGCAGATGATGGTCGAGGACCGCTACTTCTACGACCCCGTGGCCGGCCGCTACACCGTCGACCGCTACCTCGACGACCTGGAGCAACGCTGGGGCGGCATCGACAGCGTGCTGATCTGGTACATCTATCCGAACATCGGCATCGACGACCGCAACCAGACCGATCTGGCGCACGGCATGCCCGGCGGGCTGGCCGGCCTGCGCGGCGCAGTGAGCGACTTTCATCGTCGCGGCGTGCGTGTCTTTTTGCCCACCAAACCCTGGGACAACGGCACGCGGCCACAAGGCCAGAGCGACTGGCACGCCATCGCCGACGTGGTCCAGGCCGTCGGGGCCGATGGCATCAACGGCGACACCTACAACGGCGTGCCGCGGGCCTTCTTCGACGCCTGCCTCGAACGCGGCGGCCCGGTCGTGCTGCAACCCGAATCGACGATTTCTGCCGAAGAGGCGCTGATCTGGAACGTGCAGAGCTGGAGCAAGAAGGTGCCGCCGGACGTCATTCCGCCGGTGGCCAAGTGGAAGTGGCTGGAGCCGCGCCACATGATCAACGTCGAGAACCGCTGGTCGCGCGATCGCGGCAACGACTTGCAATACGCCTTCTTCAACGGCGTGGGCTACAACGCCTGGGAGAACGTCTGGGGCATCTGGAACCAGCTGACGCCGCGAGACGCACACACGCTGCGCCGCATCGCTGCGATGGCGCGCGAGTTTGCGCCGCTGCTGGTCAGCCTGGACTGGCGGCCCTATGCGCCAACCTTGCAGGCCGGGGTCTTCGCCAGCCGATTCCCCGGCACGGGGCGCTGCCTGTGGACCGTGGTCAACCGCAACGAATACCAGGTCGCGGACGAACAACTCGCGTTGCCGCACACCGAGGGCAGACGCTACTTCGATGTCTGGAACGGCGTTGAACTGCAGGCTCGCGTCGACGCTGATCATGCGTTCGTCGAATTCGCGCTGGAGCCGCGCGGCTATGGCGCCGTGCTGGCGGTGCAGCCCGCAACGCCGCTGCCCGAGGCGCTGCACGACTACCTCGCGCGCGCCGCGTTGTGGGCCCAGGTGCCGCTGCACAGCCTGTCGGCCCAGTGGCGTTCGCTGCCGCAGCAACTCGTGCCGATCGTGCACACACCGCCGCGGGCCCAGGCGCCACAAGGCATGCTGGCGATACCCGGTGCCGAGTTCGACTTCGTCGTCGGCGGTGTCGAGATCGAAGGCCAGACCTGGGACGGCCTGGACGTGCAATACCCGTGGGAAACCAGTCCACGGCGCAACCACCGCCGGCGCATGACGCTGGCACCGTACTTCATCGACCGCACGCCGGTCACGAATGCGCAGTTCCAGGCTTTCATGCAGGCCACCCGGTACGCACCGCGCGACGCCTGCAACTTCTTGCGCGACTGGCACCACGGTGTGCCGCCGCCTGGCTGGGACGACCGGCCCGTGACCTGGGTCGGCATCGAAGACGCGCGTGCTTACGCCAGCTGGGCCGGCAAGCGTCTGCCACACGAGTGGGAATGGCAGTACGCCGCGCAGGGCGGGGACGGGCGCCTCTATCCCTGGGGCAACGACTGGCGTGCCGATGCCGTTCCCGTGGTCAACCGCGGCCGCACCTTGTTGCCACCGCAGGGTGTGCACGCCCACCCCGAGGGCGCCAGCCCGTTCGGTGTGCTCGACCTGGTGGGCAACGTCTGGCAGTGGACCGACGAGTACCACGACGAGCACACGCGCGCCGCGGTACTGCGCGGCGGCAGTTCGTACCAACCGCAGACCTCGCACTGGTACTTCCCGCAGGCCTACCGGCTCGATCAGCACGGCAAGTACCTGCTGATGGCGCCGTGCAAGGACCGCTCGGGCATGGTCGGGTTTCGTTGTGTCGTCGATGCTGGCTGAGGTTCAGCTCGGTGGCCTGCTGGGCGAGGCGCTCGAGGCCAGTCGGTGCGGGCGCCTGCACCACTTCATCGTCGACGAGAACAGCCCGGCGGTTGCGGTGTTCGCCGCCGAGCGCAGCAGCCGCAATCTCGAAGGCGACTGGTACGGCGAACACGCCGGCAAGTGGCTGATCGCAGCGGCCAAGGCTGCCGCTCGCGCGCACGATGCGCCATTGAGCGCCCGCGTGCGCCACATCGCCGGCCACCTGATCGGCCTGCAGCAGCCCGACGGTTATCTCGGCACGTACGCGCCGGTGCGCCGCTTCATGGTGCGCCAGGCACCCAAGCTGCCCACCTGGGACGGCGCGCCGTCGCTGCGCACGTGGGACATCTGGACCCACAGCTACATGATCCTCGGCCTGGTCGAAGTACACCGGCAGCTCGGGCATCCCGAAGCCCTGGCCGCGGCGTGCAGGATCGGCGACCTGTGCTGGCGCATGCTCTGCAGCGGCGGCATCGACATCACCGAACTGGGCAACCACCACGGCCTGTCGGCCACGGTGCTGATGGATCCGGCGATGGAGCTGCACTTCGCCACCGGCGAGCCGCGCTACCTGGAGCTGGCGTTGCGCGTGCTGCAACAAGCCGACGCCAACCCGGCGCTGGCCCTGCTGCAGCGTGGCCTGGCCGGCGCCGATGCCGCCGACATCGCCACCGGCAAGGCCTATCAACTGGCGTGGAATCTGGTCGGACTGGCCAAGATCCACAAAGCGACCTGCAACCCCGAGCACGCGCAGGTGCTCGACCGCCTGTGGCGCAGCATCCGCGACCACCACCTGACGCTGGGCGGTGGCCCCTGGGGGGGTGTGGCCCACCGGTCGCGCGAAGTCTTCAACGCGCCGGGCAGCTTCAGCCCGCTGGCCTACGTTGAAACCTGCTCGACGCTGGCCTGGGTTCAGCTCAACCGCGTGTTGCTCGAGACCAGCGGCGAGGCGCGCTACGCCGAGGAGATCGAACGCTCGGCCTACAACGACCTGCTCGGTGCCATGGCGGCCAACGGCGAGGATTGGTGCTACTACTCGTTTGCCAACGGCCGGCGTGTCCACACCACCCCCTGGCGCTGCTGCAAGTCCAGCGGCGCGATGGCACTTGAAGAGCTGCCGCAGATGGCCTACAGCCACGCGCCGGGTGGCGGCGTTCGTGTCAACCTGCTGGGGCCCGGGCGCGCAACGCTGCGCCTGGCCTCGGGTGGCCTGGTCACGCTGGAGCAGCGCACGGGTTATCCGTTCGACGGCCGCATTGAATTGCACGTCACGCCCGCTGCGCCCGATTCCCCCGCGAACTTCGAGTTGGCGCTGCGCATCCCGGCCTGGGCGAACGGCGCGGCGATGAGCATCAACGGCGAGCGCGTGGCCCAGGCCGTGCCGCCCGGCGACTACGCCCGCATCGATCGCCTTTGGAGCGCGGGCGACCGCGTGCTGCTGGACTTGCCGATGCCCCCGGTGCTGCAGCACAAGCGGCTGCAAAACGTCCAGGAATCGCGCGCGCCCGATGGCCGGCCGGTGCGCCAGGAGGTCTTGCGCCATGAGTACGTGGCCATCACGCGCGGCCCGCTGGTCTATGCCACCGGCCTGATCGACGGCTTCAAGACCGAAGAGACGATTCGCTTGCGCGGCGACGCGGCCGGGCTGCAACTGCTGCCCCGTGCCGCCGGTGAAGCGCCGGTCATCCGCCTGTCGCCGCAAAGCCGCGCCGCGCTGGACTTCCATCCGTACTACTGCGCAGATGGGCGCAACGACGGCGGCTGGCGCCTGACCTGGTTGTCGCTGGCGCCGCCTTCAAACAACATTCCGTGATGGCTGAGCATAGCCACGCGGCATTGGTTTCGCCGGCCCTTGCGCCGAGACTCCGGCCCACCCCGATGCTGCACTTGTACTGAGCGATCTGCCATGGCCATCCCCGTCCCGCCCGCGGCCCGTGCTGGCCCAGCCGCCGGCCCGCTGAGCGGCGTTCGGGTACTCGACCTGAGCGCCTACATCGCCGGGCCTTACGGCTGCACCATACTTGCGGACCAGGGCGCCGAGGTCATCAAGATCGAGCCCCCCGATGGCGACAACCTGCGCCAATACCCGTCGACCTTGCAGACCGAGGGCCGCGCCTTCATCGGCGTGAACCGCAGCAAGCGTGGCATTGCCCTGGACCTGAAGACAGCCGCCGGCCAGGCCCTGCTGTTGCGCCTGGTGCGCGACGCCGACGTGCTGGTGCACAACTTCCGCCCGGGTGTTCCGGCTCGCCTGGGGATGGGCTACGACCAGCTCAGCACGCTGAACCCGCGCCTGATCTATTGCGCCGTTACCGGCTATGGCGAAACCGGCCCGATGAAAGACAAGGCCGGCTACGACCAGGTGCTGCAGACCATGACCGGCATGTGTGCGCTGCAGGGCAAACGCGGCGGCGCGCCCGAGATCATCTACGGCTCTGTGGTCGATTACTACGCGGCCGCGCTGGTGGCCGCGGGTGTGGCCTCGGCGTTGTTCGAGCGTGAGCGCAGCGGCCTGGGGCAGAAGGTGGGCGTGTCGCTGCTGCGCAGCGCGCTGACGATGCAGTCGGCGCGGCTGATTTGGGCCGACGGCGAGCCACTGGATATCGGCCGCGACATGCGCTCGGGCGGCGTCACCGGCATCCACCCGGCGCGCGAGGGCCACTTGTACCTGTCGGCCAATACGCCGCGCTTCTGGAAGGCGTTGTGCGAGAGGACCGGCCTCACCGACCTCGCCGACGACCCGCGACTGGACAGCGTGAAGAAGCGTGCGCTGCATGCCGGCGAGATCGTGCCGCGCTTGCATGCCGCGCTGGCCCGCCACAGCGCGCTCGAATGGGAGGCGCGGTTCGGCGACGAGGTGCCGTGCGCCGCGGCGCGCAAGGTCGAAGACATGTTCCAGCACCCCCAAGTCCTGGCCGAGCAGATGATCGGTACCATCGAACATCCGCGCATCGGCTCCTACCACGGAGTGATTCGCTCGATGACCTTCAGCCGCACGCCCGGGCCCGAGCCTTTCGCCGCGCCGGTACTCGGCCAGGACAGCGATGCGGTGCTGGCCCGGCACGGCGTGCCGGCCGAGGAACGGCAGCGGCTGCGCGACATGGGAATCCTGCGGTGATCCTCCCGCTGCGCAGCAAGCTGTTCGTTCCCGGCTCGCGACCGGAGTTGTTTTCCAAGGCGCTGGCCGGCGCCGCCGATGCCATCTCCTTCGACCTGGAAGACGCAGTGGTCGCGGCGCGCAAGGTCCAGGCTCGCGAGGCGGTGCGCGAGTTGCTGTTGTCCCGGGCCGCTGTTGACTGCGGCAAGACGCTCATCGTGCGCATCAACGCCTGGGGCAACGAAGACGCGGCGGCCGACCTGCGCGCCGTCGCGCTGCCCGCGTTGCACCTGGTGAACCTGCCCAAGCCGGCTTCGGCGCAGCAGGTGGTGGAAGTGGCCGAGGCGCTGGGCCGGGCCGAGTCTGCCAACGGCGTGCAGCGGCCCATCGGGCTGATGCTGAGCATCGAGTTGCCGCGGGCGCTGCGACTGGCCCATGCACTGGCGACTGCCCATCTCCGGGTAGCGGGGCTGCAGCTCGGCCTGGGCGACCTGTTCGAGCCGCTGGCCATCGATCGCCGCGACCCGAGCGCGGTGGCGCACGCCATGTTCGCCCTGCGACTGGCGGCGGGCGAAGCGGGCGTGTGGGTCTGCGACTCGGCCTTTGCCGATTTGAACGACGCCGCGGGCTATCGTGCCGAGGCGCACATGGCGCGCGGCCTGGGCTTCATCGGCAAGAGCTGCATTCACCCCAACCAGGTGGCATTGGCCAACGAAGCCTTCCGCCCGACCGCTGCCGAGATCGCCCATGCACAGGCGGTGGTCGCCGCCGCCGCCGCCGCCGCCGCTGGCGGGCAGGGTGCCTTTGTGGTTGACGGCAGGATGGTCGATGCCCCGTTCGAGCAGCGAGCCCGCGCGATCCTGGCCACCGCGATGCGGCTGCGGCTGCTGGGCTGAGATGACGACCTCCACGCTCGGCTTCCTGGGTCGGTTCATCGCCACGCTCCGCGGCGTGCTGCTCCTGCTGGTCTTGATGGCCGGGCCGGGCCAGGCCGCCAACCTGGTGGCCGTGCGCAGCGGCAGCTTGCCGGCCTTGCCCACGCCGGAGGCCGTGACCGCGCTGGCTGCGGCGGAGGGCCGGCCCATTGCGTTCACCGCGAACCGGACCTGGCTGCTGGGCGAAGACCAGAAGAACTGGGCGGCAACGCCCTGGCCGGCCGAGTTGCCGGTGCAAGGCGTTGCCGGCAACGGCAAGCAGGCGCTGCTGTTGCTGGGCGCGGGCGCGGGCGCGGTCGATCGCGTCGCGCAACTCACTCTGCGCAATGGCCTGCTGGCGACACAACTGCTTCCGCCATTGCCGGGCCCGTTGCACCAGGCGCGCGGGGCAGTCCTGGCCGGCAACCTCTTCGTCGCCGGGCTGGATGCACAAGGCGCGGCCACGCTGTGGCGCATCGAACCCCTGGCTGCCCGACCGGCCTGGAGTGCGCTCGGCGGCTGGCCGGGCGGGGGCGCGCCGGGCTCGCTGGTCGCGCAGACCAAAGCGCTGTACCTCACGGTGGCAGGCGCACCCGGCCGCGGCGATGCGCTGCATCGCTGGAGCGCCGACGAGGGCTGGACAGCACGGCCAGCGCTGCCGGGCAAGTTGCTGAGCGGCGCGGCACGGGCTACCGGCCAGGCTCACGTGCTCTACTTGCTGCGCCCCCTGGCGGGTTCGAGCGGGCCCGTGGCGCTGATGAGCTGGCACACCATCACGGGCTCATGGGCCCGCCAATCCGACCTGGCCGAGCCGAGTGTTGCCGACGTGGGCGCCGTTGCCGCATGGCAAGACGGCCTGCTGTGGGCGCCGCGCAGCGCAGGGCCAAACGCCGCGGCATTCCAGTTCGCGCAGATCGAATCCGGCAAGCTGCTGCTGCAGTGGCTCGACTGGATCGTGATCATCGTCTACCTCGCCTCCATGCTCGGCATCGGCCTGTACTTCTACCTGCGCGAGAAACGCAACTCCACAGCCGATTTCTTCGTCGGCGGGCGCAGCATTCCGTTCTGGGCCGCCGGGGTCAGCCTGTACGCGGCCAACACCAGTTCGATCAGCTACATCGCCATTCCCGCCAAGGCCTTCGAGACGAACTGGCAATACATGATGAACAACCTGGTGGCCGTGCTCGGGTTGATGTTCGTCGCCACCTGGATCGTGCCGCTGTTGCGCCGGCTCGACCTGATGAGCGTGTTCTCTTATCTCGAGACGCGCTTTCACCCGGCCATCCGCATGATGTCCAGCGCGCTGTGCATCCTCGTGCAACTGGGCAGCCGCATGAGCGTGATCCTGTACCTGCCGTCGCTGGCGATTGCCACGATCACCGGCATCGACGTGGTCTGGAGCATCCTGATGATGGGCGGCTTCACCATCGTCTATACCGCGCTGGGCGGCATGAAGGCCGTGGTCTGGACCGACATCGTTCAGCTGGTGGTGAAGATGGGCGGCGCGCTGTTCGCCATCGGTTTCATGATCTACGGCCTCAAAGGCGGCTGGAGCGAATTGATCAGCGTCGCTATGGCCGAAGAGAAGACCAAGCTGCTCGACTTCAGCTTCGACCTCACCAAGGCCACCGTCTGGGGCTTCATCTTCCTGGTGCTGTTCGACGTGGTGCTCACCTTCCCGAAGGACCAGGTGCTGATGCAGCGCACCTTGTCCACCAAATCGGAGAAAGATGCCGGGCGCGCGATCTGGATTTTCGCGCTCATCACCATTCCCGGCGGCGTGATCTTCTATTCCATCGGCACCGCGCTGTATGTCTATTACAAGGCGAACCCGGAGCGTATGAACCCGCTGCTGTCGATAGACGCGACGTTCCCTCTGTTCATCGCCGCCGAGTTGCCGATGGGCATCACCGGCCTCATCGTGGCCGGCATCTTCGCCGCGGCAATGGCCACGCTGTCGAGCATCATCAACAGCGTGTCCACGCTGGCCTCGGTGGACTTCTACGAGAGGCTTGCGAAGCACCCGACGCAGAAGAAGAGCGTGCTCTTCGCCGAACTGATGACCGTGGCCGCCGGCCTGGTCGGCATGGGCATCGCGCTCTTGCTGTCGCGCTATGACATCCATTCGCTGTTCGACGTCTCGATCGAACTCGCTGGCCTGCTCGGCGGCGGCTTCGCCGGCGCCTACACGCTGGGCATGTTCACGCGCCGCGCCAACTCCGCGGGCGTGGCCATCGGCGTGGCCTCGGCGATCGTGCTGACCACTATCGCCTGGTCGATGAACCTGGTGCACCCGTACTTCTACCTCGGGATCTCGATCCTGCTGTGCATCGTGGTCGGCTATGTCGCCAGCCTGTTCTTCCCGGCACCCACGCGTTCGCTGAAGGGGTTGACGATTTATGGAGATACAGCCTGACGCTCCGCAATGCCCGAGCCGCCGCAGCTTGTTGCGCGGCAGTGCCTGCGGGCTGGGCGGGGTGCTGCTCGGCGGCCTGAGTCTGTCGGCCTGCGGCGGTGATGCACAAGCTGCCCCGGCGCCCGAACCTTCGGCAAGTGCCATCACCGAATTCAGCCTCCCGTCGGCGGTGCTCGGCGGCACGCGCTATTTCAAGGTCTATTTGCCACGCGGGTACGACCATGGCGCGGGCCTGCGCTACCCGGTCGTCTATCTCTTGCATGGGCGCAACGACAACCTCTCGGCCTGGGACCGCAACAAGCCGATGTTCGACGAGTTGATCGCGGCCAACGCGGTGCCGCCCTTCATCGCGGTGATGCCCGACGCGCCACAGAGCGATCGCGGCGGCTACTACGTCGACTCGGCCTATGCCAACGCCAGCCGGCCCGGCTTGAACATCGAGACAGGCATCATCAACGAGTTGATTCCCCATGTGGATCTGAACTTCCGCACCATCCGCAACCGCGCCGCGCGCGCGCTGGCCGGCTACTCGATGGGCGCCTACGGTGCCTTGCGCTACGCACTGGTCTACCCCGAGCTGTTCTGGGGCGCCATCGTCATCAGCCCGGCGGTCTACACGCCGCTGCCACCGGCCGACTCCAGCACGCGCCAGTTCGGCGCCTTCGGGTCGGGCAACACGCTGTTTGTCGACGACATCTACCGCAGCAAGACCTACCCGGCCCTGCTGCCGGCATTCAACGCCAAGAACCTGAAGCTGCGCCTATTCATCGCCGCCGGCGACGACGAACACCACAACGAGAACCCCGCTGAGGCGATGAACGACATCGATATGGAGGCGCACTTGCTGTTCAACCGCGTCGTGCGGGAGCGCAACATCAAGGCCACGCTGCGCATCCTGGGCGGACGGCATGACTGGATCACCTGGACGCCGGCCTTGCGCGAAGGCCTGCCCTTCATCTTCGAAGGCATGCGCAGGCCGGAGTGACGCGCCGCTACGGCATCGCCGTTCGAGCCAGCAACCGGGCGGCTTCACCGCTTCACCAACTCGACAGCGCCTGGGTCAGCCTTGCCTTGACGTCGGCGTTGGCAAAGCTCGCACCAATTGAAGTGCGCGCCAGCGCCCGAAGGTCGTCATCCGACCAACCGAACGCCTTGCTGCACAGCGCGTACTCGCCGACCAGGCTGGCCCCCAGCAAGGCCGGATCATCGGTGTTGATGGACACGGCCACGCCGGCACGGCGCAGGCGATCGATCGGGTGATCCTCGATGCAGGCGTAGACACCCAGCGTGAGATTGGAAGTCGGGCAGATGCCCAGCGGTATCTGTCGATCGACCAACAGTCCAAGCAGTTCGGGGTCTTCAATCGCTCGTACACCGTGATCGATGCGATCGGCACCGAGCAGTTCGATGGCATCCCGCACGCCCTCGGGGCCACTGGACTCGCCCGCATGCACAGTGCGGCGCAGCCCCGCCGCACCTGCGCGTCGAAACGCCTCTGCGAAACGCCAACCCGTGCGGCCAGCGGCGGCTTCGTTGCCATCGATCGAGAGTGCCACGACGCGCGGATGCCGCAGCGCAACCAGTGCATCAACCAGTTCGGCCGCGGCGTCCGCCGATTGCGTGCGCAGCACGCTGACACACAAGCCCACCGGAGGGAGACCGTCTTGCTCTGCGGCGGTGAAGCCGGCATCGATGGCATCGATCATGTCGGGCAGACGACCGTGCCACGCCGTCCAATGGGTTGGGTTGACGATCACGTCGGCGTAGCCTGCACCGCCGTCGGCCAGCCGCTTGCTGTAGCCGTAGCTCAGTTCGGCCAGGCGTTCCCGGGTCGACGCCAGGCCACAGGCCCAGTCGAGGAAATGCAGGAAGTCCGCCAGGCCTGCGAACTCGAACAAGCGCTCGCGAGGCCTGGGCATGAGCACGCGCGCCTGCGTTGCCCATTGCTCGAGAATGCCAGGCTCGAAGCAGCCTTCGAGATGTGCATGGACCTCTGCCTTCGGCAAGGCGCGCAGTCGGTCGATATGAGGGGGCTGCGGGTTGGGCATTGAGGTCCTCGGTCGTGAGTGCATCGTGAGGCGTCAACCACCTGTCTCGGCATCGACAGCGATGCTGGCGCCTACGGTCCCGCCGGCGCTGGACCCGCGACGCCACGCCTTCGGCGATCAGGTCTTGAACTTGATCAACCAGTTCAGCAGCTTCAATGCCTTGCCGGCGTATGGCGGCTGGAACAGCCACTGGATCGCGGAAAAAGGTCCTTGGTAGAACACCGGGCGCAGCTTGGAGAAGGTGTTGAAGCCCTCCCGGGCGTGGTAGTGCCCCATGCCACTGGGGCCGACACCGCCAAACGGCAGATCATGCTGGCCGACATGCAGCAAGGCTTCATTCACCGACACGCCCCCCGACATGACCCGCGAGACGTAAAAGTCCTGCAGGCGCTTGTCATTGGTGAACGGGTAGATGGCGAGCGGGCGGTCATGGCTGTTGATGTAGCGGGCGACTTCCGCGCTGTCGCGGTAACTGCGCACCGGCAGGATGGGGCCGAAGATCTCGCGTTGCGAGACGATCATGTCGGCGCTCGGATTCAACACCAGGCAGGGGGCAAACTTGCGCCGGGCCGCATCGGCTGTCTGGCCCTCGGCCAGGTCGATGATGGTCGCCCCTTTGCTGCGCGCATCGTCCAGGCTGTGCTGCAGTCGCTCATAGGCGCGGCGGTCGATGATCGAGGTGTAGTCGGGGCCGTTGATGTCCGGATAGCGCCGGGCCACGAGGCGCTTGCAGTGCGCTGCAAATTCGTCGACCGCGGATTCCGGGACGAAGACGTAGTCGACGTTGGTGCAGATCTGTCCGGCGTTGAACATCTTCACCCACATGATCCGCTCGGCGGCTTTGTGGATGGGGAAATCAGGGCCGACGATGGCTGGCGCCTTCCCACCCAGTTCCAGCGTCACCGGCGTCAGGTTGTGCGCCGCATGGGCCATCACGGCACGTCCGGTCGCTCCTGAACCGGTGAACAGCAGGTGGTCGAACGGCATCGATGAAAACGCCGGGCCGCGCCCGTCACCGTCATCGAAGAACTTCAGCTTGTTCTCTGGCAGGTATTCGGGGCTGATCCGGGCCAGCAGCCGCGCGAGGTTGCGCGAGTTCTCCGACATCTTCACTATCGCGCGGTTGCCCGCGGCAAAGATCGACGCCAGCGGGGAGAAGGTCAGATTCAGCGGAAAGTTCCACGGCACGATGATCCCCACGACCCCCAGGGGTTGCGGGATGACCCGATTGGAGGCGCCGGGGTACATCAGGACGTCGATCCGCCGGCGCTGCGGCTTCATCCATCCCTTGACCTGCCGGCTGGCGTCCTTGATGGTTTCCAGAACCACGAAGAATTCGGCGAACAGCGTCTCGAACTCGGAGCGGTTGCCATAGTCGGCATTGATCGCCGCGACCAGGGCCTCGCGGTGGTCCTTGAGCATGCGCGTCAGCGCCCCCAGATCGGCCCGGCGCTCGGCCAGGCTGGGTTCGGGCTGCGCCAGATAGGCCGCGCGCTGGCGGTCCAGGCAGTCCTTGAATTCGATCGGGATCTCGATCAGGTCCAGGTACGGGGCAGGCGCGTTCATGGGGTCACCTTGGTTGCCGAGCAATAGGCTATCACCTCGTCGGCGCTGAGTGCGGGGAGCCGGGGTGCGCGCGTTTGCCGATCAGCAGCAGCACCACGCCGGCGGCGATCACCGCCGCGGCCAGCCATTCGGCGCGGCTGACGATCTCGCCGCCCAAGGTCACGCCCAGCACCAGGCCGATCACCGGGTTGACGAAGGTGTAGGTCGACGCGAGCGCTGCGCTGGTTCTCTGGAGCAGCAGCATGTAGGCCGAAAAGCCGATCAGCGAGCCGGCCACGACCAGGTAGGCCCAGCTGAACAGCGCACGTGCGTCAGGTGGAACGTTGGGTGCTTCGCCGAGCGCCCACGAAACCACCAGCAGCATCGAACCGCCGGCGAGCATCTGGCTGGCGTAGCCCATCGGCCCATCGGCCAGCGCGAGCTTCCTGCCGCCCGGCAAGCCGTGCAGCGCCCATACCGTGCCCACAGACCAGGTGGTGCAGGCCAGCGCCATCGCGAGCAGCCCTTCGAGCGAAGCGCCGAAGCCCTGGCCTTGCGTGAGCAGCATCACGCCGCACAGACCCAACGCGATGCCGGCCGCTTCCAGCCGCGAAGGCCGCATGCCGTAGGGCAGCTGCATCAGCGCCACCAGTGCCGGCGTGACCGCGATGAACGACACCACCAGACCCGAGCTGATGCTGGTCTGCGCGGTAGCGGTGGCACCGTATCCGCCGCCGATCATCAAAAGTCCGAGCACGACGGCGCTGGTCCACTGCTCGCGCGCCGGCCAGCGGGCGCCGCGCCACAGCGCCCAGGCACCCAGCAGCAGCCCGGCGGCGACGAAGCGGGTGCCCATCTGGAAGAAGGGCGGAAAACTCAGCAGCGCCCATTTGATCGCCAGGTAGGTCGACCCCCAGATCACCCAGGTGGCCAGCAGGCAGGCGACGATCAACCCGCTGCCGTTGCCCGGGGCGGCGAGGGGGAGGCGCAGTGCGTTCAACATACCGCATATTTTGCGAAGCCCGGCCTGCGCAATCCATGCATGTTCGCAGTACTTTCGGCCTGTGGAGCTTGATCAACAAGGAAATCTTGGGCACATTCCTTAGCCAATGGCCGCTCAAGACTTCGACAGCTACGACACCCGCATCCTCGCCGAACTGGAGGCCGACGCGCGCATCACGATGGCCGAGCTCGGCCGGCGTGTGCACCTCTCGCAACCGGCCGTCACCGAACGGGTGCGCAAGCTCGAGGTGGCGGGCGTCATCACCGGCTACCGCGCTACGGTCAACCTGGCCGCGCTCGGCTACGGCATCCGGGCTCTGGTGCGCGTGGGGCGCACCGACTACGACATCATGAACCGGCTCATCGCCGGCACGCCGGAGATCGTGAATGCCTGGAACATCACCGGCGAAGACAGCTGGATGATGGAGATCGCGGTCGTCGATGTGGCGCACCTGGACGCCGTGGTTAGCAAATTCTGTGCCTTGTCGGAAACCTCGACCTCGATCATCCTCAAGGCCCCGCTCGAGCACCAGGTGATGCTGCCGGCGCTGTCGTCCTTGTCCACGTCCTTGCCCACATTGCCCGATGCCGCGCCGCCATGACTGATTTCGCCACCTGCGATCTATGTGATGCCCACAAGACCGACACCAGCGGTGCGTTTCGCGTGCTGGCGCCGGTGTTTCGCGATTTCGGGGCGATCTCGAAGTTCTACGGCCCGGTGAACACGGTGCGCTGCTTCGAGGACAACAGCCTGGTGGGTGCCGCTGTGGGCTCGCCGGGCGATGGGCGGGTGCTGGTGGTCGACGGCGGCGGCTCGCTGCGGCGCGCGCTGCTCGGCGGCAACCTCGGCGCTTCGGCCGCGCGCAACGGCTGGGCCGGCGTGCTCATCGACGGCTGCGTGCGCGATGCCGCCGAACTCATCGCCTGCCAGGCCGGCATTCGCGCACTGGCACTCAACCCGATGCCGCCCGACAAACGCAACGAAGGCGCGCGCGACGTGCCGGTGCGCATCCAGGGCACCTGGGTGCGGCCCGGCGATTGGCTCTACGCCGATGCCGACGGCATCGTTGTGATGGCGGGGCCGGCGTGACCGCTGTGCAGCACGCGCGCTGGGAGGTCGTCGACGACCCCGGCGAGAATGGAGATCTTCAGGCCGTCGCGAAACGCTGCCGCAAGCTCGTCGCGCAGCGCGCGCTGCTCGCCGCTGGCGTGGCGATGGTCCCGATCCCCGGCCTCGATTGGGTCACCGATGTCGCTGTGCTGGTGCGCCTGTTGCCGCAGATCAACGCCTCGTTCGGCCTCACCGAAGAGCAGATCGAACGCCTCGCGCCGGATCGCCGCATCGTCGTCTACAAGTCCATCAGCACCGCCGGCGGCATGCTCATCGGCAAGATCGTCACGCGCGAGCTGGTGCTGCAGATGTTGAAGCTGGTGGGCATCCGCCTCACCACACAACAAGTCGCCAAGTTCGTGCCCATCGCCGGGCAGGCGGTGTCGGCGGCGCTCACCTACTCGGCGCTGCGCTACGTCTGCGAGCAGCACATCCGCCAGTGCATGGCGGTGTGCCGGCAGTTGCAGCTGCCGGCACCGAACTAGAATCCGCGCCTTCGGGGTGTAGCGCAGCCTGGTAGCGCAATTGCTTTGGGAGCAATGGGTCGAAGGTTCGAATCCTTTCACCCCGACCATTCACAGCGGCGCGGCCCCTTTCGGTCGCGCCGCCGCGAGCGCGCAATGTCAAACGCGCCGGCGTGAACGCAGGGCAAGCACTGCGACCACGACCAGTACCACCGTGCCCGGCTCCGGCACCCCCACCGCCCGCAGCGCCGCCAGCCCCAGCAGAAGGTGCGCGCGCGCCGAGGGGTGCAATGCATCGGAGAACAGCGACACATCGCACGATGCCCCTGCCGAGCCGACGAAGCCGGCGCAGGGCAGCGCGACGTTGGTGATGCCGTAGGTGGCGCCGCCGTTGATGAGCGCGTCTTCGATGACGTCCTCGGCCAGGCCCGCCATGTCGAGCATGTCCGCGTCGATCCCGAAACTGATGGCCAGCGCGAGCAGACCAGGGATCTTGGCGTTGAAGCGCTCGCTGGCGTCGCTGGATGCTGCTTGCAAGCCCAGGAAGGCGGCCTCGGGGGTGTCGCCGAGGTCGGGCATGTTGGCGATCAACACATGCTTGGCGCCGCGCGACGCGAGGAATCCCAGGCTCAGGGCCAGGTCGTTGGCGGCTGCGACGGCCGAAGCCTCGCGGCCCGCGTCGTCGCCCGCGCTTGCGCCCGGGAAGGCCGAGCGCGCATCGCGCATGTTGTTGCCCCCCGCCACCACCAC
>JANNQO010000174.1:0-11334 GCA_031400795.1 Rubrivivax sp. | reverse complement strand
GCGAGTTCGGCCACGTCGGCGTCGCTGATCGAATACCGGTTGCGCTGCTCGGGCGGCGTGTCGACCACGCGCACCAGTTTGCCGCTGCTTGCCTTCTCCTCGAGCGACGCGAACTCCATGCGCTGCAGCTTGGAGCCCAGTACGCGCCGGATCACCGCCGGGCGACCTGCCTTCAAGCCTGTCTTGAAGACGTAGAACTCGTCGGGGTTCACCGCGCCTTGCACGACCATCTCGCCGAGGCCGTAGCTCGAGGTGACGAAGACCACTTCCTTGAAGCCGCTCTCGGTGTCGATGGTGAACATCACGCCGGCGGCACCGACGTCGCTCCTCACCATGCGCTGCACACCGGCCGACAGTGCCACGTCGGCATGGGCGTAGCCCTTGTGCACGCGATAGGAAATCGCGCGGTCGTTGTACAGCGAGGCGAAGACCTCTTTCATGCGGTGCAGCACCTCGTCGATGCCGCTGACGTTGAGAAAGGTCTCCTGCTGGCCGGCGAACGAGGCGTCGGGCAGGTCTTCGGCGGTGGCCGAGGAGCGCACGGCGAAGCTGGCGCTGGTGTCGTCGCCCACCAACTCGGCGAACTGCGCGCGGATGGCCTGCGCGAGATCGGGTGGCAGCGGCGTGTCGATGACCCACTGGCGAATCTGCGCGCCGGCATCGGCGAGCGCGCGCACATCGTCGATGTTCAGCGCCGCCAGCCGCTGCTGAATTCGCTGTGCCAGACCCTGGTGCGCGATGAAGCGGCGAAACGCGTTCGCGGTGGTGGCAAATCCGCCCGGCACGCGCACGCCGGCCGAGGCCAGCTGGCTGATCATTTCGCCGAGCGAGGCGTTCTTGCCGCCCACCGACTCGACGTCGGTCATCCTCAGATGTTCAAACGGGACGACCAGGGCGGTCGCCAATGAAGTGCCAGACATGGGAAAGCTCCGTGATGACAAGAAACCGGTGCTTCCGCATGCGCGCACACGCGCCCGTCGAGGGCAGGCGTGGGGTGGGTCGTTCGGCTCGGGGCGTTCACGGCGCGGCACGGTGCAGCGGCAGGCGCTGCAAGGCGGAAATTGCAGAGCATTCTAAGGACTTCACTCCGTATCATGGCCGCCCATGCCCGAACGCACCGTGTTCTTCGTCTCCGACGGCACCGGCATCACAGCTGAGACCTTCGGCAATTCGATCCTCGCGCAGTTCCCGACCAAACCGCGCCACGTGCGCCGGCCCTTTGTCGACAGCGTCGAAAAGGCCACCGCGGTGGTCGACGAGATCAACGACGTGGCCGGGCGCGAAGGTAAGAAGCCGATCGTCTTCATCACGCTGGTGCGCGACGAGATTCGGGAAATCGTCACCGGCCACGCCTGCAAGGGCTTCGTGATGGACATGTTCCGCGCTTTCGTCGAGCCGCTCGAAGAAGAGTTCGGCGTGAAGAGCAACCACCGCGTCGGACGCTTCTCGGATGCCAGCCAGAGCGTCGAGTACGACGAGCGCATCGAGGCCATCAACTTCTCGCTGGCGCACGACGACGGCCAGTCGTCGCGCAACCTCGACATCGCCGAGGTGATCCTGGTCGGCGTGAGCCGCAGCGGCAAGACGCCCACGTCGCTGTATCTGGCAATGCAGCACGGCATCAAGGCCGCCAACTACCCGCTGATCCCCGAAGACTTCGAGCGTGGCCGCCTGCCCGGCGCCTTGATCCCGCACAAGGCCAAGTGTTTCGGGTTGACCATCGACCCGGAGCGTCTGGCGCATATCCGTCACGAGCGCAAGCCGGGCAGCCGTTATGCGTCGCTCGAGAATTGCCGCCAGGAAGTAGCGCAGGCGCAATCGATGATGCGTCGCGAAGGCATCCAATGGCTGTCGTCGACGCACAAGTCGATCGAAGAGATCGCGACCACGATCCTGCGCGATATCCGGCCGGATCGGCTGGTGTACTGAAGCCACGAGTCTTCGACCCATGAACGCCCCGCCGCGACTGCCCGCCTTCGTTTTCGACAACAGCTACGCCCGCGATCTGCCGGGCTTCTCCGTCGCGTGGAAGCCCGCGCCGGTGCCGGCGCCGCGGCTGCTCTTTCTCAACCGCGAACTCGCGGCCGAGCTCGGCCTGGATGCCGAAACGCTCGGCGGCGAGCTCGGCGCGGCGATCTTCGCCGGCAACCTGGTGCCCGAGGGCGCTGAGCCGATCGCGCAGGCCTACGCCGGCCACCAGTTCGGCGGCTTCTCGCCGCAGCTCGGCGACGGGCGCGCGCTGCTGCTGGGCGAGGTGGTCGACCGCCACGGACAGCGCCGCGACATCGCGTTCAAGGGCTCGGGCCGCACGCCGTTCTCGCGCGGCGGCGACGGCAAGGCCGCGCTGGGGCCGATGCTGCGCGAGGTGCTGATCGGCGAGGCGATGCACGCGCTGGGCATCCCGACCACGCGCGCGCTGGCCGTGGCCGCCACCGGCGAGCCGGTCTACCGCGACGCGACACTGCCCGGCGCCGTGCTGACGCGCGTGGCGGCGAGCCACCTGCGCGTGGGCACCTTCCAGTTCTTCGCCGCGCGCGGCGAGCACGAGCAGGTGCAGCGTCTGGCGGAGTACACGATCGCGCGCCACGACCCCTCGCTGACCGGCGCGCCCGAGCGCCACGTCGCGCTGCTGCGCGCGGTGGCCGCGAGGCAGGCAGCGCTGGTCGCGCAGTGGATGAACGTCGGCTTCATCCACGGCGTAATGAACACCGACAACATGACGATCTCGGGCGAGACCATCGACTACGGGCCCTGCGCGTTCATCGAGGCCTACGACCCGCGGGCCGTGTTCAGCTCGATCGACCACGGCGGCCGCTACGCGTACGGCAACCAGCCGCACATCGCGCGCTGGAACCTGGCGCGCCTGGCCGAGACGCTGCTGCCGCTGATGGCCGGCGGCGGCGACGACGAAGCCGCGGCGCAGCGCGCCGTCGCGCAGGCCACCGAGGTGATCGACGCCTTCCCGGCGATATTCGACGCCGCATGGCGCCGCGGCCAGCGCGCCAAGCTCGGGTTGCAGCACGACAGCGCCGCCGATGCCGCGCTCGCCGACGACTGGCTCGAGCTGCTGCACGGGCATGGCGTGGACTTCACGCTGGCGTGGCGGCACCTGGCCGATGCGGCTGCCGGCGACGAAGCGCCGCTGCGCGCCCACTTTGCCGATGCGCAGGCGCCGGACGCGTGGTTGTCGCGCTGGCGCACCCGATGCGCGGCGGAGGATGCGGCCGCGAACGCCGACGGCAGCGCCGATGAACGTGCCTCACGCATGAAGGCCGTGAATCCGCTCGTCATCCCGCGCAACCACCGCGTGGAAGAAGCGCTCGCCGCCGCCTCCGAAGGCGACGACCTCGCGCCCTTCGAAAGTCTGCTGGCCGCGCTGCGACGGCCGTACGACGATGCGGCTGAGCTGGCGACCTACGCGGTGCCGGCGGCAGCCGTTGTGACGGCGGGCTACCGCACTTTCTGCGGCACTTGAGCACCCGCATCTGTGGAGACCCCATGCGCATGATCCCCCTCGGCGGCTCCGGCCTCTCGACGGCACCGCTGGCGTTCGGCGGCAACGTCTTCGGCTGGACGGCTGACGAGGCGACCTCGTTCGCCCTGCTCGACGCGTTCGTCGGCGCGGGCTTCAACCTCATCGACACCGCCGACGTGTATTCGCGCTGGGCGAGCGGCCATGCCGGGGGCGAGTCGGAGACGGTGATCGGCAACTGGCTGGCCGCGCGCCGCGGCAGCGGCGTGCGCGAGCGCATCGTGCTGGCCACCAAGGTGGGCAACCCGATGGGTGACGATCGCAAGGGCTTGAGCCCCAAGTGGATCCGCCAGGCGGTGGACGACTCCCTGCGCCGCTTGCAAACCGACCGCATCGACCTGTACCAGGCGCACATCGACGACGCCGAGACTCCGCTGGAGGACACGCTGGGCGCATTTGCCGACCTGATGCGCGAAGGCAAGGTGCGAGCCATCGGTGCCAGCAACTACACCGCCGCGCGCTTGCAGCAGGCGCTGGAGCTGAGCAGCCGGCTGAAGCTGCCGCGCTACGAGACGCTGCAACCGCTGTTCAACCTGCTCGACCGTGTGCCCTACGAGGCCGAGCTGCAGGCGCTGTGCGTGCGCGAGGGTGTGGCGGTGATCAACTACTTCGGGCTGGCGCGCGGCTTCCTCACCGGCAAGTACCGCAGCGAGGCCGACCTGGCCCAAAGCCCGCGCGGTGCCGGCGTGAAGAGCGCCTACTACAACGAGCGTGGCTGGCGCGTGCTGGCAGCGCTGGACGCGGCGGCCGCGCGGCGCAGCGCCACGCCGGCCCAGCTGGCGCTGGCCTGGCAGATGCGCCAGCCGGGCATCGCAGCGCCGATCGCCAGCGCCACCTCGCTGGCGCAATGGAACGAGTTGCTGCCGGCAGCGACACTGGAACTCACGCAAGCTGAGCTGGACGAGCTGAGCGCGGCCTCTGCCTGAGAGCGCCCCAAGCGAGAACCCCACATGACGGACTGGACCGCCGGCTACGTCGCGGACATCGGCTACACCTACGGCTACTACCCCGAGCTGAACCCGCTTCGCGTTCAACTCGCGCTGGCGACCAGCGGCGTGGTGTGCCCGCCGATGGCCACCGCCTGCGAGCTGGGCTTCGGGCAGGGGCTGAGCGTGAATCTGCATGCTGCGGCGTCGACGGTGCAGTGGCACGGCACCGACTTCAACCCGGCCCAGGCGGCTTTCGCGCGCGAGCTCGGCGCCGCCTCGGGCGCCGACGTGCGGCTTCACGACAATGCCTTCGCCGAGTTCGCCCGACGTGCCGATCTGCCGGACTTCGACTTCATCGGCCTGCACGGCGTCTGGAGCTGGATCAACGACGAGAACCGCACCTGCATCGTCGACTTCGTGCACCGCAAGCTCAAGGTCGGCGGTGTGTTCTACGTGAGCTACAACACGCTGCCGGGCTGGTCTTCGTTCGCGCCGATGCGCCACCTGATGACGCAGCACGCCGCGGTGATGGGCGCGGCAGGCTTCGGCCTCACCCGCCGCATCGAGGACGCGCTGGTCTTCGCCGAAGCGCTGCTGGCCACCGATCCGCAGTTCGGGCGGGCCCACCCGACGGTGCGCCAGCGCCTGGCCTACCTTCGTGGCCTGAGCCGCGACTACCTCGCGCACGAGTTCTTCAACCGCGACTGGCAGCCGATGCACTTCGCCGAGACGGCCGCCTGGATGGCCCGGGCCAAGCTGAGCCACGTCTGCTCGGCAAACCCGCTCGACGCGGTCGACGAGCTGAACCTCGGCGAGGCGCAGCGCGCCCTGCTGAGCACGCTCCCCGACCCGCTGTTCCGCGAGTCGGTGCGGGACTTCATGACCAACCAGCCCTTCCGCAAGGACTACTGGGTCAAGGGCCCGCGCCGGCTGAGCGCGCGCGAACGTGGCGAGCTGCTGCGCCGCCAGCGCGTGCTGCTGCTGACACCCCGCGCCGAGGTGATGCTGACGCTCCAGGGGCCGATCGGCGAGGCGGAGATCACCGAACCGGCCTACGCCACGCTGCTGGACCTGCTGGCCGACCGACGCCCCCGATCGCTGGCCGAACTCGCCGAGGCGGCTTCTGTCACGCTCGGCCGCGCACTGGCCTGCGTCAACGTGCTGATCGGCATGGGGCACGTCGTGCCGGTGCAGCAAGACTCGGCGGCGGAGGCGGTGCGGGGCGCTTGCGGGGCCCTCAACGCGCACCTGAGCGGCCTGGCCAGCGGGCACGGCGACATCGGCCACCTCGCCAGCCCGATGAGCGGCGGCGGCATCGCCGTGAGCCGCATCTCGCAGCTGTTCGTGTCGTCGGTGGCGCGCGGCCGGCTGCAACCCTACGAGTGGGCGCAGGACGCCTGGAGCGAGTTGGCGGGTCAGGATTCGCACCTCGTCAAGGACGGCAGGTCGATCGAGTCGCCGCAGGAGAACATCGCCGAGCTGAGCCGCCTGGCGAGCGCCTTCGGCGAGCGCGAACTCACGCTGCTGCAGACCCTGCGAATCGCCTGAGCGCGCCACGCCCGGCCATCCGGTTGCAGGCACAACGATTCAACGAGGTGACCCGCATGACCCGTCTGCATCCCGCATCCACCCACCGGCCCGCCGCCCGCACACCCTGCGCCTCGCCGCTTTCACTTCGCGCATGTCGTGAGCGACGGCAAGTTGCGCTGCCTTCCTGTTGCCAGGGCACGTAAGACTTGATCGGGAAGCCCTGCTTGGCCTCGCCGGCGGCCAGCGCGAGGAAGCCCACGCCGATCGCCGTCTCGCCGCGCGCCACGTTCTTCACCGGGCCGGCCCCCGAGCGCGTGTACTCGGTGACGTTGCGGTGCATGGCCTTCGTCAGGTCGAGCTGGCAATCAGCGCCGAAGTATCCGTACAGCGCCCGGTCGGGCGCGTCATGGCCGCGAGAATCCGCGGCACACCATGACATCGCGATGAACACCGACGGCCAAGCCATCCTCGCCGAGTTGGCGTCGGTCGATCGCGTGCGCGACGAGCGCCGGGCGGATCCCGGGCTGTCGGCGCGCGCTGCGGCGCTGCGCGCCTACCAAGCAGCGCGCTTCGAGCGCAGCTATCCCGATCTGCTCGCGGACCCGCGCCATCGCGCGGCGACCCGCTTCTTCCTGCAGGAACTGTACGGGCCCGAGGACTTCTTCGCCCGCGACGCGCAGTTTGCGCGCATTGTGCCGGCCCTCACCCGGCTGGCCCCGGCCGAGGTCGTGCGCACATCGCTCACGCTGGTCAGGCTGCATGCCTTGTCGGAAATGCTGGACGCGACCATGGCCCGCAGCCTGCCGGCGGCGGTGATCACCAGCGCGGACTATGTGCGTGCCTGGCAGAGCACCGGCCAGCCTTCGCAACGCCGGCGCCAGATCGCGCTGACGCTGGAGATCGGCCATGCGCTGGACCGCTACACGCGCAATGCGATGCTGCGCACCACGTTGCGCATGATGCGCCGCCCGGCCCGCGCGGCAGGGCTCGGCGAACTGCAGCGCATCCTCGAGACAGGGCTCGAGACCTTCGGCGAGATGCGGGGCGCTTCGGCCTTCCTGGCGTTGATCGAGCAGCGCGAGACCGAGTTCGCGGACGCCCTCTTCGCCGCAGATGCGGATCACCTCGATCCGCTGGCGCTGCCACCCGGGTTGCGGCCCTGAGCCTCGCTGCGCTGGTGATCCTCAGGCCTGCGCGTACAGACACACCGCAGCAGCTGCCGCGACGTTCAGCGACTCCTCGCCGCCGGGTTGCGGGATGCGCAGCAGCATCGTGCAGCGAGCCAGCACGGCGTCGGCGATGCCCTGCCCCTCGTGGCCGAAGACCCAGGCCGCGGGCCTCGGCAGCTCGGCCTCGCGCAGGCTCTTGGCGGCGTGCGAACCGGTGGCGAGCAAGGGCACCTTCAGCTCGGCCAGCATCGAGAGGTCGACCCCTTCGACGAGCCGCAGCGCGAAGTGCGCGCCCATGCCGGCGCGCAGCACTTTGGGCGACCACAGCGCCACCGTGCCTTTCATCGCCAGCACCTGCCGCACTCCGAAGGCCGCGGCGCTGCGCAAGATGCTGCCGGCGTTGCCGGCGTCTTGCAGGCGGTCGAGCACGACGCTGGGGGCGTGCGGTTCGATCTCGACAAGCTCCGTCACCGCGAGCACGAAGCCGATCGCGCCCGGTGACGGCAGAGGACTCAGCCCCTGCCACAACGCGTCGTGCAGCACGACGATCCGCTCGGCATGGCCCGCCAGCCGGCGCAGCGGCATCGACGACCACGCGGCTTCGCTGAGCAGCGCATGCTGCACCGGCATGCCGCGCGCCACCGCGGCGCGGCACAGGTGGTCGCCCTCCAGCCACACGAGCCCGAGCTTTCGGTAGGCCGCGCCGTCCTGCGCCAGCCGTCGCAACTTCACCAGCAGCGGGTTGTCGCGGGAGCTGATGCGCAGCGGCTCGTTCACGACTCGTTGCCGCAAGCGGCACCTGCATTCACGATTCGTCGCCGCAAGCGGCACGAACGGGCGCGAAGCTGCGCCGGTGCTCGCTGCACGGGCCGTGCCGGCGCAGCGCCTCGAGGTGCATTGCCGTCGGATAGCCCTTGTGATCGGCGAAGCCGTAGCCCGGCCAGCGCGCGTGCAGTTCGAGACAGAGGCGATCGCGCTCGACCTTGGCGATGATCGATGCCGCCGAGATCACCGCCACGCGCGCATCGCCTTTCACGATGGCCTGGCAAGCGATGACCGAACCCTCCAGGATCGGCACGCGATTGCCATCCACCAGCACATGCCGCGGCGGCAGGCGCAAGCCCAGCACGGCACGCTGCATCGCCAGCATCGTGGCCTGCAGGATATTCAGCTCGTCGATCTCCTGCGGGCTGGCCTGGCCGACCGAGACGCACAGCGCCTGCGCACGGATCAGGTCGTGCAATCGCTCGCGCTTGCGCTCGCTGATCGCTTTCGAATCGGCCAGGCCCTTGATCGGGCGCAGCTCGTCGAGGATCACCGCCGCGGCCACCACCGGGCCGGCCAGTGGGCCGCGGCCGGCTTCGTCGACACCGGCCACCAGGCCCGGCGGATCGAACACCAGCTTCAACGGCGGCAGCCGCTTACGCTTGGAGGACTTGCGCGATGGCATCGCTGGCACGCCGCGCGGTGTCGCGGCGCAATTCGTGGTGGATGGCGGTGAAGCGTTCGGCGAGCGCGCGCGCCGCGGCCGGCTCGTCGAGCCAGCGCAGCGTGGCCGCGGCCAACGCGTCGGCCGTGCAATCCTCCTGGATCAACTCGGGCACGACGAACTCGCGGCTGAGGATGTTCGGCAACCCCACCCAGGGCTGGTAGCGCATGCGCTTCATCAGCTGCCAGCTCAAAGGGTGCATGCGGTAGCCGATGACCATCGGCCGCTTGAAGAGCGCGGCTTCGAGCGTGGCGGTGCCGCTGGCAATCAGCGTCGCGTCGCAGGCTGCCAACGCCTCGTGCGAGCGGCCGTCGAGCAGCAGCAGCGGCAGGGCCGGCGCATGGTGCTCGATCTGTGCCTGCACCAACCCGCGCAGGCCGGGCGCCAGCGGCAGCACGAACTGCAGGTCGGGCCGCGCGCGGTGCATCGTCGCGGCCGCCTGAAGAAAGGCCGGCGCAATGGCCCCGATCTCCGAGCGGCGGCTGCCGGGCAGCAGCGCGACCAGCGGCACCGCGTCGGTCAGGCCGAGCGAGCGGCGCGCCGCCTGGCGCGGTGGCTCGAGGGGGATCGCATCGGCCAGCGGGTGGCCGACGAAGGTCGCCGCCACGCCGTGCTGCGCAAGCAGCGCGGGCTCGAACGGGAACAGGCACAGCACATGGTCGCAACTGATCGCCATCTTCTTCGCACGCCCACCGCGCCAGGCCCAGATCGACGGGCAGATGAAATGAATCGTTGGGACACCTGAAGCGCGCAGCCGCGCTTCGAGGCCGAGGTTGAAGTCGGGGGCGTCGACGCCGATGAACGCACGCGGCTTCTCGGTGATCAAGCGCGCGGCGAGCTGTTCGCGGATCCGCGAGAGCTCCCGGTAGTGGCGCAACACTTCGACGTATCCTCGCACCGCGAGTTTGTCTTGCGGCCACCAGGCATCGAATCCTGCGCCGAGCATCTTCGGCCCGCCGATGCCCGCCAGCTGCAGCGCAGGCCAGCGTTCGCGCAAGCCACCGATCAACAACGCCGCCAGCAGATCACCCGACGCTTCGCCGGCGACCATCGCCATGCGCAGCGCATCGCCTGCCATCGAACGCTCAACGCACGATGCCGCGCGTGGCCGCGGCGAGGAAGTCGAGCATCTGCGCCACGTCGGCAGCGCCGTCGGAGAGGTCGTCGCGCAACGCGCCGATGCGCTCCATCGCCTGTTCGAGCGTGAGGCCATCTCGGTACAGCAGCCGGTGCATCTGCTTGACCTGCGCGACGCGCTCTTTGGAGAAGCCGCGCCGGCGCAGCCCCTCGATGTTGAAGCCGCGCACCTCGAGCGGATGCCCGGTCACCATCATGAACGGCGGCACGTCTTGCGCGACATGGCTCTGGAAGCCCGTCATCGCATGCGCGCCGATCTTGCAGAACTGGTGCACGCCGGTGAGGCCGCCGATGATTGCCCAATCGCCGATGTGCACATGGCCGGCCAGCGTGGCGTTGTTGGCCAGGATGGTGTGGCCGCCGAGTTGCACGTCGTGCGCGATGTGCACGTAGGCCATGATCCAGTTGTCGTCGCCGATGCGCGTGATGCCCACGTCCTGCGCGGTGCCGCGGTTGAAGGTGCAGAACTCGCGGATCGTGTTGCGGTCGCCGATGTGCAGCTCGGTGGGCTCGCCGCGGTACTTCATGTCCTGCGGTGCGCCGCCGAGCGACGAATGGGCGTGGATGCGGTTGTCGCGGCCGATCCGTGTCGGGCCTTCGATGACCACGTGCGGGCCGATCTGCGTGCCTTCGCCGATCTGCACGCCCGCACCGATCACCGCGTAGGGCCCGACCGTCACGGACAGCGCGAGCTCGGCCGCCGGGTCGACGATCGCGGTGGGATGCACCTGCGCCACGGGCCGCCCGTTTCAGCGGACTTTCCGCATCGTGCACATCAGCTCGGCCTCGACGGCAGTCTCGCCGGCAACGCTGGCCTTGCAGCGGTACTTGACGATGCCGGCGCGCGCCCGTTCGATCCACGACTCCAGCACCAGTTGGTCGCCCGGCTCCACCGGCCGCTTGAAGCGTGCACCATCGATGCCGACGAAGTACACGACCGTGTCGTCGCCGGGGTCGATGCCGCTGGATTCGAACGACAGCAGCGCCGAAGCCTGCGCCAGCGCTTCGAGCATCGGCACGCCGGGCATCACCGGGCGGCTCGGGAAATGGCCCGTGAAGTACGGCTCGTTGATGGTGACGTTCTTGAGCGCCTTGATGCGCACGTTCTTTTCCAGCTCGAGCACGCGGTCGACGAGCAGGATCGGGTAGCGGTGCGGCAGCTTGGCGAGGATCTTGTGGATGTCGAGGATCGGCGCAGTCATGTCTTCTTCTCCAACGCGCGCAGCCTCTCACGCAGGCTGTACAGGTTGCGCAGCGTCGCGGCGTTCTTTTCCCACGAGGCATTGTCGTCGAAGGGAAAGACGCCGCTGTACTGGCCGGGCTTCAGGATCGAGCGTGTCACCACGGTGGCCGCGCTCAAGTGCACATGGTCGACGAGCTGCAAGTGGCCCAGGATGATCGCGCCGCCGCCGGCCGTGCAATGCCGTCCGATGATCGCGCTGCCGGCCACGCCCACGCAACCTGCGAAGGCGCTGTGTGCGCCGACACGCACGTTGTGGCCGATCTGCACCAGGTTGTCGAGCTTCACGCCGTCTTCGATCACGGTGT
>JANNQO010000173.1:0-3146 GCA_031400795.1 Rubrivivax sp. | reverse complement strand
AGCGTGCCGTCGAGGTCGAAGACCACGGCGTCATGGCGCCAGAACAGCGCATGGGCACTCAAAGGTCGAACCGCGCCGAGGCGTCGTCAAAGTCGTGCAGGTGAACGATCGTGTTCTCGTCATCGGCCAGCACCACGGCATACTGCGGCGGCTCTTGGCTGCCGGCAATGAGCGGCGTGTCGTCCAGCCGCAGTGCCACCTGGTGGTTCGTGCCCCTCAGGGTGGACAGCGGCATGCCCATCCAGCTGCCGGCCAGCGGCCGGTGCAGATGGCCAAAAAACAGGTGCCTGATGCGCGTGCGGTGGGGCAGCAGCGCAGCACGCAGCGGCGCTGGATCGCGCAGCGAAATGCGGTCCATCGACGGGATGCCGACGGCGCACGGTGGATGGTGGATGTACAGGTGCACCGGGCGCTGGCCGCCGTGCGCCAGTTCCTCGGCCAGCCACGCAGCACGGCGCTCGCAGAACACGCCCCAGGAAACACCCGGCTCGTTGCTGTCGAGCACCACGTGGCGCAGCCCGCCGGCGTCGAACGCGTACTGCACGAAGCCGTCGGCCATAACGGGCGTGCCCGGAAACGCGGCGCGAAACGCAGCGCGGTGGTCGTGGTTGCCGATGGCCAGGTGCACCGGCTGGCGCAGTGGCGCCAGCCTTTCGGCCAGGCCCGCGTACGCCGCCGGCTCGCCCCAATGCGCCAGGTCGCCGGTAATCATCACGAAGGCGGCATCACCGTGCTCGGCGTTGATGGACCGGACTGCGAGCTCGAGCCGCCAGGCCGGGTCGGTGCCGTACAGCGCCTGGCCCGGTGCCAGCAGATGGGTGTCGGTGAGGTGGATGAACTTCAACATCGCTTCAGCCTTTGCGTGGAATCAGGTTCTGAACGTCGGCAGCCATCTTCGTCAGCACCGCGTCGGCGGTGTCGCGCTTGGCCACCACCGTCTGCAAGTGGTCGTTGATCACGTCCGTGATGCGCAGTGCGTTCTGGCCGGGAAAGGCGTACCAGCCGGTGATCACGTCCTGCTGCCGGATCGACACCAGGTGGTTAGGGTTCTGCGCGTAGAAGTCAGCCAGCATCTCCTTGCGCTGCGCCGGGATGGTGGTGGCCGGCATGTAGCCGGTGGCGCGCACCATCATCGTGGCGCCCACGGGGCCGCAGGCAAACTTGATGAACTCCCAGGCCGCCTTCTGGCGCGCCGGGTCTTTGGTGAACATCATGCCGACGTTGCCGCCCGCCGGCAGACGCGCCGCTGGCGACGAGAGCGGATAGCGCGCGCACAACAGCGGGAAGCGCCCGCCGATTTCCCGGTTGAAGCGGCCCAGCTGGGCGGTGGACTGCATCGCCACGCCCATGCGGCCGGCAAAGTAGTCCTGAAACATGGTGTCAGGCCGGATGTCGGGCATGCGCGCATCGTCGACAAAACGGCGCAGAACCCGCATGGCCTGCTGGCCGGGCGCCTCGCCAAACGCGACACGGCTTTCGTCGCCATTGAGCATCGAGCCACCGTGGCTCAGCACCAGCCCCTGCCACGACCAGTTGCCGGTGATCGTCCAGTCGAAGAACATGCCGGTGCGGTTCTTCGCCGGGTCTTGCATCGCGGCTGCCAGCTTGATCACCTCGTCCCAGCTGGTCGGCAGCTGGTCCGGGTTGCCGCCGGCCTCCTTCACCAGCGCGCCGTTGAAGTACAGGACCGGCGTGGACAACGCAAAGCCGATGCCGGTCTGCGCCGCGCCAACCTGGCCCAGCGACAGCAGCGACGGCGAGAACCCCAGGTCCTTCAGCTGCGCATCGGCGGCCATGAAGGGCTTCAGGTCGATCGGGATGTTGCGTTCGACCAGAGTGCGCTGGCGGTTCAGGCCGTGGAAGGCCACGTCGGGCAATGTGCTGGTGACAGCGTCGCGCAAGTTGCGCTGCATGATCTCTTCATAGCCGTTCTCGGGCGCTCGCAGCACGACGCGGATCGAGGGGTTGCGCACCATGAATTCCTTGGCCACGGCCTCCATCAAATCCTTGAAAAGCACGGGGATCGAATACGCAACGCTCAGTTCTACCGGTGCCGTCTGGCTGCGCACGACGGCGGGCATCGCCAGCGCGGCCGTGGCGGCCGCACCTGCAGCGGTGAACTGGCGGCGGTTGATGAACTTGGGTTTGCTCGTCATGTCTGGCTCCTGGGGTTGAACACGGAAATTTGTGGGACGGTCGATCACTTCACCGAGGTCATGGTCACGCCGTCGATGAACCAGCGCTGCGCCAGCAAAAAGGCCAGCACCAGGGGCGCGGTGATCACGGTGGCGGCCGCCATCAGCGGCCCATAGTTGGTGCCGGCCTCTGCGTTGGCGAAGAAGACAACACCCAGCGGCGGCGTGGCCAGCGTTTGGGTTTGCACCACCAACAGCGGCCAGAAGAACTCGTTCCAGTTCCACACCAGCGACAGCAGGCCGAAGGCCACCAGTGCCGGCATGGCCGTGGGCAGCATGATTCGCCAGACGATCGCAAATTCCCCCAGGCCGTCCAGGCGGGCAGCGCTGATCAGGTCATCGGGCACGGTGCGGAAAAACTGGCGCATCAGGAAGATGCCGAACACCGAAATCGTCGACGGCAGGATCAGCGCGGCGTAGCTGTCCAGGAGGCCCAGTTTCCACAGGCCGATGTACAGCGGGATGGCCGGCACCTGGGGTGGCACCAGCAGCGCCAGCAACACGAAGACGAAGGTGGTCTCGCGACCGCGCCAGCGCAGCTTGGCCAAGGCGTAGGCGCAAGGCATGGCCACCAGCGCCTGCGCCGCGAAGATGCAGGCCGTGACCAGCAGGCCGTTGAGCAGGTAGCGCCCCAGCGGCTGTTTGGCAAAGGCCATTCGGTAGTTTTCGACCGCGTGCCACTGTTGCGGCAGCAGTTGAAATTCAGGCGCAAAGATCTCGCCCGGCGGCTTTAGGCTGATGGAGATCATCAACACAAACGGCAGCACCATCAGCAGCGCGCCCGTGCCCAGCGCCAGATGGCGAAAGACGCGAAACATCAGTGACCGCTGCCTGACCATCGCGGCCCTTCAGGCGTAGTGGGCGCGTTTGTCGAGCAACTGCGTCTGCAGCCAGGTCAACAGCAGCACGAAGGCCAGGAAAACACAGGTCAGCGCGGCGGCGTAGGCCGAG
>JANNQO010000172.1:0-2949 GCA_031400795.1 Rubrivivax sp. | reverse complement strand
ACCACTTCGAGCAGGTCGAGTTGCAGCTGTCACGCGAGCCGCGGCCCGCGCCGCAATTGCTGATCAAGCGCCGGCCGCCATCGATCTTCGATTACGACTACGAAGACTTCGAAATCGCCGGCTACGACCCGCACCCGCTGATCAAGGGGCCGGTGGCGGTCTAGTGAACGCTATGAAGCTCGCGCTGATCGCCTCGGTGGCGAAGAACCGCGCCATCGGCCGCGGCAACCAGCTGTTGTGGCACGAGGCCGAAGACCGGCGCCACCTTCGCGCCACGACGATGGGCCACCCGGTGGTCATGGGGCGCAAGACCTGGCAGTCGCTGCCGGAGAAGTTCCGGCCGCTGCCCGGCCGGCGCAATCTGGTGGTCACGCGCCAGGCCTCGTTCGATGCGCCGGGCGCCGAGGTGGTGGGCAGCCTCGGCGCCGCGCTGGCGCTGCTTGCGGATGCCGAGCGAGTCTTCGTGATCGGCGGCGCCGAGTTGTATACACTGGCCTTGCCACACGCCGACGAATTGGTGCTGACCGAGATCGACACCGCTTTCGACGACGCCGACGCGTACTTCCCCGATTGGCCGCGCGATCGGTTCGACGAGGTGCAGCGCCGCGACGCGGCGGGCTACGCGATCGTCACCTACCGCCGTCGTGCAGGGCCGTGAACGCGGGGCTGTAAAAATGCACCTCAATACCGACAGACTCATCGTGCTCAGTGGCGTGCAACGAAGATGCAATTCTGCGGACGCGGCGAGTCCAGGACTACGACGCTTCCAAAGCCTGCGTCTGCCAGGTACTGCCGTGCGACCTGCTCGCCCCAGACCGTTCCAAGACCTTCGCCATCAATTGCAAGCGACACCGGCATGCAGTGCATCAGGCTGATGCCGTAGTACATCGGGGCGAAAGGATTTGTGACGTTGTCCTCCAAGCGGCTGCTGAACTTGAACTCGATCATCATGAAGGATCCGCTCGAAGCCAATGCACGACATACGTTCCGGAGCACAGCGGCCGGTGCCTTCTGGTCATGAATTGCGTCAAAGGCGGTGATGAGGTCGAACTTCTCCTCGGTGGGCAGGGAAGCAACGTCCGCGACCTCGAACCTGGTGTTCTCGAGCCCCAGCTTGCTTGCTTCCCCGCGCGCGCCAGCAATGGCGTCTTCGGCGATGTCATAGCCGACGAACGTCGAGCGTGGGAACTCGCGTGCAAGGATGTTCATCGCGTGGCCACTTCCGCAGCCGATGTCCAGAACGCGGATCCCGTCGCGAAGTGCTTCGGTCAGCCCAGGAACCGCTGGAATGAATCCGGTGATCAACTGGTGGTCGTAGATCCGTCGCCATGCATCGTCCATGCACTGCGTGAAAACAGGGCGATAGGCCGAGTAAGGAATGCCGCCACCGTCACGAAAGCACGCAACGAGTCGCTGTAGGTGAGTGCCGAAGTGATTGACGATCCGGCTCATTGGCGTGAGGTTCGTCGGCCCATCGCCGGTGAGCAGCATCGCGTGTTCGTCGGGAAGTGTGTACTTTCTTGTTCCTGGCTCATAGGTGTAGATGCCGCTCGACGTCATCGCGCCGAGCCACTCTCGCACGTAGCGCTCCTTCAGGCCGGCGCGATCAGCCAGCTCCTCACTCGTCGCGGCGCCCGACTTGGATGCCTCGAACAGACCCACCTGGTAGCCAATGTCGATGAGCTTGGTAAGCACGCCGCCGGTGTAGATGCCGAGCAGCCTTGCGCCAAACTGCTTGACGAGATCAGGGTTTGCCATTCGGCATCACCATACGCTTGTCGCTGGGCCGGTACAAGAGGCGCGGCGGCGCCTGGGCAGCAATCACTCCGTCGGGCGTGCGAGCAAGGCGGCCGGCGGCGTGGGGCCGAGCGCAGTTCGCGGGTTCAGCACGAGGTCGATCTTCGGCGGCAGTTCGAGCGGGCTCACCTGCCCGCCCGCTAGGACCTCGCGGGCGGCAGTGTCGCGCCGCGCAGCGACTGGGCCAGTTCCGCAGCCTGCCAGAACGCGATGTGGTGTTTCGCGGCGAACGCGGCGGCGGGCCCGGTGATCTCGCCCAGGCCGATGTAGAGCGCAGCGGCGCCGGCCTTCTCGCGCGCCGCCTGCAGTTCGCGCAGCGGCTCCAGGCCGGTGCGTGCGGTCTTCCAGCGGCGTGCGCCGACCAGCAGGGTCTGGCCCCGGCGAACCAGTTCGAAATCCGCCGCGCCGTTCAGCCGCCGGACCTCGTGCCCGTCACGCGCGAAGGCCAATTCAAGCAATTCTGCGAACGCCGGCCAGGCCATGGCGCGAACAGCGGCGTCGACCTGCGAGATGCGACTCTCGCTCGGTACGTGGCGTTGGCGCCAGGCGGCCATCGCCGCGATCACGATGAACGGAAAACCCGACAGCGCACCGACGACTCGCCAGTCGGGCGGCAGCACCGCTGCGCCGGCCACGCCCAGCACGGTGGCGATGGCGGCGCTCACCCACCAGCGCTTGCGCAACAGGATGGCGAAAAGCGAGTTGTTGGCCATGCGCAGCTTCACGGGGGGCTCTCTCGGGGTGTGACGGCGGCGTCAGTCTAAGGCGCGGCCGCGACCGTGGCAGGCGCCGCGGCGTTGCAGGCCCCGCTGGCGGCCATGTGCCGAGTCACGTGAGCCTTCCACCGGCGGGTCGCTTCATGGAGATGCCCGCGCCCATCCGGCCTGGGGCGCAGCGTGCCCGGTTCGCCGTCGCCGCATCAACAGGTACGCGCAGGGCACCACGAACATCGACAGCAGCGGCGCGGTGATCATGCCGCCCACCATCGGTGCGGCGATGCGCTGCATCACTTCCGAGCCGGTGCCTTCGCCCCACATGATCGGGAACAGGCCGGCCAGGATCACCGCGACGGTCATCGCCTTGGGCCGCACGCGCAGCACGGCGCCTTCGCGGATCGCATCCAGCAGGTCGGCGTTGCTCGTGTTGCCCTGC
>JANNQO010000171.1:0-15924 GCA_031400795.1 Rubrivivax sp. | reverse complement strand
GAGAACACCGGCCGCTCGGGGCAGCCGATGCAAAAGCCCGGTGGGCGTGGCGGCAAGGGCCCCAGCGCCTGCGCTACCGCGGCGCGACGATCGGCAGTGGCCGCAAGCCACGATCGCGCCGCCGTCAGATCGATATCCGGCAGGTAACGTTCGACAAGACGGACCAATCCCGGCAGCAGCGCTTCGACCGTCAATTCGCCGGCCGCGGGCAGCAGGTCCTTGCCGTGCACCGGCGTCTGCACATCCAGCCGGCGCAGCGCCATCACGACATCCTTTTCGATGTACTCGGGGCTGCCCTCCTCCACCACCAGCACCGCACGCCGCCCGGCGCAGAAGCGGCTCAGTTCGGCCGGCACGAGAGGGAAGGTGACGTTGAGCACGAGCATCGGCAGCGCGCCTTCGGCCAGGCCGAGCTGCTGCAACGCCCGCACCAGCGCGTTGTGCAGACCGCCCTGCACGATCAGGCCGACTTCGCCGCGCGCTCCGGCGAACACCTCGTTCAGCCGGTGTTCCTCGATGTAGCGCTGCGCCGCCGGGATGCGCGCTTCGATCTTCAGCTTCTCGTGGCGGAAGGTCACCGGCGGGTGCGCCAGCCGCATGTAGTCGAAACGCGCCGGCTCGTCGATGAGGTCGCGCGTGGAAATCCGCGGCGCGAGGTTGTCGCGGGCGACGAAGCTGCCGCGCAGATGGCAGGCGCGGATGCGCAGCTCGAGCATCGCCGGCATGTTGCTGGCTTCCGAGAGCGCGAACGCATGCTCGACGCAACGCACCATGTTCGCGAGTTCGGGCCGCGGATCGAACAACGCCAGCGTGCTCTTCAGCGCATAGGCGTACGTGCGCTCCTGAATCACGCTGGCGCCTTCGCCGTAGTCTTCGCCGACGACGATCAGCGCGCCGCCCACGACACCCGGCGAGGCGAGGTTGGACAGCGCATCGGCCGCGACATTCGTGCCGACGATCGACTTCCAGGTCACCGCGCCGCGCAGCGGGTAGTGGATCGATGCGCCGAGCATCGCCGCGGCCGAAGCTTCGTTGGAGCAGGCCTCGACGTGCACGCCCAGCGTGGCCAGCCAGGGCCGCGCCTGCACCATCACGTCGAGCAGATGCGAGACCGGCGCGCCCTGGTAACCACCGACATAACTGACGCCCGATTGCAGCAACGCCTTGGTGATGGCGAGGATGCCCTCGCCGTGGAACACCTGGCCGGCACCGAGCTTCAGGCGCTCGATCTCTTCGTGGAACTGGACTTCCATGCAGCCATGCCTCGTGCCGCTGCGCGCGGCGAGGCTGACTGTAACAAGCGAGGACCACCGGCCCCGCCTTGCCTCGGGCCCTCACTCGATCGCGAAGCGCACGTCGTAGCGCGCGCCGTCGCCGGCAAAGCGCAACAGCGGCGGCTGGCCGGCGATGCCCGGGCCGACCACGGTGCGCACCTGGATCAGGTCGTCGTTGCTGTCCAGCGCGTTGATGCCTCTCTTGAACTCGGTGCGCACGATGTTGGCCACCGTGCCGTCCATGCCCGAGATCGCATTGCCCAGGCTGTTGAAGAACGGGCAGATCCACTGTTGAAGCACGAGCAGCCCGAATCCCGCGAAGTCGGTGCCGTCGTCTTCTTCCATCATCGCCGCGAGCACCAAGTCGGCGCTGAGCGGGTTCAGCACCGTCATGTTGGCGTTGATCAGATCGCCCTGCGCCACCGTGTTGTCCCAGGCGCTCTTGCGCACCAGCTTCACGCCGGAACTGGCGGCCATGTTGCCCTGGTGCACCTTGCCGTGGAAGACGAGGAAGTAGGGACTGTCGTCGCCGATCTCGTCGGACTCTTCGATGCAGCGGAAACGCTTCAGAACGAGTTTGCTCATGGGGTACACCTGGATGTCATGTGAATCGTTAGCACCGCTCAACGCTGTTGCGCGGCGTAGGCTGCCGCGGCGGCGAGCAGCTGTTTGCCGAAGGGGTTGTTGCTGGGAATCTTCTTCAGCTTGCCGCTGCCGGTGATGCCCCAGCCGCCGGCGCCGGCGCCGACACCGGCGCTCACCATCACAAGCACCAGGGTTTCGAGGTGGGCGGGGTTGATCTTCGTGGCCATGTTTCTTCTCCTTGCATCGCGGGTGGAGGGGTGAGGTGGAGCCGGCGCGATGCACCTGTGCCGGCTGCCACGCCGGGCACTGTCGCGGCGGGTCACCCACGGATCACCCTCGGCTGCCGGCCCGCGCACACCCACCGATGGGGGAGGCGCGCCGCGGATCGCGCTAGCCTCGGGGGATGACCGCACTGCATCGGATGCTCGGCGCTGCCGACTGGCAGCTGGCGCTGTCGGCGCTCGCCGACGAGCAGGCCGCGGCACTGCCTGCGCTGGAGCGGCTGCATGCCGAGCGCGAGTGCGCCGGCGACAGCACGGGCGCAGCGCTGTGCGCGCACGCCGCGCTGGTGCTGTGCGTGCTGGACATGGGCACGATGCAGACCGTGCAGACCTGGATCGCGCGCGCCGATGCTGCCGCGCCGCAAGGCACCGAGACTTTCGACGAACAACTCTGGTGGCGCCTGGGCATGGTGGCGCGCGGCGTGCTCGACGATGCCGGCGCCGCGCCGGCCCTGCTCGCCGCGGCCTGGCTGAACGCGCAGCTGCGCGCGCCACAAGCCAGCTCCGACGAGCGGCTGTTGATCGCGCTGCTTCTGATCAACCACCACCTCGCTGCGCAGCGCTACGAGCAGATCGAAGCGCTGGCCAGCGCGGTGCTGTCTGCCGACACCTGGCGCGGTTCGGCACCGCTGATGCGCGCCCGCTGGCTGCACAGCCTGGGCTACGCGCACCACCAGCTCGGCCGCGGCGAGCGCGCCGAAGGCGATTGGCGGGCCTCGCTGGCGCTGGCGAGCGACTGCGGCGCCACGCAGCTGGCCTTGCAGAACAGCCTGGCCCTGGTGCGCGCGATGCTGGACAGCGGGCGCGTCGCCGAGGCCGGTGCGCAGCTCGACGCCGTGCTGCCCGACTGGGGCGCCGGCCGCAGCGCACAGCTCATCGAGCTCTTGCAGATGCGTGCACGCCGCCAGCTGCTGGCCGGCCAGCCGGCCCGGGCGCTGGCGCACATCGACGACGCGCTGGCACTGGCCGACGAAGCGTTGTGGCCCGAGGCCGAACGCGCCGCCTGCCTCACCGACAGGGTGCAGGTGTGGATCGCCTTGCAGCGCGACGCCGCCGCGCTAGCCGAACTGGCGCGGCTGCGCGACAGCCGCCAGGGCCGCGACTGCGAGGTGTTCGCCTGCCTGCACGATCTGCTCGTGGCCTGGCAGCACAGCGGCGCCGACGAAGCCGCCGCGCGCGAGCCGCTGCGCCTGGGATTGCAGCGCGCACTGGCGCTGCGCTACACGATGTTCTTCCGCCTGCTGCCGCCGCTGGCCGCCGGACTGTGTGCGCTGGCGCTGCGGCTGGAGGTCGAGCCGGTGTTCGTCGCCGAAGTCATCCGCGCGCGCCAGCTGCCCGCGCCGCCCGAGGCCGGCCCGAACTGGCCCGGGCCGCTGTGGCTGCGCCTGTTCGGCGGCTTCGAGTACCAGCTGCACGGCGAGGCGCAAACGCCGCAAGGCAAGACCCAGCAGAAACCGCTGGAGCTGCTGCGCCGGCTGGCCTGCACACGCTCGCTGCACGCGCCGATGAGCCTGCTGCAAGACCAGCTGTGGCCCGACGCCGAAGCCCCGGCGGCGCGCAAGAACCTGGAGACGACGGTGCAGCGGCTGCGCCGGCTGCTCGGCGACGACAGCCTGGTGCGCGTGGGCGATGGCCGCGTGGCGCTGGATGCGGGCCGCTGCAGCAGCGACGTGCAGCAGCGCCGCGCGACTCTGGAGCGCATCGAAGCACTGGCGATGAGCACGCAGCCGGGGCCGGACAGCGTCTCACGGTTGGCCGCGCTGGTCGACGCTTTCGCGCGCGGTTCGGCCGGCGAGCTGCTGCCCGAAGCGCCCTCGGCGCCCTGGCTCGAAGCCGAACGCGAAGCCTGCCGGCGTGAACCGCTGCGCGGGGCTGCGGCGGTGCGTGGCCTGCTGGAGCGGGTGGGCGAAGCGGGGCCTCGGGCGGGGCAGATCCTGGCGCGGCTGGAGGTCTGAGTCAGCGCGCCTGCGCGCTCACCTTCACCCGACTCGCCGGCACCCCCGCCGCCAGCAGCGCCTTGCGCAAGGCCGCAGCACGTGCCTGGGCTTGGGTGCCGGCAGCGGCCTTGGACAAGCCCTTGTCGGCGCGCACCGCAAGCCGCAACGGACCCCTTTCGCTGCCCACGAACGGCGCGGCCACCTCGGCCACCGGCGCGCCGGCCACCAGCGCCTCACCCTCGAAATGCAGGCCACGTACGGCGCGGCCCCAGTCGGCACGCAGCTTGGGATCGACGCCTGCAGCGTTCTTCACCGTCGACAGTGCACTCACGCAGTCTTTGCACACCATGGGAGCTGCCGACACCGTGCCGGCCCAGCACAAGACCAGCGCAGCACACCATCCGATCCATCGCCGCATCGTCGTCTCCGCAATCGTTCGAGCGCGACTGTAGCCGCGCTCAGCGCTCGGCGATGTAGTGCTGCATCGTCGGCGGCTCGCCGGGCAGCAGGTGTTCGCGCACCCGCGTCTCGAGTTCCTGGTCGGCCACGGTGGCGCGCGCGCGCTGGTGCAGGTAGTCGGCCCAGCTGGTGACGATGAAACGTTCGACATAACGCGACGGGTCGCCGAGGTCACGGTAGACGCGCCAGAAGGTCGCGCCGTCGCGCTTGCGCGGGGCACGCAGCTGCGTCACGGCGTCGAGGAACTCGGCCACCGCGCCGCCCTTCACGCGGTAGCCGATCTCCACGGCCACCGGCCCCGCCTCGGGCTCGGGCTGGTAGGCGAGGAACAGGTCTTCCGAGAGCACCTGCGTCACTTCCTCGGGCGCGCCCATGCGCAGCGGAAAAGGCTTGGCCAGCGGCAGCGCCGCCAGCATGCAGGCCGCCGCCAGCGTGAGCGTCATCTGCAGTCCGAGCAGGCCCGACAGCGCGCCCCACAGCGCCGCGCCGAGCGCGAAAGACCCGAGCGCAGACAGCACATGCAGCGCGTTGGCGCGGGCCCGCACCCAGCGCGGCGCGCTGGTCTGCGTGGCGGTGTTGTAGGTCGACATCACGCTCATCCAGCAGCCGCCGCCGACCACCAGCGCCAGGTACACCGGCAGCGCCCAGCGCGACCAGGCAGCCACCAGCATCACCAGCGCGAACAACACCGTGCCCATCGCGGTGAGCCGTTCCAGGCCATAGCTGACACGCCAGCGCCCGACGACCAGGCCGGCCAGCACCGCACCGCCGCCCATGCACGCCATCAGCAGACCAAAGCCCGCGGCGCCCAGGCCGAGCTGGCGCTGCCCGATCACCGGCAGCAGCGCCCACAAGGCCGAGCCGGCCGCCCCGTAAGCTGCGGTGCGAACGAGCTGCGCCAGCACGGCATTGCTGTGGCGCGCGAAGCGCAGCGCGCTCAGCATGCCGCCCCACAGCCGCTCGGCCGGCAGCCGCGTCGGCGGGTGCGGGCGCGGCGGGTGCAGCCGCACCGCCTGGATCAGCGCCAACACGCCGAACACCGCGGCCAAGAACACCGACACATGCCCGACCTGCGCGTACAGCACGCCCGCCATCGCCGGGCCGAGCGCGCGCGCCGCGTTGTACGAAATGCCGATCGCGGTGATGGCCTGCGGCAGCTCGTCGCGCGGCACCACGTCCACCACCGAAGAGTTCCAGCCCGGCGAGAGCAACGCCGTGCAACATCCGCAGACGAAGGTCAGCAGCAGCAACACCCCGGCACCGGCCACGTCGAAGGCCAGCAGCAGCATCAACAGCAGCACCACCGCGGCCTGCACCACCAGCGCCGACAGGATCAGCTTCTTGCGATCGGCGGTGTCGGCCAGCACGCCGGCCGGCAGCGCGAGCAGGAACATCGGCAGGAAGAGGGCCGTCTGCACCAGCGCGGCCAGGAACGCCGAGCCGGTGAGCTCGACGATCAGCCAGGCCGTGGCCATGGCCTGCATGAAGTTGCCGACGAAGTAGATCGAGCCGCCGGTGAGCAGCCCGCGGAAAGCGCGGTGGCGCAGCGTGGCGGCGATGGTGGGGGCCGGGGCTGCCGGATTTGCCGGAGCGTTCACGTCAGGTGATCAACAGCGCCCGAAAGTCATTCACATTGGTAAACGTCGGCCCCGTGACCACCAGATCGCCGAGCGGCTTGAAGAAGTTGTACGCGTCGTTGCGATCGACGAAGTCGCTGGCTTTCAAACCCAGCACTGAAGCACGCGCCAAGGTGTCGGGCGTGACGATGGCGCCGGCGTTGTCTTCCACACCGTCGATGCCGTCGGTGTCGGCGGCCAGCACGTGCACACCCGGCTCGCCTTGCAGCGCAATCGCGCACCCGAGCAGGAACTCGGTGGCGCGGCCACCCCGGCCGCCTTTGGTCTTCACCGTCACCGTGGTCTCGCCGCCGGAGAGGATCACGCACGGCTTGGCGAAAGGCTGGCCGTGGCGCGCCACCGCGCGCGCCAGCGCCGCGTGCACCTTGCCGACCTCGCGGCTTTCGCCTTCGATCTGATCGGAAAGGATGTGCGCGGCGATGCCGGCCTGGCGTGCCGCGGTGGCGGCCGCTTCCAGGCTTTGTTGCGGCGTGGCAATCATCGCCGTCTGGTGCCCGGCGAAGCGCGGATCGCCGGGCTTGGGCGTCTCGAAAGCGCCGCTGGCCAGGCCCTCGAGCGCCGCGGCCGGCAGCTCGATCGCGTAGCGCCGGCAGATCGCCAGCGCGTCGGCGCAGGTGCTCGGATCGGGCAGCGTCGGGCCGCTGGCGATGACGCCGGGCTCGTCACCCGGCACGTCGCTGATGAGCAGCGTCAGCACCCGCGCCGGGGCGCACAGCGCTGCCAGCCGCCCGCCCTTGATCGCCGAGAGATGCTTGCGCACGCAGTTCATCTCGTCGATCGCCGCGCCGCTCTTCAACAGGGCCTTGTTGATGGCCTGCTTGTCCTCGAGCGTGAGGCCCGCAGCGGGCATCGCCAGCAGCGCCGAGCCGCCGCCGGAGACGAGGCACAGCGCCAGGTCGTCGGGGGCCAGGCCACGCGTCAGATCGGCAATGCGCTGCGTGGCGCGGCGGCCGGCCTCGTCAGGCACCGGGTGCGCGGCTTCGACGACCTCGATGCGGCCCGGCCTGGCTCGGTACACCGGCGGCACATGCCCGTAGCGCGTGATCACCAGGCCCGACAACGGCGCCGCCGCCGGCCACAGCGCATCGAGCGCCGCGGCCATCGCGCCGCCGGCCTTGCCCGCGCCCAGCACCAGCGTGCGCCCGTGCGCCGGCGGCGGCGGCAGGTGCTGCGCCATCTGCGCCGCCGGCAAGGCACGCTGCACGGCGCAGTCGTACAGCGCACGCAGCAAGGCTCGCGGGTCGGCGACGGACGGGTTCGTTTTCATGGCTCGATTGTCTCGCCGCACCTGGACATCCTCGACGAGCCGCCTCCCTATACTGACCGCGACATGACCCCACCCGCCTCCGAGCCGCTCGGCAAGCTCGGCCGCTACGAGCTCCAGCGTGTGCTGGGCCGCGGCTCGATGGGCGTGGTGTACCTGGCGCTGGACCGCGAGCTGCAACGCACGGTGGCGATCAAGACCATCCAGGGCAGCCACCTGCTCGACCCGACCGTGGCCGACGACTACCAGGCGCGCTTTCGGCGCGAGGCACAAGCCGCCGGCCGGCTGACGCACCCGCACATCGTCACGGTGTTCGATTTCGGCATCGTCGAACAGGGTGCCTACCTAGTGATGCAGTTTGTGAGCGGGCGCGAATTGGCGCAGGCTTTCGATGCCGGTGAACGTTTCACCTTGGCGGAAAGCGCGCGCATCGTCAGCGAGCTGCTCGACGCGCTGAGTTACGCCCACGCGCATGGCGTGGTGCACCGCGACGTGAAGCCGGCCAACCTGATGCTGGACGAACGCGGCGCGGTCAAGCTCACCGATTTCGGCGTCGCGCGATTGGCCGAGACCGGCACCGATCGCACCTTCGCCGGCACCATGGTCGGCACGCCGAGCTACATGTCGCCCGAGCAGATCCTCGGCCAGGCGGTGGGCTCGCGCGCCGATCTGTTCGCCGCCGGGCTGATCCTGTACCAGCTGATCACCGGCCAGCGGCCGTTCGGCAACGTCGGCCAGTTCGCGGTGCAGTACCGCATCGTCAACGACGCGCACCAGGCGCCCACAGCGCTGGTGCCGGGCCTGCCGCCGGTGTGGGACGAGATCATGGCGCGCGCGCTGGCCAAGAAGCCGCAGGATCGCTATGCCGATGCCGAGAGCTTCAGGACGGCGATCCGGCAGGCGCTCGTGCAGTCGGGGCTCGATCCTGCGTTCGCGACCCTGGCGCCGATGACCACGCCGTTCGAGCACACCGAGCGGCTCGATCCGCCCGCGCCAGAGCCCGAAGCTGCGCGGAGGACTCTGACCGAACCCGGCACGGCTTCGCGCTGGCCGTTGCGGCTGGGCACGCTGGCGCTGCTGTTCGCGATGGTGGGCACCGCCTGGTGGGCGCGGCAAGCGCCCGATGCGGTGGCGCCGCCCGCACCGTCGCCTGCGCCTTCACCGGCAGCAGTACCTCCACCGGCACCTGCGCCGGAGCCCACCCCGGCACCCGCTCCGGTCGCTGCACCGGCTCGCGTCGAAACGGTTGCTCCGCCACCCGAACCGGTGCCCGCACCGGCACCAGCACCAGCGCCAGCGCCTGCACCCGCTCCGGTCGCCGCACCGGCAGCAGTCACTCCCGCGGCCATTCCGCCTGCGCCGGCGGCCTCGAAGGGGGTGGCGCCCGCACCGCCAAAACCCACGCCTTATCGCACCGATCAGCGCTGCGCCGACCTGCTGCAACGCTGGCAGCTCGGCGAGGTCCTCGCCGGCGAGGACCAGACCGTCTTCGAAACACGCTGCAAGCGCTAAATGCCGCTGGAGCGACGCGGGTGCATACTTTGTAGCCGCTACCGGAGCCAGGCCATGACAACGATGTATCCACCGTTACGCTACCTGGGTTGGCTGATGGCCGGTCTGCTGGGCGCCTGCGCTGCACCGCAGAGCACCACCCCACCCGCCACGCCGACTGTCCAGGCACCGGCCCCGGTGGCGCCTGCGCCGGCCCCGGCACCGCCGGCCAGGCCCGCACCACCGCCCACCCCGGCCGCAGCGCCGGCCGCGCCGCCGCCGATCCTGGCTTTCGAAGAAGCCGTGCTGATGGCGGCCAACCAGTTGCTCGGCCGCGCCCAGCTGCCGCCGGGCAGCCGCCACCAGATCATCGTCGACCCGCTCATCGATGGCTTCACCGGCGTGCAATCCAACGCCACGCAGGCGATGGGTGCGCGCATCGTCAAGCTGGTGCGCGATCAGTACGCGCAGCAATACGAGGTGCAGCCCTTCAACGGCGCCAGCGTGGCGCGCTCGCCGCTGGTGCTGGTGGGCACGTTCACCGGCGTGAACGGCGAGCGCAAGACTGAAGGCAAGCGCGAGGCCTTCCGCATCTGCCTGGCGCTGGCCGACTTGAAGACCGGCAAGCTCGTCAGCAAGGGCCTGGCCTTCGCCAAACCCGACGGCGTGGACCCGACGCCGCTGCCCTTCTACCGCGACGCGCCGGCGAATGCCGACGACCCGAGCACCAGCGGCTACATCCGCACCTGCCAGGGCACACGCGCCGGGGATCCGATCCACCCGCTGTACGTCGACCGCATCGTTGCCGCGGCCACGCTGGCGGAGGCCGCTGATGCCTACAGCGCGCGCCAGTACGCCAACGCGCTGAAGCTCTACGAAGCCGCGCAGCGCACGCCTGGCGGCGAGCAGCTACGCACCTACACCGGGCTGTACCTCACGAACTGGCGGCTGGGCAAGAAGGACGGTGCCGAGAAGGCCTTCGGCCGCATCGTCGACCATGGGCTGCAGAACAAGCGCCTGGGCGTGAAGTTCCTGTTCCGCCCCGGCACCTCGGCACTGTGGTCCGACCCCAAGATCACGCCCACTGCGCCGTACCCGATGTGGATCCAGCAGATCGCCTCGGCGAGCGCGACGCGCAACAGCTGCCTGGAGGTGGTGGGCCACACCAGCCCGACCGGGCCCGAGCCGCTCAACGAGAGGCTGTCGCTGCTGCGCGCCGAATCGATGAAGAAGGAGATCGAACGGCTGGCGCCGAGCCTGAACAAGCGACTGCTCGCCAACGGCGTGGGCTCGCGTGAGGCCGTCGTCGGCAACGGTCGAGATGACGCGTCCGATGCGCTCGATCGGCGCGTCGAATTCAAGGTCGTCGGATGTTAAGAGCTTCGAAAGGTGAAGGTCTTTCGCGACTACGGGTTAACATCCAGGCGGTAGGTATGCTCAAGACCGTTCGTTCGTAGGTCTTCTGAGGTTCGAAACGATGCTCTCAGCGTCGTCAGGCTCCGGTTGAAACTCCCATCGATGTTTTCTTGGCGTCTCTGCCTGCGCTGGCATGTGCCTGCGCAGCCCAATGAAAGGAATCGATATGACGACTCAAACCGGAACCGTGAAATGGTTCAATGAAGAAAAGGGCTTCGGCTTCATCGCGCCGGACGGTGGTGGCAAGGATCTCTTTGCCCACTTCAGCCAGATCCAGGGCGAAGGCGGCTTCAAGACCCTGACCGAAAACCAGCGCGTGCAGTTCGAAGCGACGCAAGGCCTGAAGGGCCCGCAAGCCTCCAACATCCGCGCTGCCTGACCCGGCAGCGGGCCCCTCGCGGGCTACCTCAAAAACCGCGGCCTGCCGCGGTTTTTTTCTTTCCAGGAGCGGTGATGAACAACCTGCAGCAGGCCACCGAGCGCATTTGCGAACTCAAGGGCAACCTGGTAGCGCTGGACGCGCTGGCTTGTGCGCTGTTGCAGCAGCTGCCCCCGTCGGGGCGCGCGCAGCTCTTGGTCACCTACGAGGGCTACGCCGAGGTCGCGCGTACGGCGATGCTGGGTGCCGCCATCTCCGAACATGCCATCGCCGCGTTCGAAGCCGATGTCAACCGCATCCGCGCCTTCGTCGGCTTTCTCGAAGGCCAGCGCCCACACCGGCGCAAGGGTGCCCTGGTCGAGCCTCTGCTGCTGGCGGCCGCGCGCGTGTCGACCTTCCTCGGGCCGCGCGCGCTCACCGGCGCCAGCGGCTTCTTCTTCGAGCGCGACGAGCGGCTGTACCTGGTGACGAGCCGGCATGTGCTGATCGACACGCCGAGCGATCACTTCCCGGACCGCATCGAGATCGAGATGCATGTCGACGAGCGCGATCTCTCACGATCGACGGCGTTTTCGGTGCTGCTGTACCGGGACAGCAAGGCGGTGTGGCACCAGGCCGAAGACAGCGGTGGCGAGATCGACGTGGCGGTGCTGGAAATCGACCGCAGCATGCTCGGCGAGATCACGCCGCGTACGTTCACGCCGCAGCACCTGCAGCGCGCGCTCGACGAGGTGGAGGTGGGCACGCCGTTGCTTGTCGTCGGCTTCCCGCTCGGATTCCACGACGGGCTTCACCACCTGCCGGTGGCGCGACAGGCGGCCATCGCGTCATCGTTCGGCACGCGTTTCCAGGGTCAGGGCATGTTCCTGACCGACGCGCGCACGCACCGAGGCAGCAGCGGCGCGCCGGTGGTGATGCGCGACTCCGCACAGGCGCATCCCCACGACGGCCTGCCCTGGAAGCTGCTGGGAATTCACTCGGCGCGCATGGACATGGGCGGGCGCGATCTGATCGAAGACGAATCGCTGGGGCTGAACTGCGCTTGGTACGCGGATATCTTGATGACGCTGACGGCGGGGTGAATCGGACCGCCCTTCCGTCCTATCCGGGCATATCCTCCCCCTGTCTCGGGGGGTCGGCGACGACAAATAACGTCCTTGTCGCGACTAGGCTCTTTCCCACTGCAACAAGTGCCCGCGGGGCGCCGGGAAGGGATCCGAATGAAGGACTTCACCTTGTCGAAGTGGGCCGGCGCGTTGGCGTCGATGACGGTCACCACAGCGCTGACGGCAACCAGCGCGCTGGCCGGTGTGGTGGTGCAAAGCGGCTTCGAGGGCACCTCGCAGCTCAACAACTGCGCTCTCGGGGAATGTTTCCGTCCGCCCGACACGATGGGCGCCATCGGCACCATGCAGTTCCTCGAAACGAGCAACGGCAGCATCACCGTCTACAACCGCAGCACCGGGGCGGTTCAGTCGCGCCTCAACATGGCGACCTTTTGGGCCAATGCCGGGCTGCCGGGCGGTGCCAACGGCGACCAGCGCGTGCTGTTCGACCACTACACGAACCGCTGGATCATGAACGGCTTCGGGCCTACCGGGAACATCGTCAACATCGGCGTCTCGACGACCGCCGACGCGCTCGGGCCCTGGAAAGCGGTCGCCGTGCCGGTGCTGCCCAGCGGCACAGCCGACTACCCGACGCTGGCGCTGGACGACAAGGGTGTCTACATCGGCACCAACAACTTCACGCCCGGTTTCTCGGGCACGAGCCTGCTGTCGATCCCGAAGGCGAGCCTGTTCGCAGCCATGCCGACGACCGCCGGCATGACGCAACTGAACACTTCGTTGGCAGGGCCGAACAATGGGTTTGCGATCCAGGCCGCGGTGAACTGGCAGGGCAACCCGACCAACACCACGGCGGTGATCGCCGACAGCCGCGACACCAACGACCAGGTCTTCTACAAGCTCAACGGCGTGGATGGCCCTGGCGTCACGCAGACCGTGTCGGGCATCATCGCGGGCACCGGCTACGACGTGGCCGGCCCCGGCCGCCAGCCCGACGGCACGCGGCTCGTCGACACCTTGAGCCCGCGCATCACTGCCAACGCGGTGCAGGTGAACGGCAAGTTGTTCTCCACTGCCGTCGTGCAGTCGGATGTCGGTGATTTCGCCGCGGTGCGCTGGACCGTCGTCGATGCCACCAGCGGAGCCTTGCTGTCCAGCGGCAAGATCCAGCAGGCGGGCTTCGACTTCTACGAGGGTTCGATCGCCGTCAATGAGTTCGGCGAGGCCGTCATCGGCTACAACCGCTCGGGCTTCTCGACCGCTGACACGAACGGCGACGGCAAGGAAGACGGCCGGATCACCTTCATGGCACGCGCGTTCGAACTCACCGGCGATGCGCTGATCCAGGAAGGCGACGAGATGTTCCTGCGTGTCAGCGATGTCATCGACTACCGCTGCGGTGAGCACCCGGTCATTACAACCTCGTGCCGCCAGCGCTGGGGCGACTACGCCGCGGTGACCATCGATCCCAGCGACCACCACAGCTTCTGGGCGATCGGCGAGTACGCCGACGACTGGGCGATCATCCCGGGCGTCACCACCACCGAGCGGGCGATCTGGCACACCTACATCTCGCAGATCGGCTTCGTGGCGGACGCCGTACCGACGCCGGGCTCGCTGGCCTTGCTGGCGGTGGGCTTGTTCATGCTCGCCGGGGCGAGGCGCCGGACGCTGCACTGAGAAGCGTTCAGGCGCAGGGAAGTGATCGGCGCGCCGTCACACGCCGGAATTGCAATGCGCGCCGTCAGGCGCGCATTGCTTTCAACAGTTCCTGTGAGCCCGCGGCGAGCAAACGCGCGTCCGAGCTCACGGTGACGAAGTCGAAGCCCTTGGCGATGCGCGCACGCGCTACGTCGGGCCGGCCGTTGTGCACGCCCGCCCGCACGCCATGCGCCTTGGCGCGCGCCAGGATGTGGTCCATGGCTTGCGCGACCTTCGGCTCGACATCGTCGAACTGCGGCTTGCAGCCGAGCGCCAGCGACAGGTCCGACGGGCCGATGTAGATCGCGTCCAGGCCTTCCACCGACAGGATCGCATCGAGGTTGTCCAGCGCCTGCGCGGTCTCGATCATCGCGAAGATCACGATCGTCTTGTTCGCTTCAGTGGGGTAATCGGCGCCGCCGTAGATCGACGCGCGCACCGGCCCGAAGCTGCGCGAGCCCATCGGCGCGTAGTGCGTGTACGACACGAGGCGCTGGCACTCCTCGCGCGTGTTCACCATCGGGCAGATGATCCCGTAGGCGCCCGCGTCCAGCGCCTTCATCAGCGCGGCCGGGTCGAGCCAGGGCACGCGCACGATGGGCATCGTGGCGGTGGTGGAAATGGCCTGAAGCATCGTCACCATCTGCGCGTAGTCGACCACGCCATGCTGCAAGTCGATGGTCAGCGAGTCCCAGCCCTGGTTGGCCATGACCTCGGCGGAAAAGCTGTTCGGCACGGCCAGCCAACCGTTGATCGCGGGCTGGCCTCGGGCCCAGAGGGCGCGCAGGCGGTTCTCTCTCATCGTGTTGCTCCGGTCAGCGGGGAATGGCTGCGATCGTAGTGCGCCCGGGTCGACGGCAGCAGCCTCGGAGCGATACTTGAAACACCGTTTCGATATCCCGCACATGCCACCCAGGAAGATCGCGCTCGTCGGCGAATGCATGCTCGAGCTGCAAGGCCAGGCCTTCGGCGCGATGCGCCAGACCTTCGGCGGCGACACCTTGAACACCGCCGTCTACCTGGCGCGTTGCACGGCCGCGCGCGGCACGCAGGTGTTCTACGCCACCGCACTCGGCGACGATGCCTTGAGCGACGGCCTGGCGCAGCGCTGGGCCGACGAGCGCCTCCAACTCGACCTGGTGCGCCGCCTGCCCGGGCGCTTGCCGGGCCTGTACCTGATCGAGACCGATGCGCGTGGCGAGCGGCGTTTTTCGTACTGGCGCGACACGAGTGCCGCGAAGGCCTATTTCGACGCCGAAACCACGCCGCTCGAGGAGCGCCGCGACGAGTGGGATGCGCTGTACCTGAGTGGCATCTCGCTGGCCATCCTGCCGCAGGCTGGCCGCGAGCGCTTGTTCGCGCTGATGGCGTCGCTGCGTGAGCGCGGCGCGATCGTCGCCTTCGACAGCAACTACCGGCCGCGGCTGTGGCCCGACGGCGATGCGGCACGCGCGGCATTCAGGCGCGCTTTCGAACTCGCCACGCTGGCGTTCGTGAGCCTGGACGACCAGCAGGCACTGTTCGAGCTGCCGAATGCGGCGGCGGCAATGGCTTCGGCGCGTGCGCTGCCAACGCCGGAACTGGTGGTCAAGAACAGCGCTGCGCCGGCCTGGGTGCGAGCGCCGGGTGTGGACGCGACCATCGTGCCCACCGAACCGGTGCGCAATGTCGTCGACACCACCGCGGCGGGCGATTCGTTCGCGGCCGGCTACCTCGCCGAGCGCCTGGCCGGTGCCACTGCGCGGGATGCCGCGCACTTCGGCAACCGGCTTGCGGCCATCGTCATCCAGCACCCCGGCGCGCTGATCCCCATCGAAGTGATGGCCTCACTTCAGCGCTGAAGCGAGCGCCGGCACACCTGCCGGCGCAGCGCGTCTTCGGCCAGCCGTGCCCGATCGGGGCCCTCCACCATGCCCATCGAAACACCATCTCGTCCGGGCCGAAACATGGACGACGACTTGCTCGACCCGCGCCAGCCCGAATCGGTGGCCGCGGTGCTGAAGGTCTTCGCGATCCTGCACGCGCTCTCGGAAGACGAGGACATCGGCGTATCCGAACTCTCGGTGCGGCTGGCGATGCCCAAGGCCGCTGTGTATCGCTTTCTTCAAACGATGAAGACCCTGGGCTTCGTTCGCCAGGAGGCCGACAGCGAACGCTACGGCCTGGCGATGAAGCTCTATGAACTCGGCACGAAGGCGCTGCACCACCCGCAACTGATCGAACTCGCCAAACACCGCATGCAGATGCTGGCGGATCTGACCGGCGAAACCGTGCACCTGGGCACGCCGATCGTGAACCAGCCGGTGGCGGGCTTGAGCGTGTCGTTCCCGACCTTTCGCTTCGACGAGAGCAAGGCGCCCGGTGTGGTGGCGCTGCTCACCGCCGCGAGCCGCGAGATCTCCGCCGGGTTGGGCTGCACAGTTTTCCCGCTCG
>JANNQO010000170.1:0-22493 GCA_031400795.1 Rubrivivax sp. | reverse complement strand
GGGCGATGTGGGTCAGCCAGGTCAGCGGCTGGGCGCGCTGGGCATCGAAGCTGCCGGCGGACTTCCAGGCATTGACATAGACCTCCTGCAGCAGGTCCTCGGCCAGGTTGCGGTCACGCTGGATGCGCAGGATCACCGCATACAGCTGGCCGCTGCTCAGCTCATACAGGCGCTTGAAGGCGGCGCGGTCGCCCAGCGCGCTCTGCGACAGCAGGCGGCCCAGCTCGCGGCTGCGCGGGGCCCAGTCTTCGGGGGCGGTGGCTTGGGGTTGAATGCGCATGGTTGGCAATCGGTCCTGCGAGTGTGCCGCAGCGGGGCGGGGTTCGGGCTGCCTACAATCCGCGGCCATGCCGCGTTCCCAAGAGTTTGTCCTCACCCTGGCCTGCCGCGACACCACCGGCATCGTCTACGCCGTCTCCGGCCTGTTGTTCCAGGCCGGCTGCAACATCATCGATTCGTAGCAGTTCGGCGATCTCGACGGCGACGACGCCACGGGACTGTTCTTCATGCGCGTGCACTTCGCGGCACCGTCGCAACTCGCCGATGCGCAGATGCTGGTCGCGCTGTTCTCACACACACGCGAGCAGTTCGGCATGCAGCTCTCGTTCCACGCGCTGGCGCAGCGGCCGCGCATGTTGCTGATGGTCAGCCAGCACGGCCATTGCCTGAACGATCTGCTGTACCGCTTCAAGAGCGGGCAACTCGCGGTGGAGGTCCCGGCCATCGTCTCCAACCACGGCAGCTTCGAAGCACTGGCGGCGAGCCACGGCATCCGGTTCCACCACCTGCCGGTTTCGAAAGACGCCAAGCGCGAACAGGAGCAGACGGTGCAGGCTCTCATCGATCGCGAACGCATCGACCTCGTGGTGCTGGCGCGCTACATGCAGATCCTCTCGCCCGAGTTCTGTGAGCGGCTGCAAGGCCGCGCGATCAACATCCACCACAGCTTCCTGCCCAGTTTCAAAGGCGCGCGGCCATACTTCCAGGCCCATGCCCGCGGTGTGAAGCTGATCGGCGCGACGGCGCACTACGTCACCGCCGACCTCGACGAAGGGCCGATCATCGAGCAGGACGTGGAGCGTGTGGACCACACCTTGTCGGCCGAGGATTTCACCGCGGTCGGCCGCGACATCGAGTGCCGCGTGCTCGCTCGTGCGGTGCGCTGGCATGTCGAGCACCGCGTGCTGATGAATGGCCACAAGTGCGTGGTGTTCCGCTGAAGAACCGATCGATGCCCACACGACGCCCGCCTGCTGCCGCCTTGTTCGCATCGCCCGACGATGTCGAGGCGCAGTTCTACGAAGCGCTCCAACAAGGCAACCTGGCGCGCTTGATGGCGATCTGGGCTGACGACGACGAGATCGTCTGCGTGCACCCGGGTGGCCCACGCGTGGTCGGGCCGGCGGCGATCAGCGCCACCTTCGAGGCGATCTTCGCCAGCAACCCGATTCCCCTGGTGCCCGAGCAGGTGCACCGGCTGCACAGCGTGAGCTGCGCCGTACACCACCTGGTGGAGCGCATCAGCGTGCGCACCGACGAAGGCGAACAGGTGGCCTTCGTGCTGGCCACCAACGTCTACCTGAAGACCGCGCAGGGCTGGCGCATGGTGGCGCACCACGCCAGCCCCGGCCCGGCCGAGGTGCTGGCCGCTGCCGCCGCACCGCAGCGCGCCCCCGGCAGCACGCTGCACTGATGCAGGGTTACCGGGCTCCGCGCTGGTTGCCCGGCGGGCACGCGCAAACGATCTGGCCGGCGCTGTTCTCGCCCAAGCCCGCCATGCCCGCGTATCGGCGCGAGCGCTGGGATACGCCGGACGGCGACTTCGTCGATGTCGACTTCGTCGACGCCGCCGGGCAGGCGCCGATGCTCGTGATGTTCCACGGCCTGGAGGGTTCTTCGAAGAGCCACTACGCGCTCGGCTTTGCGCAGGCTGCGGCGCAGCGTGGCTGGGCCTTTGCGGTGCCGCACTTCCGCGGCTGTTCGGGCGAATTGAACCGCGGCCCACGCGCCTACCACTCGGGGGATTTCGAAGAGGTGGGATGGATCCTCGCGCGACTGCGCGAGCGGCACGGTCGGCCGCTGTACGCCACCGGTGTCTCGCTCGGCGGCAACGCGCTGTTGCGCTGGGCCGAAGAGAGCGGCGCATCGGCGGCGCACACCGCACGGGCGGTGGCTGCGATCTCGGCGCCGGTGGACCTGGCTGCCGCCGGCCGCGCCATCGAACGTGGCTTCAACCGCTTCAGCTACATGCGCAGGTTCCTCGCCAGCATGAAGCCCAAGGCGCTGATCAAGGTGGCGCAGTTCCCGGGCCTGGCCGATGCGCAGCGCATCCGCGCCGCGCGCACGCTGTATCAATTCGACGATGTCTACACCGCGCCGGTGCATGGCTTCAAAGGCACCGACGACTACTGGGCGCGCGCGTCGGCCAAGCCGCACCTGGCGGCGATCCGCGTGCCCACGCTGGTGGTCAACGCCACCAACGACCCCTTCGTTCCGGGCTCCTCGCTGCCTGGCCCGCAAGACGTGGGTCGTTTCGTCACGCTGGCGCAGCCGGCCCACGGCGGCCATTGCGGCTTCCCCGACGGCGGCTTTCCCGGGCACGTAGCCACCATGCCGCAGCAGGTGGCAAGCTGGTTGACTGCCAAGGTCTGAAGTAAGGTCGGCGGCGATGGATGAAATCGTCAAAGCCGCGCTGCGCAAGTGGCCCCAGGTGCCGCACTGCTACGGCTGGCTGGCGCTCGACGCGCGTGGCGACTGGTACATGCGCGACGATCGCATCCAGGCCGCCGGGCCCTTTCCACGCGTGAAAGGCAGCCGCATCCAGCACGACAAGCTGCTCGCCTTCATCCACCGCAACTACCTCGCCGATGACAGCGGCGCCTGGTTCTTCCAGAACGGGCCGCAGCGGGTTTTCGTCGAGCTGGAAGCGGCGCCGCTGGTGTGGCGCGTGCAGGGCTCGCCGAACGAAGTCAGCGTCACATCGCACCACGGCCAGCCGGCCCAGGTGACGAGCGCGTGGCTGGACGAATCAGGCCGCTTGTTCCTGAACAGCGATGCCGGTTTCGGCATCGTGCACACGCTGGACATGGGCCCAGCGTCCGATGCCGTCGAAGCGGGGTGGTGGGTGCCGCAGGAGATGCGCTTCGAGCAGATGCCGCAGCGCTTCGGCTACCGGCTCAGGCCCGGTTCGACGCCGGCGCCCTGAAGGCTTACTTCGGCGCGCTGGCCGCGGGCGCCGCCATCTTCGGCTCGTCGAACTTCGCTCCGCCCTGGTTGGCGAGAAAGACCACGGCACGCGCGAGTTCGAAGTCGGAATAGTCGCCGCCGCCTTGCGCGCCCATGCTGCCCTTGCCTTTCAGCACCGAGCCGAGCAGCGCGTCGTAGCCGGTCTTCAGGCGCGGCGCCCAGGTCGCGGTGTCGCCGGTTTTCGGCGCACCCGCGGCGCCGGCGGCATGACAGGCCGTGCATTGCGCTTCGTAGACCTGTTGACCGGTCTTCATCGTCGCCACGTCGTTGATGTCCTTGACTTCCACCTGGCCCACCGGCTGCAGACGGCGCGCCACGGCTTCTGGCCCCAGGCCGTCGCTGCCGGCATTGGGCTTGCTGCCGGAAGCGACGAAATTCACGAGCAGGATGATGAGCAGGATCGGCACGACGAACGACGCGATCACCGTCAAGATCAGCTGCTTGGGGGTGCGGATCGGCCCCTCATGCCCTTCGTGGGCTTCGTGGGCTTCTTGTTCGGCGTGATCGTGGTTCGCGCTCATGGTCTCGGGGCGGCTGTGCCGCTTCGGCAAAGCCGCGAATTATAGGGAGCCGCGACCCCTAGAATGGTGCCAGCGCAAGCGACCGTGGTGAAGTGGATATCATGCGGCCCTCCGAAGGCCACGTCGCAAGTTCGATTCTTGCCGGTCGCGCCAAACCCGCCCTCAGCCGAAGCCGCTGCGATGATCGCGCGATGAGTGCTCGTGCTGTGTTCGTGCTCTGCATGCTTGTGGCGGCGCTGGCCGGCTGCGCGACGCAGTCAGCACCCGATCGCGACGGCGTGCACCCGCGAACGCCGGTCGGCCTGGAACGCACACCCGACGCCCAGCCGCGCATCGAACTCATCCGCAGCGGCGGGCCGAACAAGCCCTACGAAGCGCTCGGCCGCAGCTACGTGCCGCTGACCGGCGACGTGCCAATGCGCGAGATGGGCCTGGCCTCCTGGTACGGCAACAAGTTCCACGGCCGGTCCACGGCCAGTGGCGAGGCTTACGACATGTTCGGCATGAGCGCTGCGCACCCGACCATGCCCATCCCCAGCTACGCGCGGGTGCGCAACCCGCGCAACGGCCGCGAGGTGATCGTTCGCGTCAACGACCGCGGGCCCTTCGTGCCGGGCCGCGTCGTCGACCTCAGCTACACCGCGGCGCTGAAGCTCGACCTGCTGCGCGGCGTGGCGCTGGTGGAGGTGCAGCGGCTGACTTTCGACGACATCAGGAGCGGGCGCTGGCGGCGCGATGAATCGCCCGGCGACGACCCGCGCGCGCGCGAGTTGCTGCCGTGATCCGGATCAGCGTCCGCCGGTCACATCGATCACCGAGCCGGTGGTGTAGCTCGAGGCATCCGACAGCAGCCAGACGATCGCCTGCGCCACCTCGTCGGCGCTGCCCGAGCGGCGCATCGGCACTTGCGGTGCCAGCTGCGCCGCGCGGTCGGGCTGGCCGCCGCTGGCGTGAATGTCCGTATCGATGATGCCCGGCCGCACCGCGTTGACGCGGATACCCTCGGCCGCCACCTCGCGCGCCAGGCCGAGCGTGAAGGCGTCGATCGCACCTTTGGCGGCGGCATAGTCCACGTACTGCCCGGGCGAGCCCAGCCGCGCCGCGGCCGACGACAGGTTCACGATCACGCCGCCCGTACCACCATGCGCGGTGCTCATGCGCTTCACCGCCTCGCGCGCGCAGAGCATCGAGCCGATGACGTTGATGCGGAACATGCGCTCCAGCCGCCGGGCGCTCATCGAGTCGACGCGCGAGGCGGCATCGACCACGCCGGCGTTGTTGACAAGTCCTTGCAGCGCACCGAACTCGGCGTCGATCGCGGCGTACAGCGCCAGCAGGTCGTCTTCCGCGGCCACGTCGCCCCGTTGCACCAGCGCGCGGCGGCCCAAGCCACGCACCTGGTCTGCCACGGCCTGCGCGGCGGCTTCGTCGCGTACGAAGTTGACCGCCACATCCCAGCCGGCTTGCGCCGCGCGAACGCAGGTGGCCGCGCCGATGCCGCGGCCGCCGCCGGTGACCAGCAAGACTCGGTTCATGCCCCGATGTTAGGCGGCAGCGTACCCCGCTAGAGTGGCCGGCTCGATCGGCAAGCCCGGGCCTCCGAGAGGAACCGACATGGCCAAAGACTTCGACACGATGGAAGACAGCAACGGCAGCGCCAACCCGAGTATTCACGAGGTCTCGGACGCCGTGCGCCGGTCACTGCTGCAGCTCTCGCTGGGTGCTGCCGCCAGCGCGCTGTTCGCGCCCTGGTTGGCCGGCTGCGCGACTGGCGCGGCGGCGAAGCAAGGACCCAAGCTCGGCTTCAAAGGCATCGCGGCATCTACCGCCGACGCATTGCGCGTGCCCGAGGGCTACGTGGCGCAGGTGCTGGCGCCGTGGGGCGAAGCGGTGGGCATCGCCGGCGCGATGCCGGCCTGGAAGGAAGACGCCAGCAACAGCGCCGCCGAGCAGGCGCTGCAGATGGGTCAGCACCACGACGGCATGCAGTTCTACCCGCTGGAGGGCAGCAGCACGCGTGGCCTGTTGGCGATGAACCACGAGTACACCGACGACGGCCTGCTGCACGCGGACGGCATGAAGACCTGGAGCGCCGAGAAGGTGAGGAAGGCGCAGGCCTCGCATGGCCTGACGGTGATCGAGGTCGAATGGCGCGAAGCACGCTGGCAGATGGTGCGCCCGTCCAAGTTCGCGCGCCGCGTGACCGCCGACACGCCGTTCGAGGTCGGCGGCCCGGCCGCCGGCCATGTGCTGATGCGCACGGCGGCCGACCCCACCGGGCGCCGCGTTCTCGGCACTCTCAACAACTGTGCCTCGGGCATGACGCCCTGGGGCACCTACCTGTCGGGCGAAGAAAACTGGGCCGGGTACTTCGGCGGCGGCGAGACGATCACCGCCGACCAGCGCCGCTGGGGGCTGCCCAAGACCGCCTGGTATCGCTGGGACGAGCACGACGAGCGCTTCGACGCGCGCAAACACCCCAACGAGTTCCACCGCTTCGGCTGGGTCGTCGAACTCGATCCGATGGACCCTTCCAGCACGCCGGTCAAGCGCACGGCACTCGGCCGCGCCGCGCACGAAGGCGCCTGGGTCGGTGTCACGCGCGACGGCCGCGCCGTGGTCTACAGCGGCGAAGACGCGCGCTTCGAGTACATCTACCGATTCGTCAGCCGCGACCGCATCGCGTCTGCCGGCGGCGGCAAGACCGCGGCGCAGGCGAATCGCACGCTGCTCGACCACGGCACGTTGTGCGTGGCGCGCTTCGATGCCGATGGTCGTGGCCGCTGGTTGCCGCTGCTGCACGGCCAGGGTCCGCTCGTGGCCGCCCATGGTTTCGCCGATCAAGGCGAGGTCGTGATCAAGGCGCGCCAGGCCTCCGATCTGCTGGGTGCCACCAAGATGGACCGCCCCGAGTGGCTGGCCATCGACCCGGTGAGCCGCGAGGTGTACTGCACGCTGACCAACAACTCGAGCCGCGGCCGCAGCGGCTCGCCCGGTGTGGACGCAGCCAACCCGCGCGCCAACAACACGATGGGTCAGATCATTCGTTGGAAGGAAGACGGCGACTTCGACGGCGCCGCGTTCGCCTGGAACCACCTCGTGCTCGCCGGTGACCCGGCCAACGAGCGCGCCGAAGCCAAGGGCAACATCAAGGGCGACCTCTTCGCCAGCCCCGACACCATCGCCTTCGGCCCGCGCGGCTTGTTGTGGATCGGCTGCGACGTGAGTGCCTCGGCCCTGAACAAAGGCGAGATGCTGCGCATGGGCAACAACCAGCTGCTGGCCTGCGACGTTGCCACCGGCGAGGTGCGGCGCTTCATGGCCGGCCCGGTGAACTGCGAGCTGACCTCGGCCACGTTTACACCCGACGGCACGACGCTGTTCGTCAACATTCAACACCCGGGCGAAACGCCCAGCGAACGCAGCAACCCCGATGATCCGCGGCGCTTTTCGAACTGGCCCGACTACCGCCCGGGCGGCCGCCCACGTTCGGCCACGGTGGCCATCCGCAAGCGCGACGGCGGCGTGATCGGCAGTTGAGCTACCGGGCGGCCAGCGGGGCGCGCGGATGCGTTCGACCCGCCGCTGGTCAGCCCGGCAGCGGGCCGAAGGGCAGCGGGGCCTGCGCGGCGAGCCAGGCCACCACCGCCCAGCAGGCGACGTTGTGCGCCAGCGCCGCGGGGTCGACCTTGTCCAGCGTGTCTGTTCTCGGTGTGGTGCACGTCGAAGTAGTGCGTCCCGTCCTGCGCCAGGTCGATCGCCGGCCAGCGGTGGCGGCGCATCAGCACCGCGGCGTCGGGGCCGGGCGTGCCAAGGTGTACGCCCTGGTCGGGCAGCGCCACGCCCAGCGGCTCGAGCAACTGCGCCATCGGCGCCAGCAGCGCCTGCGCAGGCGGTGCGAAGCGGCCGCGCAAGCGGTAGATCCGCCCGGCGCCGAAGTCGCTTTCGCCGACCAACTGGTGCGGCGCGTCGCGGTAGCGGTCGCCATAAACGCGTGCGCCGTCGAAGCCGTTTTCTTCGTTGCCGAAGAGCACCACGCGGATCGTTCGCCGCGGCACACGCCCGGCCTGCCGGATCAGGGCTGCCGCGGCGGTGACGATGGCCACGCCGGCGCCGTCGTCCAGCGCGCCCTGGCCGACGTCCCACGAGTCGAGGTGCGCGCCGATGAGCACGATCTCCTGCGCCAGATCGGTGCCCGGCACCTCGGCAATCAAGTTGTGCGTGATGGCGTCGACGTCGCTCTTCGCGTCCAGCAGCACCTGCATCGTCGGCACCACGCCACGCACGTGCAGCCTGGCGATCAGGTCGGCATCGGGAACCGAAACCGCGAACGCCGGGATGCGCGGCACGTGCAGCTCGTATCTCAACAGGCCGGTGTGTGCGATGCGGTTGTTGCTGGTGCCCACCGAGCGGATCGCCAGCGCCAGCGCGCCGCGGCGGGCGGCCTCGATCGCGCCGCTGATGCGCATGCCCACCGCGGCGCCGTAGCCACTGCCATCGCGCGTGCGCTCGGTGGCTTGGTCGATGTAGACGATGCGGCCTTGGGCGCGCGTGCTGGTGTCGGCTTTCAGCGCATCCAGCGTCGGATAGACGGCCAGTTCGGCCTCGATGCCACCGTCCGGCGTGGCCACGCTGTTGCCCAGGGCGGCCATCACCAGCGGCTGCGCCACCGGCGCCACGAGTCGCGCCGACGCGGCACCGCGCTGCCACACGCGCAGCGCGATCGGTTCGGCGCGCGCGTGCGCCAGGTTCAGCCGCTGGAACTGGGCGAGCGCCCACTCCTTGGCGCGCACATCGCCGGCCGAGCCCGCTGGCCGCGCGCCGACCTCGGTGGTCAGCGACTCCACCAAGCGCCACGCTTCGCGGTCGTGCAGCGCACGGTCGCGCAGCGCTTGCGCATGGCGCAGGTCCGCGGCGTCGTACGCGGGGCTCTGCGCGTGCACTCCGATGTCCGGTAACGCCGCCAGCCCCGCCGTCAGCAGCGCGCGCCGCCGCATCACTTCGACGTCGGCATCACGAACTCGGCGCCTTTGCCGATGCTGTCGCTCCAGCGCTGCATCACGCTTTTTTGTTTGGTGTAGAAGCGCACGCCTTCTTCGCCATAGGCGTGCATGTCGCCGAACATCGAGCGCTTCCAGCCGCCGAAGCCATGCCAGGCCATCGGCACGGGGATCGGCACGTTGATGCCGACCATGCCCACCTGCACGCGCCGGCTGAACTCGCGCGCCACGCCGCCGTCGCTGGTGAAGCACGAGACGCCGTTGCCGTATTCGTGATCGTTGACGAGCTGCACGGCCTCGGCCAGATCCTTCACGCGCACGCAGCTCAGCACCGGGCCGAAGATCTCGTCCTGGTAGATGTGCATGTCGGGCTTGACGTGGTCGAACAGCGTGCCGCCGGTGAAGAAGCCGCTCTCGAGGCCGGGCACCTTCAGGCCGCGGCCGTCGACCACCAGCTTGGCGCCTTCGGTCACGCCCAGCGCGATGTAGCCCTCGATGCGCTCGAGCGCCTGGCGCGTCACGATCGGGCCCATCTCGGCATCGAGCTCCATGCCGTTCTTCACCTTCAGCTGCTTCGTGCGCGTGGCGAGCTTCTCGACGATCCGGTCGCCCACCTCGCCCACCAGCACCGCAACACTGATCGCCATGCAGCGCTCGCCGGCCGAGCCGTAGGCGCTGCCGATCAGCGCATCGACGGTCTGTTCGATGTCGGCGTCGGGCATCACCACCATGTGGTTCTTGGCACCGCCCAGCGCTTGCACACGCTTGCCGTTGCGTGCACCGGTCTCGTAGATGTACTTGGCAATCGGCGTCGAACCGACGAAAGAGACGGCCCGCACGTCGGGGTGTTCGAGCAGCGCGTCGACCGCCACCTTGTCGCCCTGAACGACGTTGAACACGCCATCGGGCAGCCCGGCCTGGCGCAGCAGCTCGGCCATGAACAGCGACGCCGACGGGTCGCGCTCGCTGGGCTTCAGGATGAAAGTGTTGCCGCAGGCGATGGCCACCGGGAACATCCAGCACGGCACCATGCACGGGAAGTTGAACGGCGTGATGCCGGCCACCACGCCCAGCGGCTGGCGAAACGTCCAGTTGTCGATGCCGGTGGAGACCTGGTCGGTGAAGTCGCCTTTCAAGAGCTGCGGGATGCCGCAGGCGAATTCGACGATGTCGATGCCGCGTGTCACTTCGCCTTGTGCATCGGTAAACACCTTGCCGTGCTCGGCAGTGATCATCGCGGCCAGCGTGTCGCGGTGCTGGTTGAGCCGGGCCAGGAAGTTGTTCAGCACGCGTGCGCGGCGCAGCGGCGGTGTATCGGCCCAGGCCGGGAAGGCAGTCTGCGCGGCGGTAACGGCCACGCGCACGTCGTCGGCGCTGCCCAGCACCAGCTGGCGCGCCACCTTGCCGGTGGCCGGGTTGAAGATGTCCTGGCGGCGCGGGCTGTTGCCCGACATCACGCCGCCGGCGATGAAGTGGCCGACCGTGGTGCTGGTGGTGAAAGCTTCGGGTGCGCCCATGACCGGACTCCTTGCGTCGTGGCGAAGGCGTCGAGTCTATTGCGGCGGCGGTGTGTCGAACATGCGCAGCGCGGTGGCTCGAATCGACTCCTTCAGCCGCGCCCAGCCTTCGTCGCTGCGCAGGTCGATCGCACCGAAGATGCGGATGCGCCGCGCACGCACCAGCAGGTACTGCACGCCGGCCACCAGCAGGATGGTCAGCCCTTGCAGTTCGGGTCGGCGCACGAACTCTTCGCCACCGAGCAGCCGCGATGCCTGCTCACCCCAGGCTTCGCGTTCGGCCTCCAGCAGCGCCGTCAGCTCGTTGCGTTCGAGCACCTCGGCAGCCAGGATCTCGACCGTCAGCGGCCGCGCACGCAGCCCGTCGATGAAGTGTTCGAAGAAGCGCGCGTAGCGCTCGGCCAGGGGCAGCGCGAGGATGGCCTGCGGGTGGTCGCCGAGCAGTTCGCTCACCGAGGGCCAGAAACGGCCGCTCTTGCCCCAGGTGGCGAGCAGCTCGGGCAGGCCGCCGAAGTAGCGGTAGATCAGCACCTTGTCCACCCCCGCTTCGCGCGCCACGGCGTTCACGCCGATGGCGCCGAAGCCGTCGCGCGCCAGCACCTCGCCCACCGCTTGCAGGATGCGCGCTTCGGTCTGTTCGCGGTTGCGAAACAGGGCCCCCGAGGCGGCGGGTACGCCGCCGCCCCCCGAGGGCGTCGAGCCGCCCGGCGAAGCCGGATCAGCTCGGGCCGGCGCAGTCGTGGTCTTCTTCACGCCTTGATGATGGCATCCACACCGCGCCGCGGCGTGGGTTGCTGGGCCTCGCAGTAGCCGACGCGGCAGAACATCTGCACCACCTGCTCGCTGGCCGGGCGGCCGAGCAGGCGCTGGTGCAGCGCGTCGTAGTGCGGCCTCATCTCGGGAAACTCCTGCGGCGCCTGGCTCATCGGGTGCACTTGCAATCCGATCTCGGTGGCTTTCAGTTGCAGCCTCATGTAGGCGCGGCCGGCCTCGACCTCGGCGCTGCGCGTGCGCCCAGGCACCACGTCGGTGGCCAGCCAGACGAAGCCCATCGCCGTGCGGCTGTGCGTTTCGAAGCGTGTGAGCACCTGTTTCTCGGCGGTGCTGCCAGGCGCGGGCGGGCTGCTGCGGTCGAAGGCACCGACCATCGCCGCCAAGCGAGGTATCAGTGAGTTGAGCGCGATGCCGTCGCGGTGCAGCGCGATTTCGGCCGGGCCCACGCGTGTCAGGCGCACGCTTTCCATCACCGTGCGCGGCGTCTTGATTTCGACCTGCGCCGAGTCCCAGCACAGCTGGCGCAGCGCTTCGCGTTGCGCGGGCTCGGCGGTCGCTCCGTAGCGCACCGCTCGGCCGGCCACCGCGGCGCGCAGCGCGTCGAACGCCGGCGGTGCCACCTCGCGCGTGATGTCGTAGGGCACCTTGGCGGTGTGGCGGCGCAGCAGCTGGGCGAACAGCGGGTCTTTCGCAGGCGCAGCGCCGCCAACATTCCAGCTGATGCGCGCCACCGGCCTGTCGTCCAGCGCTCGTGCCTCGAACTCGCCTTGCGGAAACAGTTCGAGTCGGGCGTTCAGCCCGCGCTCGGTCAGCGCAATCAGCAGGCTCTCGATGAACGTGCCCTGGCTGACGACGATCTGGCGGGACCAGGGGTCGGTCTCAGGCAGCAAGCGCTGGCGGTCGACGAAGAGGGTGATCGCGTTCGGCTCGCGCAGGTCGGCCAGCCAGGGCTGCCGGTTGTGCGAGTTCGGCGCCAGGATGGCGTAGCCCAGCGCCCAGCGGCGCACATCGGGCTCGGTGCCCGGCCCTTGCCAGGGCGCCACGGCTTCGGCCGGGTACTGGCTGCTGCAGGCCGACAGTCCTGCGCCCGCCACCACGGCAGCGCCGCCCAGGACTCGGATGAAAACACGTCGTTGCAAGCTGAACTCCTACTGTCACTTATCGGTGACTTGAGAATAGTCACCGATAGGTGACTTGTCAAGCAGCGAGAATGCTGCAATGAGCAACACCCCTCACGCGCCACTGGCGGACACCGACATCGAACGCCTGCAATCCTTGCTCGACGGCGTGCCCGCACCACTCGAAGCGCTGGACGTGATGGCGCTGGACGGCTACCTGTGCGGCGTGATCCTGCAGCCCGGTCCGGTGAGCGCATCGCGCTGGCTGCCCGGCATCACCGATCTCGACGGCCGGCCGCTGCCCGCCGGCTTCGACGCCACCGAGCTGCACCGGCTGGCGCGCCGCCGGCATGCCGAACTGGAGGCGGCGATCACGCGGCGCGACTGGTTCGACCCTTGGGTGTTCGCTCTCACCGAAGGTGAGTCGAACGCCTACGAAGGTGGATCCGCCGCCGCCGAAGGCGAGTCACCGTCCGCCGCGGTGTTGCCCTGGATCGCCGGTTTCGCGGCGGCGCAAGACCTGTTCCCCGACCTCACCGCGATCGACGACCCGGCGCTGGTCGAGCCGCTCGCGCTGCTGTATCTGCATGTGCCGCGCGAGGATCTGGAAGACGCCGACGCGCTGATCGAAGTCATCGACACGATCGAGCCGCCCAAGGACCTGGCCGAAGCCGTGCAGGACCTGGTGCGGGCGCTGATGTTGATCGCCGATGTGTCGCGGCCGTTGAAGCCGGCGCCCAAGCCGCGTGCCGCGGGCGCCGCGAAGAAGGTCAAGCGCCGCTGATCGAGCGCAGTCAGCGGCCGTACAGCCGCTGCGCATAGACACCCAGGCCACTGGCCACGCTCGCGAAGCGGTCGCCGCGCAGCACGGTCGCTGCGCCGAAGGCCGCTGCGATGCGGTCGACGAGCGATTGCAGCCCGGTCGATCCGCCGGTGAAGAAGAGAGCGTCCACTTTCGCAGCGGCCACTGCAGCCAGGCGCACGGTCTCAGCTGCCGCGCCAGCGATGCGCGCCACATCGGCCTCCAGCACCGCCGCAGCGGCGCGCTCATCGAGCGCGCTGCGCAGCTCAGCCTCGACGAACGACAGCTCGATGCTCGCGCGGCCGTGCTGCGCCACGTCGATCTTGGCCTGCTCGGCCGCCGCTGCCAGCGCGTGGCCCCAACGCTGTTCGAGCACCGCGATCAGCCGGCGGTGCAGCCGCTCGTCGGCGAACCAGCTGCGCATACCGCGCCATTCGGCCACGCGGGCCGGCGCGTAGACGGTGTTGATGAGGTGCCAGGTGGCCAGATCGAAGTACACGCTGCTGGGCACTTCGCGCGCCGCCTCGCCGGCACGCGCGGGCCCGAAGGCGCCGAAACCGAACAGCGGCAGGATGCTCGCCAGTTCGACGCGACGGTCGAAATCGGTGCCGGCGGTGTGCACACCGTGGTTGGCAAGGATGTCGCCCTTGCGGTCCAGCCGCGCGGCACGTTCGGGCCCGACACGCACCAGCGAGAAGTCCGAGGTGCCGCCGCCGATGTCTGCCACCAGCACGAGCTGCTCGTGTTGCACGCTGCGCTCATGGTGCAGCGCGGCGGCGATCGGTTCGTACTGGAACGCGAGTTCCTTGAAGCCCGCTTGGCGCGCGGCGCGTTCCAGCGCTGCTTGCGCCGCGGCGTCGCGCGCGGGTTCGTCGTCAACGAAGTACACCGGGCGGCCGAGCACGGCACGCTCGATCGGCGCGCCGAGCGTGGCTTCGGCGCTGCCTTTCAGGTGGCGCAGGTAACCGGCGATCACGTCCAGGTACTTCACCGCGCGGCCGCCGCCGACATCGGTGCTTTGTTCGACCAGCGCGCTGCCCAGAATGCTCTTCATCGAGCGCATCAGCCGCCCGTCCAGCCCGTCCACATACGCCGCCACGGCGGCGCGGCCGTACCAGCGCGTCGTCTCGGGGCCATGCTCGGGCACGTCGGCGCGGTAGAACACGGCAGTGGGCATGGTCTGGAAGCCGGGCTCGAGTTCGACCAGCGCCATGCCGGCGGTCGTTGGCACCGCCAGCGCCGAATTCGAGGTGCCGAAGTCGATCGCGCAGTAGCCTGAACTCGTGACGGTCTTCATGGGGCGCGCGGATTCTAGGGCCCTGATCGAACTGGACTGCACGAAACCGCCAGTTTGTGGGATGGTGCGGGCCGCATCGCGGTGACACTGTGCACCAACGATTGACCTCACTGACAGGCGCCACCATGACCACCGCCCGCCCCGGCTCCCGCTTCTGGCCCTGGTCGCAACCGCGCCCGACCCCGGTGGAGCCCGACCCGGCCGATCTGGGCACGGCGTTCGGGCTGGACCTGAGCATGGGCGAGTTCGACGACCCGCCCAATCCGACACCTGGGCTGCCGCCCCAGGAAGGCCCGGGGCCGGCACGGTGACTGGTGAGTTCCCAGACGCGCCGACTACACTGGCGCGCATGGCTCGCGTTTCGTTCCGTCAACAAATCCTGCGCGTCCGCGAAGACGCGATCGTGGCCTCGGTGAACCGGTTGCTCGCCGAAAAGGGCTTCGACCTGATGACGGTGGACGAAGTGGCCGCCGACGTGGGCATCGCCAAGGCCAGTCTGTACAAACACTTCCCGTCCAAGGAAGCGCTGGCGGCAGCGGCGATGGTGCGCGTGCTGGATCAGGCCTGGGCTCTGTTGGAGCAATTCCATGCGCAGGCCGCCGTGCCCCCGGTAGAAAAGCTGAAGGCCGCCGTGCGCTGGTGCCTGGAAAAGCTGCTCGCCGGCGAGATGCCTTCGCTGCCTTCGCAGAACAGCTCGCTGCGCGCCGAACTCATCGGCAGCATGACCTACATGGACCTGCTGATGCGCGTCAGCGACCGGCTGGGCGAGTGGATCGTCGCGGCGCAGCAGCAAGGCGCGATCAACCCGAGCCTGCCACCCGAGGTGGTGCTGTACACGATCTTCGCGCGCGCCTGCGACCCCGTGCCTGGTGTGCTGCAGGCCAGCGGCCAGCACGACGACGCGCAAATCGTCGAATGGGTGCTCGGCACCTGCTTCGCTGGCCTGGCGTCGCGGCCGGCCTGAGAGTGTGAGCGGCAATCCGCCGCGCGCTGCTTCAGCGGATCATCAGGACCGGCACGCCGCAGCCGGCCAACACCTTGGTGGCCACCGAGCCGAGCACCAGATTGGCCAGGCTGCCGTGGCCATGCGAGCCGAGCATGACCAGGTCGAACGCGTCTTTGTCGGCCATCGTAGTGATCGTCTCCGCGGCATGACCGACCTTGTTCACGAAGCTGGCCTGGATGCCCTGCTGACTGAAGAACGCGCGGATCGGCTTGAGGACCTTCTCGGATTCGTCTGCGTAGTGCTGGTCGAGCAGCGCCTTGTCGAGCGCCGCCGCGGCGCGCGGCGGCACTGCCGGTGTGACGTGCAGCACGGTGTACTGGTGGCGCGCGCCCAACCACTCGTCGTGGGCGGCCAGGTAGGCCAGCATGCGCTTGGTGAACTCGCTGCCATCGGCTGGGACGAGGATCTTCATGAAGTCTCCAGTGCAGGATTGATGCGCGATGGGCTATTGTGCCCGCGGCTCGGCGTGCCTGGCCTTGTCCGCGCTCAAACCTCGATCAGGCGCTGCGTGTCGCAGCCATCGGCTTCGCCGCGCTTGGCCAGGCCGCGGGCCTGGCAGATCACGCGCGTCGGCGCGCGGCCCGGTCGATCGATGCGGTAATCGTGCCGGCAATGCAGGTGCCCGTGCAGCCAGGTGCCGGCGCGCGCAATGAGGTCGTCGTCGGCGTTGCAGAAACTCGCCGTGCCTGGCTGCAGGCCGTAGCGTGGGTCAGCGCTTTTCAGGCTCGGCGCGAAATGCGTGATCACCACGGTGCGCTGCCAGCGTCCTCGCGGCGCGGCGGCCAGCTCGGCCTCCAGCCAGCGCCGGCAGGCCAGGCCTTCGTCGCGCACGGCGGCGGCGTCGAACGGCGCGCCGCCGCGCGTGGCTTGCATCACCCGCTGGAAATAGCCGCCGGCCTTCTCGGCGCGCGCGCGGCCGGCCGCGCCGAAAACGTCGAAATCGCACCAGCGGATGGTGCCCACAAAGCGGATCACTTCGCCGCATGCATCGCGCAGCAGCGTTGATTCGCGTTCGAGCAGCGTGAAGCCGAGCTGCGTGCACATCGATCGGAACTCCGGCCAGGCCTGGGTGAGTTCACGGCCGTCGAATTCATGGTTGCCGGCCACCACCAGCACCGGCACCGGCCAGCCGGCAAAACGCTGGTAGCCCGCCCAGCGGCTGTCGATGTCGCCGGCCAGCACCAGCAGTTCGGCGCCGGGCGCGGGCTCGGGCTCGAAGTCTTCGCTCTCCAGGTGCAGATCGGAAAGCAGCTGGAGCTTCACGCCGCCGCGAGCCGTTCTTGGATGGCATGCGTCTCGCAGCGAGCCACAGTCGGTGCCCCTGTCGGAAGTGGTACATGACAGGAGTTTCCGAGGGAAAAGCTCATGAGGTAACCGAGGGTGCTAACGCAGGCATCGTACCCGACAGGCATTCGAGAACGATGCCTACGTCACGTGCTCCCCGCTCACGGCAGTGATGCCTCATACGGCTGCCTGCACTCGGGGTGAAGCTGATTGGCGGCGCAAACCTTCACTCGACACCAGGCGGCCCGCAGCAAGGGGAGCCCGCTGCACGGTCCGCTCGGACCCGGCATCGCGTGAGGCGAAGGGCTCGACGCCGGAGATGCCGGGGCGACCACATCCGCGGCGGGAGAGGTGTCGCCGTTGTAGTCGACGCTCGGCTCGTTGGCCAACAGCGCCTTGGCTGGCGGTGCGTCTCCCTGGGACGCCAGCGGATCGCGAGCTGCACCGGATGCAGCCATCCCAGACTTCGCCGACGGCACAGCACTCGTGGATGCGCACCGCCGCTGCGCACCCGCCAAAGCCGATCGGGCCGCCCACGAAAGGCTCGCATCGTCAGCACGCAGACTCGAGGTGTACCTGCATCGAGGCGTGTCCACCGGCGACGCGTCAACCATCGACGAACCGGCCTGGATCGCCTCGCTGGTCGAGCCGGACGCAGCGACTGTCGTCGCCGAACTCGCCACCGAGGGCTCGCCGTTTCGTTTCACGTTCGTGATGTTGTTGGGCAGGCCCGCTCGCGATCCCGCATCGAGGCCCACAAGAGCCACCGTCGAGCCGAACGCGCCGACGAGCCCGGCGGCTGCGAGGCATCGGCGCCACATAACGGCGTACTTTGTGCTGTCGTGCTGATCGACGCAGGTCTTGCGCTCAACGAGGCCAAGGTGATGCAGATCATGGAGGACGGCGAGCAGCTCTGCCTCCTTGTTCGCAGGCAGAGGCTCCACCGCATTCTTGGAGGCCATTCGCGCCCAATCGAGCTGCTCACTGTCGCCATAGCCGCGCTCGGTCATGGTGCCCCAAAGGCACCCGCCGTGTTCGTCGAAGAGCAACTGCGCGCACTTCAGCGGCGCAAATCGTGAATCCATTGTCATCGCGCTTCTCCTATGAGAGGGGCGTGACAGGGCCCGGGCGATAAAATCCCAGTTGGTCTTAGCCGACCCTATCAACGCGTGTTGCGAGTTGATAGCGAGTGGGGACCGTTGACGCGGTCCCCACTCACCCGCGCGGTCACTCGGTTGCCGGACTGCTTCGCATGGCTGCGCTCCTTCCGTCGGTAGGCACACGCCCTCCAGGTGCGCCCTGGTTTCGAGATTGGTTTCTTGTGCGTGCTCGTACAGCGGATCGGCCCTGCGTGCAGCAAGACTTCAAGTAGCGCTGGCGCTGCGCCGGCGCTCTCACAGGTTCGCGGGGATGGGCCCCTTTGCGGTGTCCAGACATGGGGTGGCCGATCACGCCCGTCATCGATGGCGGGTCGGCCTCCAGCGGTTCCTGATCGACGGGTTCGACCGCGGCCGCAGTGAAACGTGTGCATTGCGCCGCCTTCGCGCCGGTGGCCAGAGCGATCGACGGCGCCCAGTCCTCGCCTTGCCGGCCGAGGGCCAGGTGCAGGTCGGAGAGCAGCTGAAGTTTCACGCCGCCGCGAGCCGCTCTTGGATGCCTGCCATGGTCTGCGGCAGCTGCGGCGGCAGGTGGTGCTCGAGCGTCTTGAACAGCTCGGCATGCAGCAACAACTCCTGCTGCCAGGCCGCGTGGTCGATGCCGATCACGCTGGCAAATTGCTCGCGCGTGAAGGCCAGCCCTTGCCAGCGCAGGTCTTCGTAGCGCGGGCTGATGCCGAACAGGTTCTCCTGCCCACCGGCGCGGCCTTCGATGCGGCCGAGCATCCACTCCAACACGCGCATGTTCTCGCCGTAGCCCGGCCACACGAACTTGCCGTCGGCGCCCTTGCGGAACCAGTTGACGCAGAAGATCTTCGGCCGTGTGCTCGCCGGCAGCTGGCCGCCGATGTCCAGCCAATGCTGGAAGTAGTCGGCCATGTTGTAGCCGGTGAAAGGCAGCATCGCAAACGGGTCGCGGCGCACCACGCCTTGCTGGCCGGCCGCCGCGGCGGTGGTTTCGCTGCCCATCGTGGCGGCCATGTACACGCCTTCGACCCAGTTGCGCGCCTGCGCCACCAGCGGCACGGTGGTGGAGCGGCGGCCGCCGAAGATGAAGGCATCGATCGGCACGCCGGCGGCGTTGTCCCAGTCGGCGTCGAGCGCCGGGTTGTTGGTGGCAGCCACCGTGAAACGTGCGTTCGGGTGCGCCGCTTTGGCGCCCGTCGCTTTGGCGATGGCCGGCGTCCAGTGCTGGCCCTGCCAGTCGATGAGGTGCGCGGGCAGCTCGCTCGTCATGCCCTCCCACCACACGTCGCCTTCGTCGGTGAGCGCGACGTTGGTGAAGATCACGTCGTGCTGCAAGGTGTCCATGCAATTCGGATTCGTCTGCCGGTTCGTGCCCGGCGCCACGCCGAAATAGCCGGCCTCGGGGTTGATCGCGAGCAGTCGCCCGCCGGCGCCGGGCTTGATCCAGGCGATGTCGTCGCCGATGGTCGTCACCCTCCAGCCGGCGAAGCCTTGCGGCGGCACGAGCATCGCGAAATTGGTCTTGCCGCAGGCGCTGGGGAAGGCCGCGGCGACGTGGTACTTGCGGCCCTCGGGGGAGGTGACACCGAGCACCAGCATGTGCTCGGCCAGCCAGCCCTGGTCGCGCCCCATCGTCGAAGCGATGCGCAGCGCGAAGCATTTCTTGCCGAGCAGTGCATTGCCGCCGTAGCCCGAGCCGTAGCTCCAGATCTCGCGCGTCTGGGGGTAGTGCACGATGTACTTGGTGGCGTTGCACGGCCAGGCCACGTCGCGCTGGCCGGGTTCGAGCGGCGCGCCCACCGTGTGCACGCAAGGCACGAACGCGCCGTCTTCGCCCAGCACGTCCAGCGCCCCGCTGCCCATGCGCGTCATCACCCGCATGCTCACCACGACGTAGGGGCTGTCGGTGAGCTCGACGCCGATGTGCGCGATGTGCGAGCCCAGTGGCCCCATCGAAAACGGCACCACGTACAGCGTGCGCCCGCGCATCGCGCCGCGGAACAGCGCGTCCGGCCCGGTCTCGAGTGTCGCGCGCATCTCGGCCGGCGCCATCCAGTGGTTGGTGGGGCCGGCGTCTTCGGCGCGCTCGCAGCAGATGAAGGTGCGGTCTTCGACGCGGGCCACGTCGCCCGGGCTGCTGCGCGCCAGGAAGCTGCGCGGGCGCAGCTCGGTGTTGAGTTCGAGCAGCGTGCCGCCGGCCACCAGCTGCGCCGTCAGTCGCTGGTATTCAGCTTCGGAGCCATCACACCAGCAGACCTCTCGGGCTTCGGTGAGCGCGGCGATCTGCGCCACCCAGTCGATCAGGCGGTTGTGCCGCACGAATGCAGGCACGTTCAGGCGCAAGCCTTCCAGCGCGGGACGGTTCACGGAAGCTCCAATCATGATGCGATGCGGGATTGGGCGAGCCTCGCCGCGATTCCTTGTCGTGTCTGATCGGGGCTCGCCGAATACCGCCGTCACCGTTCAACCACCGGGCAGCGAGCGAAATTGTGGGCGCAATGTAATCACGTCGTAACCACCCACCTGGGGGCGCGTCATGCAAGATCGGTATGGCGTGATGCTTGGCACGGGTGGCGCGCTGCGCGCGCCAGAATCGGTCCATGCTTGCCTACCGCCACGCCTTCCACGCCGGCAACCATGCCGACGTACTCAAGCACATCGTGCTGGTGGCGCTGCTGCGCCACCTGAACCAGAAGGACAAGGGCTGGCGGCTGATCGACACGCATGCCGGTGCCGGCGGTTATTCGCTGCTGTCGGACTACGCGCGCAAAGGCCACGAGCATGCCGACGGCATCGGCCGCTTGTGGCCGCTGCGCGGTGATGCGGCGCTGGCGCCGCTCGTGGCCGACTACCTGCACTGCATCGAGCAGTTCAACGGTGGTGCGCGCCTCACCCAGTACCCGGGTTCACCCGCCTTCGCGCAGATGCTGCAGCGTGAGCAGGACCAGCTGCGCCTGTTCGAGCTGCATCCCACCGACCACAAGATCCTCGCCTCGTTCCTCGGCGGCGCTGCCGGCGCCGAGGTGACGATGGGCGACGGCTTCGCGGCGCTCAAAGCGCTGTTGCCCCCGCCGACGCGGCGTGGTCTGGTGCTGATCGATCCGTCCTACGAATTGAAGACCGACTACGCGAAGACGCTGGCTGCGCTGCGCGAAGCACTGGCGCGCTTTGCCGATGGCGCCGTGATGGTGTGGCTGCCGCAGGTGCAGCTGATCGAAGCCGCGCAACTGCCGCAGCGGTTGAAGGCCAGCGCGCAAAGTGCCGCCAAGAAGGGTTGGCTGCTGGCACGGCTGACGGTACGCGGCACCGCCGCCGATGCACGCGGCGTCGGCCTGCTGGGCAGCAGCGTCTTCGTGGCCAACCCGCCGCACATCCTGGCCGCGGCGCTGCGCACGCTGTTGCCCTGGCTGTGCGAGCGGCTGGCACAGGACTCGCGTGCGGGCTGGGCGGTCGAGACGAGCTGACGAGGCAAGGCCGGTCAGCGCGGCAGCCGCTCTTTCAGCTCGGCCAGTTGGGGCAACCGCGGCGACGCATGGCCGCCCGTCGATCGGCAGCCGCCGATCCGGCCATGCGTGGTGCAATCGGTGCCTTTCGACCTCGGAGTCGCCCGATGAAATCCTTCGGCGCTCGCGCCCTGGGCCTGCGCCTGGAACGCATGCAAGCCTCGCCTTCGTGGGTGGACGGCGAGCGCGGCGGCGGTTTTCGCAACCTGCACCCCGTCCTGCCGGGGCTGCGCGAACTCAGCGCTCCGCGGCCGACGTTGTCGGAGTTCATCTGCCACGCCGGCCGGCGCGTGCCGGGCGCGCCGCTGCCCGCGATCGATCCGCTCGCGGCCTGGCAGAAGCCCCCGGGCAGCGGTTTGCGCGCCACCTGGCTCGGCCACTCCACGGTGCTGGTCGAGATCGACGGCTGCCGGCTGCTCACCGACCCGGTGTGGGGCCCGCGTGCGTCGCCGTCGCGGCTGGCCGGGCCAAAGCGCTTCCAGCCGGTGCCGGTGGCGTTGAAAGCGCTTCCGGCGATCGACGCGGTGCTGCTCTCGCACGACCACTACGACCACCTCGACTACCCGACGGTGCGCGAGCTGGCTCGTCTCGGCGTGCCCTTCGTCACCTCGCTGGGCGTCGGCGCGCACCTGGAAGCGTTCGGCGTCGCGCCCGAACAGATCACCGAACTCGACTGGTGGCAAAGCCATCGTCTGCCGGGGCACGACATCGAGGTCACGGCCGCGCCGTCGCAACACTTTTCAGGGCGCTCGCTGAAGGACCGCAACGCGACGCTGTGGTCGTCGCTGGTCGTTCGCTCGCCACGGCACGGCGTATTCTTCAGCGGCGACACGGGCTTGACGACGCAATACCAGGAGATTGCCGCGCGGCTCGGTCCGTTCGACCTGGTGATGCTGGAAGTGGGTGCCTTCCACCCTTCCTGGGGCGACATCCACCTCGGCCCGCGGAACGCGTTGAAGGCCTGGCAGCTGCTCGGCGGCGGGGTCTTGCTGCCCGTGCACTGGGGCACCTTCAGCCTGGCGCTGCACGATTGGGACGAGCCCGCCGAGACTTTGCTGCGTCTGGCGCCCGAGCACGGCACGCCGCTCTTGATGCCACGCTTGGGCGAGGCCGTGGAACCGGCACATCGAGGCGCCGTGCAGCCCTGGTGGCGCGGGGTACCGGCACGCGGCAAGGGGCGCGCCGCCGCGCCGGTGGCGGCCCTCACGCGGCACGCGCCGGCCTGGCCGCAAGATTGAGAAGCTGAGCGCCACACCACGCGCACCAGCACGTGGACAATCGCGCCCTCCCTTCGCGACCTT
>JANNQO010000169.1:0-6293 GCA_031400795.1 Rubrivivax sp. | reverse complement strand
CACCTTGTCGGCATTGCCGACCTCTCGCCCGACGCCGCACGAACCAACCTGGCGCGCGTCGGCTGGCAGGCCGAGCGCACGCGCGCCACCAGCCTGGACGACGCCGTCAAAACCGGCGCGACGTACATCGGCGACGACTGGCGCGCGCTGGTGCGCCACCCGTCGGTCGACATCGTGGTCGAGTGCACCGGCTCGCCGATCGCGGCGGTCGAACACTGCCTGGAAGCATTTGCGAATCACAAGCACGTCGTCAACGTCACGGTCGAGGCCGACGCGTTTTGCGGCCCGCTGCTGGCGCGGCGCGCTGCCGAAGCCGGCGTGATCTATTCGCTCGCGTTCGGCGACCAGCCGGCGCTCATCTGCGACCTGGTCGACTGGGCCCGCACCTGCGGCTTCCCCGTCGTGGCGGCAGGCCGCGGCCACAAGTGGTTGCCGCACTTCTGCGAATCGACGCCCGAAACAGTCTGGGGCAACTACGGCCTCACGCCCGAGCAGGCCGAGCGCGGCGGGCTGAACCCGAAGATGTTCAACAGCTTTCTCGACGGCTCGAAGCCGTCGATCGAATCGACCGCGGTGGCCAACGCCACCGGCCTGACGGTGCCGGGCAACGGCCTGCTGTACCCGCCGGCGAGCGTCGAAGACATTCCCTTCGTGACGCGGCCGATCAGCGAAGGCGGCGTGCTGGAGCGCAAGGGCATGGTCGAGGTGATCTCGTCGCTCGAGGCGAACGGCCGCAAGATCCCGTACGACATCCGCATGGGCGTGTGGGTCACGGTCGAGGCCGAGACCGACTACATCAAGAACTGCTTCGAGGAATACAAGGCCCACACCGACCCGAGCGGGCGCTACTTCACGCTCTACAAACGCTGGCACCTGATCGGGCTCGAAGTGGGCATGTCGGTCGCGAGCGTGGCGCTGCGCGGTGAACCCACCGGCGTGGCCACGTGCTGGAACGCCGATGTGGTGGCGACCGCCAAGCGCGACCTCGCGCCCGGCGAATTGCTCGACGGCGAAGGGGGTTACACGGTCTGGGGCAAGCTGCTGCCGGCCGAGACCTCGACGCGCCTCGGCGGCCTGCCGCTCGGCCTGGCGCACAACGTCAAAGTGACGCGCGCGGTGAAGAAGGGCCAGAGCCTGTCGTGGGCCGATGTGGCGATGGACACGAGCACGCCGGCCTACAAGGTGCGGCGCGAGATGGAGCAACTCTTCGCGGCGCCGATGCTGAAATCGGCGTGAACTCTCAGCGGGGGTTGATCCGGCGGGCTCGGCGCCGCCCGCCGACAATCGCGCCACGCTCGCGCGCTCGCCGCGGGACGACGAAACCGAGGAGCCACCATGCAGCCCTTCCGCTACGACGATGCCCCGTTCCCGATCCGCCCCGATATCCCCGAGGCGCACCGCGAGTTCTGGGGCCGGTTGGCAGCGCCCGGCAGCTGGTGGACGGGTGCCCAGCGCGTGGCCATCGCCGCGGAGACGCGCAACGCGCTTGCCTGCCCCTTCTGCGCGGTGCGCAAGCAGGCGCTGTCGCCCTATGGCCTGGAGGGCGAGCACACGCAGGGCGGGGGACTGGCGCCGCCTATGCCGTCTGTGGTGGATGCCGTGCATCGCATCGTCACCGATCCAGGCCGCATCACGCGGCGCTGGGTGGAGGAGAACACGGCGCAGGGCCTGTCGAAGGCGGCCTATGTCGAACTGGTGGGCGTGGTGGTGGCGGTGTTCAGCATCGACGAGTTCCACCGCGCGCTCGGCCTCGCGCTGGAGCCGCTGCCCGTGCCGCGCGCCGGCGAGCCCGACCGCTATCAGCCTGCGGTGTTGGGCGAAGACATCGGCTTCGTGCCGACGGTGCCGCCGCACGGTGCGGTGGGCCGCGAAGCGGGGCTGTGGCCGGCCGGTCGCAGCGCCAACGTGATCCGCGCGCTGACGCTCGTGCCGCAGGCGCTGCGCGATTGGCTGATGCTCGCGTCGGCGCAGTACCTCTCGGTGGAGCGCATGGCCAACTTCGTCAAGGATGCGGCGCGTTGCATCAACCGCATGCAGATGGAGCTCGTGGCCGCGCGCGTGTCGGCGGTCAACGAGTGTTATTACTGAACGCACGCACATGCCACGATGCTCCGTGTGAGCTCGCAGACCACGAAGACCGAGATCGACCTGCACGGCATCGAAGGTGATGCCGACCGTGCCGCGCGCGGCATCGAGTTCGGCGCCGAGTTGATGCGTCTTGCCGAAGCGGTGGCCAGGCATGATGCGGTGGCGCTGCCGGCGGCCCGCGCGGCGCTGCTGCAGCGCGCCGGTGCCGCGGTGCTGGTTGACGCGGCCGGCGTGGCCGCCAACTTCCAGCGCATGGTGCGCATTGCCGACAGCATCGGCATTGCGGTGGACAACCTCGACAGCGACGTCAGCCGCGAGGTGCGCGGTACGTTGCGGCTGGAACGATTCCACTCGGCGCGGAACACGCCGGGCGCAGAGGATAGGAAATTCGGTTCTTCCGGACAATTTGTGGACGAATTAGGGCCTTCCTGAGTGTCTGACACGAGTTGTTGGTTCAGCCTTGCGAATGCAGACCAATGAATTGGACATTAATTACATTCGCGTGATCAGCTTGTATTCCTCCAGGCGCTGCCAGGGAAGGCCAAGCGCCCGTTCGGCCCCGCGCCCGTGCCACGCGAAGCCAACCAGTGCCGAACCAGGCTCTCAATGGACTCGATCGTCATGCAAACAGTGGCCGGACTCCAGATGCCACGCCGAGACGCTTACCGCGCTCTAGCTCGCCCGAGCGGTCGAGCTGGCCGAAGTCGTCGCCGCGAGGCCGGCCGAGCGGCTCGGCGTTGGCCGAAGCGTCACCGGACATGGCGGGTTTCATGCGCGGGCCGCGTAATACCCAGCAAGCCCACCCCATCGGCGCGAGCAGCCCGCGCCAAGCACCCGTGCATTTGACGGCGCCATGCCAACAAAGGAGCCCCGACATGAAAACGCCTTCCTCCAGCCTCTACCGACCCAGCGCGGTCCGCATCGTGGGGTGCGCAGGTGCGTGCCTTGCTGGTCGAAGCGAACCGGGTCGAGGCGTCCGACCCCTTTGTGCCGAGGTCCTGCGCCAGCGCGCTTCGCGCATCGGCGTGTGCTTGCGCACGGCGGCCCGCTGGCCGTGGCTTGCTTCAAGTGAACGCATGAGGTGAGTCATGCTCGATCATTCGAGTCTTCTCCTTTTCGTGGCTGCCAGCGCAGCGGTGTTGTTGGCGCCTGGCCCGGCAGTCTTGTACATCGTTGCACGCAGCATGAACCAGGGACGCGCGGTTGGCGTGGTCGCGGTGTTGGGGCTGGAGACAGGTACGCTGGTTCAGGTGGCCGCTGCGTCGCTCGACTGGTGGAACTTCTCAATCCCAGCACGGCACTCTTCTTCCTGGCATTCCTGCCTCAGTTCGTTGATCCGGCGCGTGGCGACGTGGCCCAGCAAACAGGGGCACTCGGGCTCCTCTTCGTTGGCTTGGCGACGGTTGTCGACGGCGGCTATGCCCTGCTGGCCGTTCGCGTTGGGCAACGCTTGCACCGCAGCCCGCGCTTCGCGCGGGGTCAGCGCGTTCTTGCCACCACGATGTTCGTGGGTCTGGGTTTGAGTGCGGCGCTTGCCGGAGCGCCCACCGGCTAGGGTTGCTAAGGCCCGGCGCGGGTGTTGTCATCAGTCAGCGGACCGGCGGCTTCCCCACGGATGACGGATTCCGGACTGCCCGTTCAGCGGGCCGGCTGGCAAGCCTCGACGCAACGCGTCCAACGCGATCTTTGAGTTGAACGACCGGTCCACCTTGGGGACGTTTGCCGACCACGTCGAGAGGATCGGAGTTCGACGACAGATCACTCGTGGGTGGTGCAGAACCCGTCAGGTATCCGTGGGCCTCGGGCGCATTTCTGGGGGCTTGCCCGCGCGGTCGATCTGGCGTGATCAACCTCCGACCTGACTAGCAACCAACGTCAGTCGCTCGACTGAAGACGCGATTCATGGGCGTGGTGCGAGCGGCCACGATGGCCAGGCGCCGGAAGATGACGCGCATATCGAAGCGCAACCAGTACCGTCGGCGCGGGCTGCCTTGGCGCGGGACGATCCGAGGCGGATAATCCCGCCCTCTTCTGGCGCCAGGCGGTCCGCAGGACAGGCCGACCGGCCCAGTGGCGCCAAGCCCGAGGAGGCAACATGGCCGCACCGAATCCCGCCGACTGGTCGCCGCAGCATCCGCTCGCCCGCGCGGTGTACGACGCCGGTTTCGTCTACGACGCCAGCCAGGACATCACCGTCTCGCGCCGCAAGCCGCCCCCTTGGCAGTACGACTACGGCTTCTGCCGGCTGTACGACGAGACCACGCCGGTCTCGATCTCGGCGATCATCGATTGCCAGCCGATCCGCTTTGGCCATGGCGGCACGGAGTGGATGATCGAGTTGTGGAAAGGCCAGTACGGCCTGGGGACCGGCGCCGAGATCGGAATCTACAGCCGCGCGCAGGCGTCGACCGCGAAGCGCGTGTTCTCGACCGCCTACGAACTCCTGTTCCCGCTCGTGGCCGCGGCCACCGGGACGCTGGAGCACCAGATCGACTGGTACGCCTCGTCGAAACTGTGCCTGGAGATGTCGTTCACGTTGAAGAAGAACGGCCAGCCGCTGTTCGTGCGCGGCCCGGCGACGCACTGGTGGCTGACCGGGTTCCGCTGGGGCGAGTTCTCCGAGCCGTCCGATCTCGTCGCCGAGATGGAGATCACGTTTCCCCCTGGGGACATGGGCAAGGCCTTCAGCGACGCGATGCCCAAGTACGAACGGCTCAAGGCGACGCGCGACCACTCGGTGGCGTTCCGCTTCGACAGGACCTTCGCTCCGCAGCCCCTCTTGCGCAGCCAGATGCACGACAAGGTCCAGCACTTCAACAGCGGCCTGGTGGCCGGCTACAACGCCGCGCGCGGGAGGTGCGGCCTCAAGACGAACGATCCGAACCTCGTCGGCGAGAAATTCGACGAGCACCAGGAAGATGTGCTGAAGGGCGTCACGGACTACTACCTCGAGCTGCACACCTGCCAGCAGAAGTGGGACCAGATCTGGAAGAAGGAGGGCTGAGCGCGCCGCGTTGGCCGTGCAGCGCGGCTGCGGGCGCTTCGAGTGGAGCGTGCACCGAAGGCGATGCGGTCAAGCGCACGCGGCCTTGCGCTGGGGCCGCTGCCGCGGCTCCCGAACCGGTTGCACGTCCGGCTGATCAGCCACGTGTTGCAGCCAGCGCCGCGTTGAACGTCGCGCTCGGGCGCATGACTGCCATGCACTTCTCGGCGTCGGCCAGGTAGTAGCCGCCGATGTCGACCGGCTTGCCTTGCACGGCCGCCAATTCCTGAACGATCGTCTGCTCGTTCTCGGTCAGCGAACGAGCCAGCGGCGCGAATTGCGCCTGCAACGCCTTGTCGCCCGTCTGTGCGGCCAATTCCTGCGCCCAGTACATGGCGAGGTAGAACTGGCTGCCGCGGTTGTCGAGTTCACCGGTCCGCGGCGACGGCGACTTGTTGTTGTCGAGCAGCTTGCCGGTGGCGGCGTCCAGCGTCGTGGCCAGCAGCCTGGCCTTGTCATTGCCGGTCTTGAGGGCGAGTTCCTCCAGCGACACGGCCAGCGCGAGGAACTCGCCAAGCGAATCCCAGCGCAGGTGGTTTTCCTCGACCAGTTGTTTGACATGCTTTGGCGCGGAGCCGCCGGCACCGGTCTCGTACATGCCGCCGCCGGCCATCAGCGGCACGATCGACAGCATCTTGGCGCTGGTGCCGAGCTCCATGATCGGGAACAGGTCGGTCAGGTAGTCGCGCAGGATATTGCCGGTCACCGAGATGGTGTCGAGACCCCGGACGACGCGCTCCAGCGTGTAGCGCATCGCGCGCACCTGCGACATGACCTGAATATCCAGGCCGGCGATGTCGTGATCCTTCAGGCAGGTCTCGACCTTCTTGATCAGTTCGGCTTCGTGCGGGCGGTACGGGTCGAGCCAGAAGAGGGCGGGCATGCCGGAGTTGCGGGCGCGGGTGACGGCCAGCTTGACCCAGTCGCGGATCGGAGCGTCCTTGCACTGGCACATGCGCCAGATGTCGCCGGCCTCGACGTTCTGCACCAGCAGCGCCTCGCCGCTGGCGATGTCGACGATGCGCGCCTCGCCGTCCTGCGGGACCTCGAACGTCTTGTCGTGCGAGCCGTATTCCTCGGCCTGCTGGGCCATCAGGCCGACGTTCGGCACGGTGCCCATCGTCACCGGATCGAAGTTGCCGTTGGTCTTGCAGAAGTTGAT
>JANNQO010000168.1:0-8174 GCA_031400795.1 Rubrivivax sp. | reverse complement strand
ACGGCACGCATTTCATCGGGCGATCGATCGGCGCCGCGGGCCGCACGGTGGGCGAGGTGGTCTTCAACACTGCGCTTACCGGCTACCAGGAAATCCTCACCGACCCGAGCTATTGTCGCCAAATCGTCACGTTGACCTATCCGCACATCGGCAACACCGGCGTGAACGAGGAGGACGTCGAGGCCTCGAAAGTGCATGCCGCCGGCCTGATCGTTCGTGATCTGCCGGTGCGCAGCTCCAACTTCCGCCAGACACGCACGCTCGCTCAGTACCTGTGCGACGAAGGCACCGTGGCCATCGCCGACATCGACACCCGCGCGCTGACGCGGGTGCTGCGCAGTACCGGCGCTCAGAACGGTTGCATCGTCGCGTTCGAGCCGGGCACGACGGTCACGGCGCAGCAGGTCGGCGACGCGGTGTCGCGCGCGCAGGCCGCGCCTTCGATGGCCGGCCTGGATCTCGCGAGAGCGGTCAGCACCCGCGAGCCCTACGAATGGACCGAGACGACCTGGGCGCTCGGCCGCGGCTACGGGCGGAGTTCCAACGTTTCACATCACGTAGTGGCTTTCGACTTCGGCGTCAAGTTCAACATCCTGCGCCTGCTCGCCGGCCGCGGCTGCCGCGTCACGGTCGTGCCCGCGCAGACTTCCGCGGCCGATGTGAGGCGGCTGAAGCCCGACGGCGTGTTCCTCTCCAACGGCCCGGGCGATCCCGAACCTTGCGACTACGCGGTTCGCGCCACGCGAGAACTTGTCGATGCCGGAATGCCGACCTTCGGCATCTGCCTGGGCCACCAGATCCTGGCGCTTGCTTCCGGTGCGAAGACCTTCAAGATGAAGTTCGGCCACCACGGCGCCAACCATCCGGTGAAGGATCTGGACAGCGGCCGCGTCAGCATCACGAGCCAGAACCACGGATTCGCGGTCGATGCGGCGAGCCTGCCGCCGACGCTGCGGCCCACGCATGTGAGCCTGTTCGACGGCACGCTGCAAGGCCTGGCACGCACGGACCGGCCGGCATTCTGCTTCCAGGGCCACCCCGAAGCGAGCCCGGGTCCGCACGATATCGACTACCTGTTCGACCGTTTCGTCACGCTGATGGCGGAGAAGACCCATGCCTAAGCGCAACGACCTGAAAAGCATCCTGATCATCGGCGCCGGCCCGATCATCATCGGCCAGGCCTGCGAGTTCGACTACTCGGGCGCGCAGGCCTGCAAAGCGCTGCGCGAGGAGGGCTACCGCGTGATCCTCGTCAACAGCAACCCGGCGACGATCATGACCGACCCGGAGATGGCCGATGTGACCTACATCGAACCGATCACCTGGCAGGTGCTCGAGAAGATCATCGCCAAAGAGCGCCCGGATGCCGTGCTGCCGACGATGGGTGGCCAGACGGCGCTGAACTGCGCGCTCGAACTGCACAAACACGGCGTGTTCGCCAAGTACGGCGTGCAGATGATCGGCGCCAACGAGCGTGCCATCGAGAAGGCCGAAGACCGCCTGAAGTTCAAGGACGCGATGACCTCGATCGGCCTGGATTCGGCCAAGAGCGGCATCGCGCACTCGATGGAAGACGCGCTGGTGGTGCAAAAGCGCATCACCGGAGAAATCGGCGGCACGGGCTTCCCGATGGTCATCCGGCCGAGCTTCACGCTCGGCGGCACCGGCGGCGGCATCGCCTACAACCCCGAGGAGTTCGAAGAGATCTGCAAGCGCGGCCTGGACCTCTCGCCGACCAAGGAGTTGCTCATCGAAGAGAGCCTGATCGGCTGGAAAGAGTTCGAAATGGAGGTGGTGCGCGACAGCGTGGACAACTGCATCATCGTCTGCTCGATCGAGAACCTCGACCCGATGGGCATCCACACCGGCGACTCGATCACCGTGGCGCCCGCGCAGACGCTCACCGACAAGGAGTACCAGCTGATGCGCAACGCGTCGATCGCGATCCTGCGCGAGATCGGCGTCGATACCGGCGGTTCCAACGTGCAGTTCGCGATCGATCCGAAGACGGGCCGCATGATCGTCATCGAGATGAACCCGCGCGTCAGCCGCAGCTCGGCACTGGCTTCCAAGGCGACGGGGTTTCCGATCGCCAAGGTGGCGGCCAAGCTGGCGGTGGGCTACACGCTCGATGAGTTGAGGAACGACATCACTGGCGGCGCCACACCGGCGAGCTTCGAGCCGAGCATCGACTACGTGGTGACGAAGATCCCGCGCTTCGCGTTCGAGAAGTTCCCCGCCGCCGACCCGCACCTGACCACGCAGATGAAGAGCGTGGGCGAAGTGATGGCGATCGGCCGCACCTTTCAGGAGAGCTTCCAGAAGGCGCTGCGCGGCCTGGAGACCGGCATCGACGGCTTGAGCGAACGCAGCACCGAGCGCGACGAGATCGTCGACGAGATCGGCAACGCCGGGCCGGAGCGCATCCTGTTCGTCGCCGACGCCTTCCGCATCGGCATGTGCCTGGACGAGATCTTCGAAGAGACCGCGATCGACCCCTGGTTCCTGGCACAGATCGAGGACATCGTCGCCACCGAAGCACAGGTGGGCGCGCGCACGCTGGCCAGCCTCACGGCCGACGAGATGCGCTTTCTCAAGCGCAAGGGCTTCTCCGACAAGCGTCTGGCGAGGCTGTTGAAGACGAAGCAGCAAGAGGTGCGCGAACACCGCCACGCGCTGAACGTGCGCCCGGTCTACAAGCGCGTGGACACCTGCGCCGCCGAGTTCGCGACGCAGACCGCGTACCTGTACTCCACCTACGAGCAGGAATGCGAGGCCGAACCGACCCAGCGCAAGAAGATCATGGTGCTGGGCGGCGGACCGAACCGCATCGGCCAGGGCATCGAGTTCGACTACTGCTGCGTGCATGCGGCGCTGGCGCTGCGCGAAGACGGCTACGAGACGATCATGGTCAACTGCAACCCGGAGACCGTTTCCACCGACTACGACACCAGCGATCGCCTGTACTTCGAGCCGGTGACGCTGGAAGACGTGCTGGAGATCGTCGCCAAGGAGAACCCGCTCGGCGTGATCGTGCAGTACGGGGGCCAGACACCGCTGAAGCTGGCGCTGGACCTCGAAGCCAACGGCGTGCCGATCATCGGCACCACGCCCGACAGCATCGACATCGCCGAAGACCGCGAGCGCTTCCAGCAGCTCTTGCACCAGCTTGGCCTGAAGCAGCCGCCGAACCGGACCGCGCGAACCGAGGAAGCGGCACTGCAGCTGGCGCATCAGATCGGCTACCCGCTGGTGGTGCGGCCAAGCTATGTGCTCGGCGGCCGCGCGATGGAGATCGTGCACGGCGACAAGGATCTGGAGCGCTACATGCGCGAGGCGGTGCGCGTCAGCGAGAAGAGCCCGGTGCTGCTCGATCGTTTTCTCGACGATGCGATCGAGGTCGATGTCGACTGCGTGAGCGACGGCGAGGAGGTGATGATCGGCGGCATCATGGAGCACGTCGAAGCGGCGGGCATCCACAGCGGTGATTCCGCCTGCTCGCTGCCGCCCTACACGCTGAGCTCCGCGCTGCAGGATCAGATGCGTCAGCAGACGATCGCGATGGCCAAGGCATTGAAAGTCGTCGGCCTGATGAACGTGCAGTTCGCGATCCAGGGGGAGGGCGATGCCGCAGTGGTCTACGTGCTCGAGGTGAACCCGCGCGCCTCGCGCACCGTGCCCTACGTCAGCAAGGCCACCGGCCAGGCGCTGGCGAAGATCGCCGCGCGCTGCATGGCGGGGCAGAAGCTGTCGCAGCAGCGTGGTGTGAAAGGCGAGGTCGTGCCGCCCTACTTCAGCATCAAGGAAGCGGTGTTCCCGTTCAACAAGTTCCCGGGCGTGGATCCGATCCTCGGCCCCGAGATGCGCTCCACCGGTGAGGTGATGGGCGTGGGCCGGACCTTCGGCGAGGCGATGCTGAAGAGCCAGCTCGGCGCCGGCTCGCGCCTGCCGAGCCAGGGCACCGTGGTCATCACCGTGAAGAATGGCGACAAGGCGCGCGCGGTGGTGCTGGCGCGCCATCTCATCGCGCTGGGTTTCCAAGTGGTGGCCACCAAAGGCACGGCAGCCGCGATCGGCGAGGCCGGGTTGTCGGTGAGGCTCGTCAACAAGGTCAAGGACGGCCGCCCGCACATCGCCGACATGATCAAGGCCGGCGAGATCCAGCTCGTCTTCACGACGGTGGACGAAACGCGTCAGGCGATCGCCGATTCACGCTACATCCGCACCGCGGCGCTGGCGCATCGCATCACCTACTACACGACGATGGCCGGCTGCGAGGCGGCGGTGGAAGCGCTCGAACACCAGGACGACCTGAGCGTGATGTCATTGCAGGAACTGCAGGCCGAGCTCCACTAGAATTGGATCGATTCTTCCGCCGCACGGGGCACCGTGCGGCGGATTTGCGTTTTCCGCACCCGACCCGGACCATGGCCACCATTCCCCTGACGCGCCGCGGCGCAGACCTGCTCAAGGACGAGTTGCAACGGCTGAAGTCCGTCGAGCGCCACGCGGTGATCCAGGCGATTGCCGAAGCGCGCGCGCAGGGCGACCTGTCGGAGAACGCCGAATACGAAGCTGCCAAGGACAAACAAGGCTTCATCGAAGGCCGCATCCTGGAGCTGGAGGGCAAGCTCGCCACGGCGCAAGTCATCGACCCCGCACGGCTGGATGCCGACGGCAAGGTGGTGTTCGGCGCGACGCTGGATCTCGAGGACGAAAACAGCGGCGCCAAAGTCACCTACCAGATCGTCGGTGACGACGAGGCCGACATCAAGCTCGGCCTGATCTCGATCTCGAGCCCGATTGCACGCGCACTGATCGGCAAGGAAGCCGGCGACGTGGCCGAGTTCCAGGCCCCGGGCGGCACGCGCAGCTACGAAATCGTCGACGTGCGCTACGTCTGAAGACGTTCGAAGAGGCGAGCTACTCGCCGGCGCGTTTCTTCGCGCTCGTCTGACGCACTTTCGCGCGCTTGATCTGGCCGCCCGAAGTCACGCGCTGATTGCCGAAGACTTTCACCTTCTTCACCGTGGCGCGGTGGTTGCCGCTCTTGGAGAACGACACCAGCTTGACCACGCGCGGCCCCGGCATGCGGTCTTCGCGCTCGGCCTTTTCTTTCGGCGGCATGGGCCGCCACAGCACCAGCAGCTTGCCCACATGCTGCACCGGCGCAGCGCCGAGCTGCTCGGCGAGCTGGGCGAGCATCGTTGCGCGCGTATCGCGATCGTCGACGAAAGCGCGCACCTTGATCAGGCCATGCGCCGTCAGCGCGGCGTCGACTTCTTTGGTCACCGCCGCGGTCAGCCCCTCGGCGCCGATGCGCACCAGCGGGGCCAGGTGATGCGCCGCCGCGCGGTGTTCGCGCCTTTGCGCGGAGTTCAGGGTCAATGCCGTCATGCGGCGATTATCTGCGCCTCGGCTTCTATCACCCGGCACGTCACCGCGTGCAGCACGCGCACGAACTCTTCGGCATCGACGGGCCGGCTGGTCAGGAAGCCCTGGTATTCGTCGCACTGCCGCGAGCGCAGGAAGGCCAGCTGCTCGGGGGTCTCCACGCCTTCGGCCACGACCTTGAGCTTCAGGCTGTGCGCCAGCGCGATGATGGCGCTGACGATGGCCTCGTCGTCGGGGTCGGTGACGAGGTCGCGCACGAACGAGCGGTCGATCTTCAGCGCGTGGATCGGCAGACGTTTGATGTAACTCAGCGACGAGTAGCCGGTACCGAAGTCGTCGATCGACAAGCGCACGCCCATCGTGCTGAGCTCCGCCGCCACCGCCGCCGAACGTTCGGAATCGGCGAGCAGGATCGATTCGGTGACCTCCACCTCCAGACAGCCGGCCGGGATGTGGTGCTCGGCCAGCGCCCGCGCCACCAGCCGTGGCAGCGAGGCTTCACCCAGGTGCGTGGAGGCCAGGTTCACCGCCACCGGGATGGTTCCGAGGCCCAGCGCCCGCCAGGCCGCCATCTGCCGGCAGGCGGCCTTGATGACCCATTCGCCCACCGGCACCTCGAGCCCGGTGTTTTCCACCAGCGGGATGAACTGCGCCGGCGGCAACAGACCGCGCTCGGGGTGCTGCCAGCGGATCAAGGCCTCGGCGCCGACCACGGCGCCGCTGGCCACGTCCACGCGCGGCTGGTAGTGCAGCACGAACTCGTTGCGCTCGATGGCCCGGCGCAAGCTCGACTCGAGCATCAACCTGTCCAGCGCCTGCGCGCCCATGGCACGGTCGTAGAACTGGAAGTTGCCGCGGCCCGCCTCCTTGGCCCAGTACATCGCCGTGTCGGCGTTCTTCAGCAGCGTGTCGATGTCGGCGCCGTCCTGCGGGTAGACGGCCACGCCGATGCTGCCGCCGACGAACACCTCGGTGCCACGCACCGTCACCGGCTCGGCCAGCGCGGCCACGATGCGGCGTGCCGCGGAGGCCGCGTTGGCGGCGTCGTCCAGGTCAGTGAGCAGCACGATGAATTCGTCGCCGCCGAGTCGCGCGATGCTGTGCGAGGCCTCGTGGAGGCCGCGCACCGAATCTCGTGTCACGCTGTCGTGCGCGCGCAGTGAGCCGGACAGGCGTGCGCTGGCGGTGCGCAGCAGCTCGTCGCCGGCCTTGTGGCCGAGCGTGTCGTTGACGCGTTTGAAGTTGTCCAGGTCGACGAACATCACCGCCAGCTTGCGGCCGAAGCGATCGGCCTGTGCGATGGCTTTGTTCAGGTGCTCGTCGAACGCCAGCCGGTTCGGCAGCCCGGTCAGCGGGTCGTAGTAGGCCAGGCGCCGGATCTGTTCTTCAGCCTCCTTGCGGCGCGAGATGTCATGCACCGCGCCGGCCAGCCGCGCGGCGCGGCCGTCGGCATGGCGCTCGACCACCTCCACCTGCTGCTGCACGTGACGAGTGCGGCCGTCATCGCGCACCACACGATGGTCGATGCCGAAGATTTCGCTGTCGGGGCCGGCTTCTTCGCAGGCACGTTGCAGCGCCACGCGGTCGTCGTCGGGCAGGTGGCCGAAGAAGGTGTCGCTGCCGACCACGCCTTGCGAGGCCTCGTGGCCGAAGATCGCCCAGGCCTGATCGGAAGCGACGATGCGGCCCAGGCGCAGATCCCATTCCCAATCGCCCATCTCGCCGATGCGCTGCGCGTTGGACAGGCGGCGCTGGCTCTGTTTCAGGTCGTCGATGGCTTTGCTGGCGCGCAGCATGTAGCGCACGCGGTGCGCCAGGATGGTCCAGTTGATCGGCTTGGTGATGAAGTCGGTGGCGCCGACCTCGAACGCCGTCTCGATCGACTTCACGTCTTCCAGGCCGGTCATCATGACCACTGGCACGCGCGCGCCGCCGGGCATGCGGCGCAGCTCGGCGCAGGCAGTGAAGCCGTCCATCTCGGGCATGCTGACGTCCATCAGCACCAGGTCGGGCAGCTTCTCGCGCAAGCTGGCCAGGGCCTGCACGCCGTCGGCTGCTTCGCTGACCTCGAAGCCGGCTTTCTTCAGCGTGGCACGGGTCAATCGCCGGCCACCGGCGTCGTCGTCGACGACCAATACGCGAGGTGTTCCGTTCATGCTGCGGCTCCTTCGGGTGTGCGCGCCATCTCGGCGCGAAGCAAGGGCTCGACGCGCTGGTACAAGCCGCTGATCGTTGCCACCAGCTTGGGTGCCGAGGCCAACTCACCAGCCTTGCCCATGCGTTCGAGTTCGCGGCAGTTCTCTCCCAGCCGCGTGGCGCCGACGTTGAAGCTGGCCGACTTCATGGCGTGCGCGATGCGCCCGAGTTCGACGCCGTCGCTGCGCTCGAGCGCCGATTGCAGGCGCGCCAGATGCCCCGGCGCTTCGTCCAGGTACATCTGCAGCACCTCGACGATGACGCTGCCGTCGCCATCGTCCAGCGCGCGGATGTTGGCCAGGGCGTTGGCGTCGAGCAGCGAGTCGTCGCCCGCCGTGGTCTCGGCCGGCGGCGCCGTGGGCAGTGCTGCCGGCGCGCCGCTGACCACCAGCATGGCCGGCAGCCAGCGCGCCATCACCTTGGCCAGCTGCTTGCGGGTGTAAGGCTTGGCCAGGTGGTCGTCCATGCCGGCGGCACGGCAGGCCTCGGCGTCGCCCACCAGTGCGTTGGCGGTGAGGGCCACGATCGGCAGCCGCGTGGGCTGAGCCAGCGCCGCTTCCCAGGCGCGGATCGCCCGCGTCGCG
>JANNQO010000167.1:0-2211 GCA_031400795.1 Rubrivivax sp. | reverse complement strand
CGACGATCGCCGGCAGCTCTTCGTAGTCCACCTCGACCAGCGCGGCGCCGTCGGTGGCGGTGTAGCGGTCGGTGGCCAGCACCATCGCCACTTCCTGCAACTGGAAGCAGACCTTCTTGTCGGCCAGCACCGCCTGCACGTCGCCGCCCAGCGTGGGCATCCAGTGCAGGTTGACGGGCTTCAGATCATCGGCCGTGAGCACCGCGACCACGCCCGGGCAGGCCAGCGCCTTGCTCTTGTCGATGCCCTTGATGCGCGCGTGCGCGTAGGGGCTGCGCACGATGGCGCCGAACAGCATGCCCGGCAGCTTGATGTCGTCGATATAGCTGCCCTGGCCGCGGATGAACTTGGCGTCCTCCTTGCGCAGCAGCGACGTGCCCATGCCCTGCAGCTTGTCTTCGCGTTCCTGGAGTTCGCTCATCTGGCCCATGGGGTGTCTCCGGTAGAGGGATTCAGGCGGTGGCGGTCTGCTTCGCCGCCAGCTTGGCGGCGGCGGATTGCACGGCCTTCACGATGTTCTGGTAGCCCGTGCAGCGGCACAGGTTGCCGGCGATGCCGTAGCGGATCTCCTGCTCGCTCGGGTTCGGGTTGTCCTGCAGCAATCGGTAGGCACGCATCAGCATGCCCGGCGTGCAGTAGCCGCATTGCAGCCCATGCTCCTCATGGAAGGCCTGCTGCAGCGCGTGCAGCACGCCGCCTTGCTCGAGCCCTTCGACGCTCAGCACCTGCGCGCCTTCGCATTGCACGGTGAGCACGGTGCAGGACTTCAGCGACAGGCCGTCGACGTCGACCGTGCAGGCACCGCAATGCGAGGTCTCGCAGCCGATGTGCGCGCCGGTGTGCGCCAGCTTCTCGCGCAGCGTGTGGATGAGCAGCTCGCGCGGCGGCACCGTCACGCTGACGGGTTTGCCGTTGAGCTGGAAGGAAACGGCGTGGGTCTGGGGCATCTCTTGTCTCCTCGTCGATTTCACTTTGCGCGCGCGGCCGCGGCCGACAAGGCGCGGCGCGTCATCTCGCCGCACATCGCGGTCTTGTAGTCGATGTTGCCGCGCTGGTCGGCCATGGGTTGCACGATGGCCATCGCCAGGCGCGCTGCTTCGGCGAGGCTCGGATCGTCGATTGGCTTGCCGATCAGCGAGGCTTCGGCGGCGCTGGCTTTGAGCGGTGTCACGCCGGCGTTCGTCAGCGCGATGGCCACGCGCTCGACGCGGCCGGCCTTCATCGTGAGCATCACCGCGGTGGCCGCGGTGGCGAAATCGCCGGTCTTGCGCTTGAGCTTCTGGTAGCACCAGCCGCTGCCCGCGGCGGGGATCGGGATGCGGATCTGCGTGAGGATTTCGTCGGGCGCGAGCTGCGTCTCGAACAGGCCGAGGAAGTAGCCGTTCGCCTGAACGACGCGCTCGCCGCGCGGGCCGGTGAGCACGAACGAAGCGTCGAGCGCCAGCATCAGCGCCGGCTGGTCGTTGGCCGGATCGCCGTGCGAGATGTCGCCGCCGATCGTGCCCTTGGCGCGCACCTGCGGGTCGGCGATCCAGCCGGCGCCTTCCACCAACAGCGGCAGCTTGTCGGCCAGCAGTGGCGAGCGCAGCAACTCGGCTTCAGTGGTCATCGCCCCGATGTGGATCTGCTCGCCCACTTGCGCGATGCCGCGCAGCTCGGGGATGCGCGAGAGGTCGATCAGGTGCGGCGGCGTCGCGAAGCGCAGCTTCATCATCGGCAGCAGGCTGTGGCCGCCAGCGAGCAGCTTGGCCTCTGGGCCCAGACTGCCGAGCAGGCGCACAGCATCGGGCACCGAGCGCGGGGCGTGATAGTCGAATGCGGCAGGGATCATGGGCCGGACCTCCTCGTGGACTGCCGGCGATCCTAACGAATGTGCAGTGCAACATGGTGGCGCGCTGCACGAATCGCCGATGCGCGGGCCGGCAGGCCCGGGGTTTCAGCGACTCAGCGCGCGTAGCCGGCTTCGCGCTGCGACCGCAAGGCCAGCACGAAAACCGTGTCGACCTCGGCAACGTAGCGGTACAGCGCCAGGTAGCCGCCCTGGCGCCGCCGGCCGATCACCAGCTCGCGCAAGCCGCGCTCGGCTGGGCGGCCGATCTCCGGGCTCAGGCGCAGGATGTCGATCGCGGCCAGGATCTCGGCGATGCGGGCCTGCGGGTCGGGCGACTCGTTGCCGACGAGGTGACCGAGGACGCGCTCGAAGTCGTCGCC
>JANNQO010000166.1:0-5900 GCA_031400795.1 Rubrivivax sp. | reverse complement strand
GTGACCTGGTGGAGCGAGGGCGTGCACGCCGACATGGGGCGCCTCGTGCGCGACGAAGGCGTGAACAGCTTCAAGCACTTCATGGCTTACAAGAACGCCATCATGTGCGACGACGAGACGCTGGTGAACAGCTTCAAGCGTGCACTCGAACTCGGCGCGATGCCCACCGTGCACGCCGAGAACGGCGAACTCGTCTACCTGCTGCAGAAGGAGGTGATGAAGAGCGGCATCACCGGCCCCGAGGGGCACCCGCTGTCGCGCCCGCCGATGGTCGAAGGCGAAGCCGCGAACCGCGCGATCGCCATTGCCGACGTGCTCGGCGTGCCGATCTATATCGTTCATGTCAGCTGCATCGAATCGGCCGAGGCCATCGCCCGCGCGCGTGCCAGGGGCCAGCGTGTCTACGGCGAGGTGCTGGCGGGCCATCTGGTGATCGACGACAGCGTCTACCGCCACCCCGACTTCGCGACCGCGGCGGCCTACGTGATGAGCCCGCCGTTCCGGCCCAAGGGCCACCAGGAGATGCTCTGGCGCGGGCTGCAAGCGGGCCAGCTGCACACCACCGCCACCGACCACTGCGTGTTCTGCGCGCCGCAGAAAGCCGCCGGGCGCAATGACTTCACGAAGATCCCCAACGGCTGCGGTGGCATCGAGGAGCGCCTGGCGGTGCTGTGGGACGCCGGCGTGAACAGTGGGCGCCTGACGCCCAGCGAGTTCGTCGCCGTGACCTCGGCCAACTGCGCGAGGATCTTCAACCTCTACCCGAAGAAGGGCTGCATCGTCGAAGGCGCCGACGCCGACATCGTGCTGTGGGACGCGCAGGCGTCGAAGACGCTGTCGGTGAAGACGCAGCGCTCCAGGGTCGACGTCAACGTCTTCGAGGGGCGCACGGTGATCGGCCAGCCGACCCACACGCTGTCGCGCGGATCGCTGGTCTATGCGCAGGGCGACCTGCGCGCGGCCAAGGGTCACGGCCGCTACGTGAAGCGCCCGCCGTTCGGAGCGAACTTCGATGCGATGGCACGGCGCAGCGCAGCGACGGCGCCAAGCGCGGTACAACGCTGAAAAAGCCAAGACACCACCGGGAGATTCCCTTGACCGCCGAACGCCTCGTCACGCTGTGCAAGATCGACGCCGTCAAGACCGTCGACGACTATGAAGTGCTGGTCATCGACGGCCAGGAGATCAGCGAATTCCACTCGGTGCGCGACAACTTTCACGCCGGCGAGTACTGCGTGATGGTCGCCGCCGGCGTCAGCCTGCCCGTCAACGCCACCCGCGGCTGGGTGGCCACGCCGCGCACCGACAGCGTCCGGCTGTACCCGCTGCATCTGTTCCCCGAGGTGCAGGACGAGATGATGATGCTGATGCACGACCACGACGGCTTCACCGCCGACGACTACGCGCAGATCCGCGGCACCGACTTCGCCACCCGAGTCGGGGTGAAGCCCGCGGCCTGAAGCGAACCCGAGGAGCACGCGCCATGGACATGAAGACCCAGACCCGCATCGACGATCTGCGCATCGACGGCCAGCGCCTGTGGGATTCGCTGATGCAACTCGCGCAGATCGGCGCCACGCCCAAAGGCGGCGTGTGCCGGCTGACGCTCACCGACCTGGACAAACAAGGCCGCGACCTGGTGCTCGGCTGGGCGCGCGAGGCGGGCCTGCACGTCACCATCGACAAGATCGGCAACGGCTTCATGCGCCGCGCCGGCCGCGACAACAGCCTGCCGCCGATCGTCACCGGCAGCCACATCGACACGCAGCCCACCGGCGGCAAGTTCGACGGCAACTACGGCGTGCTCGCCGGCATCGAGGTGGTGCGCACGCTGAACGACCACGGCGTGCGCACCGAAGCGCCGATCGAGGTCGCCTTCTGGACCAACGAAGAAGGTTCGCGATTCGTGCCGGTGATGATGGGCTCGGGCGTGTTCGCCAAGGCTTTCACGCTCGAACACGCCTACGCCGCGAAGGACACCGAAGGCAAGACCGTACAGGGCGAACTCGAGCGCATCGGCTACATCGGCAGCGAAGAGCCGGGCGACCACCCGATCGGTGCCTATTTCGAAACCCACATCGAACAGGGTCCGGTGCTCGAAGACCACGACAAGACGATCGGCGTGGTCGGCGGCGTGCTCGGCATCCGCTGGTACGACTGCACGGTGACCGGCATGGAAGCGCATGCCGGCCCGACGCCGATGGCGCTGCGCAAGGACGCGCTGCAAGTCGCCGCGCAGCTGATGCAGGAGGTGGTGGCCTGCGCGCACCGCCATCCGCCGCACGGCCGTGGCACGGTGGGCATGGTGCACGTGCACCCGAACAGCCGCAACGTGATCCCGGGCCGTGTGAAGTTCTCGATCGATCTGCGCAACGCCAGCGATGCGCTGTGCGACGCAATGGACGCCGACATCCGCGGCGTGGCCGAGCGGCTGTCGAAAGCCTCGGGCCTGCCGATCACGATCGAGCTCGTCTCGCACTACCCCGCGCAGCCTTTCCACCCGGACTGCATCGGCAGCGTCGCCCGCGCCACCGAAAAGCTCGGCTACTCGAACATGCGCTGCGTCTCGGGCGCCGGCCACGACGCCGTGTACATGGCGCGCCTGGCGCCCGCGGGCATGATCTTCATCCCCTGCAAGGACGGCATCAGCCACAACGAGATCGAAGACGCCAAGCCCGAGCACATCAGCGCCGGCTGCAACGTGCTGCTGCACGCGATGCTCGAACGCGCAGGCGTGGTGAGTTGAAGGCGCGAAGCGCCGTCGAAGCACGGGGTCTCTGCCTGGTCTTCCAGACCGCCGACGCGCCGGTGACGGCGCTGTCGGAGGTCGACCTGAGCATCGAACGCGGCGAGTTCGTCTCCTTCATCGGCCCATCGGGCTGCGGCAAGACGACGCTGATGCGCGTCATCGCCGATCTGGAGCAGCCGACCTCCGGCAGCATTCTCGTCAACGGCGTGAGCGCTCAGCAGGCGCGGCAGGCGCGCGCCTACGGCTACGTGTTCCAGGCCGCGGCGCTGTACCCCTGGCGCAACGTGCTGCGCAACGTGATGCTGCCGCTGGAGATCATCGGCCTGCCGCCCGCCGAGCGGCGCGAGCGGGCACGCGCGCAACTGGCGCTGGTCGGACTGGAAGGCTTCGAGGGCAAGTACCCCTGGCAGCTCTCGGGCGGCATGCAGCAGCGCGTGTCGATCGCGCGCGCGATGGCGCTGCAGCCCGAGCTGCTGCTGATGGACGAGCCGTTCGGGGCGCTCGACGAAATCACGCGCGACCACTTGAACGAGCAGCTGCTGCGACTGTGGGAGCGCACCGGCAAGACGGTGGTCTTCGTCACGCACTCGATCAGCGAGGCGGTGTTCCTGTCCAGGCGCATCGTCGTGATGAGCCCACGGCCGGGGCGCATCATCGAAGTCATCGACAACCGGCTGCCCGAGGGGCGCCAGCTCGACGTGCGCGAAACCGCCGAGTTCGCCGCGGTGGCGCAGCGCGTTCGTGCGGCGCTGCGGGCGGGGCACAGCTATGACTGAGCTCAGGCGCCATGCCGCCCCGGTGGGAGTGGTGCTGCTGGTCACTGTCTTGGTCTGGTACGCCGCCGCCGTGTGGCTCAACGCGCCGCAGGTCGGCGAACGCCTGGACGGTCTTGGCACGCCCTGGAGCTTCACCGACCTTGCCCAAGGAGCGTGGAGCATGGAACGCCCGGTGCTGCCCGCGCCGCACCAGATCGCGATCAACTGGTGGGCGAGCGTCTTCGAGACCGAGGTCGACAGCCCGAAGAGCCTGGTCTTCCACGCCGGCGTGACGCTCACCGCCACGCTGCTCGGCTTCGTGCTCGGCATGGCTTTGGGCGTGCTGATCGCCATCGGCGTGGTGCACAGCGCGGTGCTCGACCGTGGCCTGCTGCCCTGGATCATCGCGTCGCAGACGATTCCGATCCTGGCGATTGCGCCGATGGTCGTCGTCGTGCTCGGCTCGCTGGGGTATCCGCCGCTGGCGAGCAAGGCGGTGATTTCGATGTACCTGTGCTTCTTTCCGGTGGCGATCGGCATGGTGAAGGGCCTGCGTTCGCCCGACCCGTTGCAGCTGGACCTGATGCGAACCTACAGCGCCAGCGACTCGCAACGCTTGATCAAGCTGCGCCTGCCCGCGGCGGTGCCCTTCCTGTTCGCCAGCGCCAAGGTGGCGATCGCCACCAGCCTGGTCGGCGCCATCGTCGGCGAGCTGCCCACCGGCGCGCAGGCCGGGCTCGGCGCGCGGCTGCTGTCGGGCTCGTACTTCGGGCAGACGATCCAGATCTGGTCGGCCCTCTTCATGGCGGCGCTGCTCGGCGTGGCGCTGGTGGCGGCGGTCAGCCTGGCCGAGAAGATAACGTTTCGCCTGATGGGGGCGCAGCCGTGATGCAGCAGGGCGTCGTCCTCATCGTGGTCATCGCACTGCTGTGGTTCGCGCTGCGGCGGCTGGCCGCGCTGGCGCCGACCGGCGGGCGGCAGTGGCTCGCGCCCGCGCTGTTCGGGCTGGCCGTACTCGGGCTGTGGGAGTGGGGGGTCGTGGCCTTGGATGTGCCCAAGGTGCTGCTGCCGGCACCGAGCGCAGTGGCAGAGGCGCTCGCGGCACGTTGGCCGGTGCTGTGGCCCGATTTCAGGCAGACCGCGCTCGCCGTGCTGGCCGGCTTCGCGATCGGCAGCGGGGGAGGACTGGTCGTGGCCCTCGTCGCCGACCGCTTCGATTTCCTGAAGCGCGGTCTGCTGCCGCTGTGCAACCTGGCCGGCGCGGTGCCGATCGTCGGCATCGCGCCGATCATGGTGATGTGGTTCGGCTTCGACTGGCAAAGCAAGGCCGCCGTCGCCGCGGTCGTCACGTTCTTCCCGATGTTGGTGAACACGCTGGCGGGGCTTGCCGCGGTGGACGCGATGCACCGCGACCTGATGCGCACCTACGCCGCCGGCCACGGCGCCACGCTCTTCAAGCTGCGCCTGCCCGGCGCGCTGCCGTTCGTCTTCAACGCGCTGAAGATCAACTCCACGCTGGCGCTGATCGCGGCCATCGTTGCCGAGTTCTTCGGCTCGCCGATCGTCGGCCTCGGGTTTCGCATCAGCGCCGAGGTGGCGCGAATGAACGTCGACGTGGTGTGGGCTGCCATCACGCTCGCCGCGCTGGCCGGATCGGCGTTCTACGGCCTGATTGCCCTAGTGGAACGGAGCCTGACTTTCTGGCACCCTTCCTATCGTCAATAAATCCGTTCACAAACCCCCAGGAGTGAGTTCGATGAAGAAGACCGTCACCACGATCGCCATGGCCCTCGCCGCGCTCGGCGCGCAGGCGCAAGACAAGATCAACTTGCAGCTGAAGTGGGTCACGCAGGCCCAGTTCGCGGGCTACTACGTCGCCAAGGACAAAGGCTTCTACAAGGACGCGGGCCTGGACGTGACGATCAAGGCCGGCGGCCCCGACATCAACCCGAGCCAGGTGATTGCCGGCGGCGGCGCCGACGTCATCGTCGACTGGATGCCCTCGGCATTGGCCACGCGCGAAAAGGGCGTGCCGCTGGTGAACATCGCGCAGGTCTTCCAGCGCTCGGGCATGCAGCTCACCTGCCGCAACGACAGCGGCGTGAAGACGCCGGCCGACTTCAAGGGCAAGACACTGGGCGTCTGGTTCTTCGGCAACGAGTACCCGTTCATGAGCTGGATGGACAAACTCGGCCTGAAGACCACCGGCGCGGCCGACGGCGTGAAGGTCTTGAAGCAAGGCTTCAACGTCGACCCGCTGCTGCAGAAGCAGGCCGCGTGCATCAGCACCATGACCTACAACGAGTACTGGCAGCTCATCGACGCGGGCATGAAGGCCGATCAACTCGTCGTCTTCAAGTACCAAGACCAGGGTGTGGCCACGCTCGAAGACGGCC
>JANNQO010000165.1:0-14466 GCA_031400795.1 Rubrivivax sp. | reverse complement strand
GTGGACCTGATCACCACCCGGCACCTGAAGCGTGGAGGTTCTGCAGAGTGTTTCGGCGTCTACGCGCTGGACATCGATGCCAAGCGCGTCGAGACGCTGCCCGCGGTGGCCGTGGTGCTGGCCACCGGCGGCGTGGGCAAGGTCTACCGCTACACCAGCAACCCCGACACGGCGACCGGCGACGGTATCGCGATGGCCTGGCGTGCCGGCTGCCGCGTCGGCAACATGGAGTTCATCCAGTTCCACCCGACCTGCCTGTACCACCCGCAGGAGCGCAGCTTTCTCATCACCGAAGCGCTGCGCGGCGAAGGCGCGGTGCTGCGCCTGCCGGGCTTGGACGGCGACGCGGCGCGCTTCATGAAGCAGCACGATCCGCGTGGCGAACTCGCGCCGCGCGACATCGTTGCGCGCGCCATCGACTTCGAGATGAAGAAGCATGGCGTGGACCATGTGTGGCTTGACGCCACAGCGCTCGGCGAAAGCTTCCTGAAGGAACACTTCCCGACCATCCACGCGCGTTGCCTCTCGCTGGGCATCGACATCGCGAAGCAGCCCATCCCCGTGGTGCCCGCCGCGCACTACACCTGCGGCGGGGTGGTCACCGACCTGAACGGCCGCGCTGACCTGCCGGGCCTGTACGCGGTGGGCGAGACGGCCTACACCGGACTGCACGGCGCGAATCGATTGGCCAGCAACTCGCTGCTCGAATGCGTGGTGCTGGGGCGCAGTTGTGCCGAGGCGATCGCCGCTGCGCCGGATCGAACCTTGCCCGCGCTGCCGGCGTGGGACGAAAGCCAGGTCGAAGACGCCGACGAGCAGGTGGTCATCGCGCACAACTGGGACGAGTTGCGCCTCCTGATGTGGAACTACGTGGGCATCGTGCGCACCACCAAGCGGCTTGAGAGGGCACTGCACCGCATCGAACTGCTGCGCGGCGAGATCGACGAGTACTACGCCAACTTCCGCGTCACGCGTGATCTGCTCGAGCTGCGCAACCTGGTCGACTGTGCCGAGCTGATCGTGCAATCGGCGCTGCGCCGCCACGAAAGCCGCGGGTTGCACTACAGCCGCGATTTTCCACAGACGCTGCCGGTGAGTTTTCCAACGGTGCTGACCCGAAGGGCGCGCAGTCGCTGAGCTGGGCACCCGAGGCATTCGATCCCCGGGGAGGCGATCAGCCCAGCGTCGCGAAATTCGTCGTCTGCGCCACTTCCACGCGCGCACGGCCGGCTTCCTTGGCGGCGTACAGCGCGCGGTCGGCGCGTGACAGCAGCTGGTCCAGCGTCTTGCCGTGGCGCGGGAAGAGCGCCACGCCGGCCGAGAACGACCCCGCCGGCAGCTGGCGCAAGCCGCTGTTCAGGCGCAGTTCGCCGTAGGTGGCCATCAGCCGCGCCAGCATCGCTTCGGCACCGTCGACGCTGATCTCGGGCATCACGATCACGAACTCTTCGCCGCCGTGACGGCACAGCACGTCGCTGCGACGCAAGCTCTGGTTGAGCAGCGCCGAGAAGGCCTTCAGCACCTCGTCGCCGGCCTGGTGGCCGAAGCTGTCGTTGAGCTGCTTGAAGTGGTCCAGGTCGAGCACCACCAGGCACACTGACTTTTGGGCACGCTCGGCGAGATCGATCAACCGCGGCGCCATCTCGAACAGGTAGCGACGGTTGTGCAGGCCGGTGAGCGGGTCGCGCAGCGCCTGCTCCTTCAACTGCGTCTGCAGGCGCTCGGTCTCGGCGAACTTTGCGCGCAGCTGCTTGTTCAACTCGGCGAGCTTGGCGCGGTCGTTCTCGGCGCTCTGGCGAGATTGCACCGCCTCGTCGCGCTCCTGGCGCGCGGCATGCACCTGGTGCGCCACTTCCAGCGCGATGTAGCGCGCGCGAGCGCTGCGGCCGACCAGCTCTTCGTAGCAGGCCTGCGCGCGGCGCGTGCAGGCCAGCGCCGAGGCCAGGTCGCCGAGCTTTTCCGCCGCGTCGGCCGCGGCGCGGTGGATCTGCAGCAGGTCGTAAGGCTGGGCTGCGAGCCGCCCCTGTTCATGCTCGGCGATCACCGCGCGTGTTACTTGCAGGGCACCCGCGGCATCACCGCGGGCCAGCGCGCAGCGTGCCTGCAGCCAGGTCCAGAAGGCGCGCCCGTCACCGTCGGCCACCGGGTGCGTGGCGCCGCGGTCGAGGTAGCGTTGCGCGGCGTCGATCTCGCCCACCGCCAGGTGCGCCAGCGCCAGCGGAGAGCTGAGCCGATCGAGTGCGCCCGCAGGCAACTCTGCGCAATGGGTGACCAGGACTTCGCCCATCGCGCGTGCCTGCGCCATCTGGCCCAGCGCGTGGTGGATGATGATCAGGTTGGCCGTGGCCGTGGCCACGCTCTGCCGGGCGCCGGCTTCGCGCGCCGCTTGCAGCGCCTGCTCGCACAGTTGCCGCGCATCGTCCAGGTTGTGCAGGTCCTGGTGGAAGCCGCCCAGGTTGCCCAGCGACAGGATGATCGGCCCCGGCCAGCTGGTGCGCTTGGCGGCGGCGTGGGCTTCGTAGAAATGGCGCAGCGCGTCGTCGGGGCGGCCGAGCAGCTTGGCGGTGATGGCGCGCGAGTTGTGCGCGATGAACTGGTCGTGATCGTCGTAGCCACGATCGCCGCGCGCGTCGATCGCATCGAGCAGATCGGCGCAGCCTTTCACGTCGCCGCTGCGCCGGCGCTGGATGGCCTGCACCTCGTCGGCCAATGCCAGCCCACGCTTGTGGCCGGCGCGCAGGAACACCTCGCGGGCATGGCCGGTGGCCTCGCGCGCCACGGCGGCGTCGCCCACGCGCACTTCGGCCAGCGCCACGTGCAGCCAACCGAAGCCGGTGGCCAGGCTGTCTGGCTCGTGGCGCGTCAAGGCGACGATCTGCCGGCCGAGTTCGAGCGCGCGCGGCGCGTCGAGATACGACAGCTGCCAGGCCTGCGCGATCAGCGCTTGCACGCCGTCGTTGGGGGCAGCAGCAAGGTCTGGCATCGGCGGGCCTGGGCGTTCAGCGCCGCGCGCGCATCGCGGTGCGCGCCTGCACGAAGCCGAATGCGAAGTCGACGGCTTCGCTCAGCTGGCACTCGGTCTCGCTGCGCTCGTGTTCGTTTTGATAGAACGCAAAGTCGACCTCGTGGCGGATGTAGCGCGGCTGCAGCCGGTTCAAGGCCACGCAGGCCACGTCGGCCAGCAGTTCACCATCGTGCGCCACGCCGGGATAACGCTGGGCGCCGGCCAGCACCGCGTCGCAGACAGCGCGTTCGTGGTGGTTGCGGATCGAGGTGAAGTCGACGTTCATGGCGGCTCGAGCGGAAGGTGGCGGGGCGAAACGAGGAGGTTCTGTTCAACGCTTTCGGCATGCAGGGCCCAACACTTTAGCCGGCAAGGGGTTGCACGCGCATCGAGAAGTCGACCGCTTTCACATCCTTGGTGAGGTGACCGATCGAGATGCGGTGCACGCCGGTGGCGGCGATGGCGCGCAGCTGATCGAGCTGCACACTGCCCGAGACTTCGAGCAACGCCCGGTTGGCGTTGATCGCCACGGATTCACGCAGGGCGGCCAGTGTGAAGTTGTCCAGCAGCACGCTGCGCGCGCCGGCGGCCAGCGCCTCTTGCATCTGCGCGATCGTCTCCACCTCGATCTGGATCTCCACGCCGGCGTTCAGCGCCAGCGCGTTCTTCATCGCCGCGGCCACGCCGCCGGCCGCGGCGATGTGGTTCTCCTTGATCAGCATGCCGTGGTACAGCGCCAGGCGCTGGTTCTGCCCGCCACCGACGCGCACGGCGTATTTCTGCGCCAGGCGCAGCCCGGGGAGGGTCTTGCGTGTGTCCAGGATCGCGATGCCTTGCGGCAGCGGCGACGCACCGGCCACCGCATCGACATGGCGGCGCGTTTCGGTGGCGGTGGCCGAAAGCAGCTGGATGAAGTTCAGCGCCGGCCGCTCGGCAGCGAGCAGCGCGCGGGCATCGGCTTCGATCTGCACCGCGGGCGCGCCGGGCGCCAGCCACTGGCCCTCACCAACGTTCCATGTGAGCTGCGCGGCCACGTCCAGTGCGAGCAGCACGCCGTCGAACCACTCGCGCCCGCACAACAGCGCGCGCTCGCGGCAGATCACGGTGGCCTGCACGCGCCGCCCCGCGGGCACGAGCTGGCCGGTCCAGTCCTGGCGGCCGATGTCCTCGAAGAGCGCGTCGTGGATGTTGCGCCGGCGCGCCTCGTCGAGTGTTTCGTCGTGGTCGAAAGTGATCATGCGGCGCCGATGTTCTTCACCAGCCCCTGCGCCGGCTGGGCGATGCTCGCTGGATTCGCCTTCACGAAATCGAGCATGCGCTGGATGCAGCCCAGGGCCTTCACACGCACCACCTCGTCGACGCGGACTTCGCCGCCACCTGTTTCGAGACATGACACCAGCCCCTGCAGCGCATTCATCGCCATCCACGGGCAATGCGCGCAGCTCTTGCAGGTGGCGCTGTTGCCCGCCGTCGGCGCTTCGATCAGCGTCTTGCCGGGGGCCAGTTGGCGCATGCGGTGCAGGATGCCGTTGTCGGTGGCCACGATGTACTCGCGGGCGCTGCCTTTCACCACGGCGTTCAGCAGCTGCGAGGTGGAGCCCACCACGTCGGCCAACGCCACCACGCCCTGCGGCGATTCGGGGTGCACGAGGATCTGCGCGTGCGGGTGCTCGCGCTTGAGCAGTTCGAGCTCGAGGCTCTTGAATTCGTCGTGCACGATGCAGGCGCCGTTCCACATCAACATGTCGGCGCCGGTCTGCTCCTGGATGTAGCGGCCCAGGTGCCGATCCGGCGCCCAGAGGATCTTGTGGCCTTGCTCCTTCAGGTGCTTGACGTTGGCCAGCGCGCAAGAGCTTGTCACCATCCAGTCGGCGCGCGCCTTCACCGCGGCGCTGGTGTTGGCGTAGACCACGACCTTGCGATCGGGGTGCGCGTCGCAGAACGCCGCGAACTGCTCGGGCGGGCAGCCCAGGTCGAGCGAACAGGTGGCCTCCAGATCGGGCATCAGCACGCGTTTCTCGGGGCTGAGGATCTTCGCGCTCTCGCCCATGAAGCGCACGCCGGCCACCACCAGCGTTCGCGCCGCATGGTCGCGGCCGAAGCGCGCCATCTCCAGCGAATCGGCGACGCAGCCGCCGGTCTGCACAGCGAGGTCTTGCAGGTCGCCATCGACGTAGTAATGCGCCACCAGCACCGCGTTGTGCGCTTTCAGCAGCGCGGCAGCACGCGCCATGTGCTCGTCGCGCTCGCCGCGCGAGAGTGGCGCCGGCACCTTCGCCCAGGCCTGCGCGGTGCAGGCAGCGCCCGCGGCATCCGGGCGGTCGTAGTCGTACAGTATTTGGGTCACGAAAATCCTTCAGATCGCCGAAGCGAAAAACCGTCCGGGCGGCGCACCCACCGAGCGGCGCACCATCGCCGTGAAGGCGCTGGCGCTGGCATAACCGAGATCGGCAGCGATCACTCCCATCGGCTTGCCTTGTGCAGCCAGCGTCATTGCGTGCGCCAGCAGCACCTGCTGCCGCCAGGGCCCGAACGTGGTGCCGAGCTGCTGGCGAAAGAGCCGCGCCACGGTGCGCGGGCTGGCGCCGGCCTCTGCCGCCCAGCCCGCGAGCTGCCCATGGCGCGACGGTTGCGCCAGCACCGCCTCGCACAGCGCGCGCAGCCGCTTGTCCTGCGGCAGCTCGATGCCCAGCCGCAGCGGCGCTGCGCGGCGCAGTTCGTCCAGCGCCAGCTCGCCCAGCCGCCGCTCGCGCGCCAGCAGCGCCGGCGTGGGCAAGCTGTCGCCGTCCATGCCGATGTCCATCTGCAGCACGAGTTCGCGCAGCAGCGACGAGACTTCGAGCACGCGGCACGAGCGCCACGCGGCCATCTGCTCGCGCGCCACGCTCGGGCCAGCCGAGCCTTCGCGCTGATGCACGTACAGCGTGCGCAACTCGGCCGCTTCGACCACGGTGACGACATGCTCCACGCCTGGTGGAATCCACACCGCACGTGATGCCGGCACCAGGTAGGTGGCGTGGCCGGCGGTGATGCGCGCCACGCCCGAAATCGAGATCGCCACCTGCGCCCAGGCATGGCTGTGCGGCTGGATTTCGGTGTCGGGCTCAAGCCACCGCGCCTTCGCGCGCACCGGGCGCTCGGCCGTGGGCGCGTGGCGCCGCGGATCCAGCGGCGGCAGCGACGAACGCCGGGCGGGCAGGGTGGTGGAGGGGTGTGGCACGATTTCGACAGAGAACGGCGAACTATCGTAACCCGGCCGATCGTCCCGTTCCTACGATGAGGGCATGTCCACACTCGCGATGCAGCCGCCCGGGCTGCGAAGTGACGCCACGCTGATCGGCCTGGTCGGCCTGGCGCATGGCGTGAGCCACTTCAGTCAGCTGCTGCTGGCGCCGCTGTTCCCGTGGCTCAAAGAAGCCTTCGGCGTCAGCTACGCCGAACTGGGCTTTCTGCTGACGATCTTCTTCGTCGTCTCGTGTGCGGTGCAGACGCTGTCGGGCTTCTGGGTCGATCGCTGGGGCCCGCGCCCGATCCTGTTTGCCGGCCTCGCGCTGCTGGGTGTTGCAGCGCTGGGCTTTGCAGCCAGTACCAGCTACGCGATGCTGGCGCTGTGCTCGGTGGTGGCGGGCACCGGCAACGGCGTCTTCCACCCGGTGGACTACACGCTCATCAACCGCCGTGTGGCCAAGCCGCGGCTGGGGCATGCCTACAGCGTGCATGGCGTCAGCGGCAGCCTGGGTTGGGCGCTGGCGCCTGCCATGCTGGTGCCGATCACGCTGGCATCGTCGTGGCGCGTGGCGCTGGTGTGCGCAGCCGTGGTGGTCTTCGCGGTGCTCGCGCTGCTGTGGTTGAACCGCGAGCGCCTGGTCGTCGATCCGTTGCCCGAGGCGGCCTCCACGCCGGGCCGCGCCGACGAAGGATCGTTCGACTTCCTGCGCATCCCCGCGGTGTGGATGTGCTTCGCCTTCTTCTTCGTCTACGCCGGTGCGCTGTCGATCGTGCAGAGCTTCGCGCCGCAGGCCGCGCGTGAGTTGCACGCGGTGCCGGCGCACCTGGCGGCGATCTGCCTGACCATCTACATGCTGTGCAGCGCCGGCGGCATGGTGCTCGGCGGCTTTCTCGCCGCCGACCCCGAGCGCTGCGAGCGCATCGTCGGCGTGGCCTTCGGCCTGGCCGCGCTGGTGGCGCTGGTGATCGGTTTCGCGCGCCTGCCCGCGCTGGCCGTGCCGGTGCTGTTCGGCGCGATGGGTTTCGTCGCCGGCATTGCCGGGCCGTCGCGCGACCTGCTCGTGAAACGCTCGTCGCCCGACAACGCCACCGGGCGCGTCTATGGCGTGGTCTACGCCGGCCTGGACATCGGGCAGGCGGTGGTGCCCCTGTTCATCGGCGTGTTGATGGACCAGGGTGCGTTTGGCGGCGTCTGGCTGGCGCTGGCGCTGTTGCAGGGCTTGTTGATCGTGAGCGCGTTCAACGTCAGGCGGGTGCGGCGCACGGCGGTGCTGGCGGTTTGATCGGGTTCTTGCCTGAGGCGCGGATGCCGGGCACTTCCCATTTGATGAGGCGCTTTGACGCCCGAGGTTGGAGTCGAGCGGACCCGCAGCCGCAGTGCGGCCAGGGTTGCCTGCCGCAGCTGCAGTGAGCGGCTGGCCCGTCTACGGCTTGCGCACAGCGACCTCGTGTTCGATGAAGGCCTGCAGGTCGCGCTGGCCGGCTGCGTCGAGCCGCGGCTCGAGCCGCCGCGGGAAGCCGCCCTGCAGCCGCGACACGGTCAGCGACTCGTACCAGTTGGCGCGATCGAGGTCATAGATCGACAGCGCTGCCGGCTTCGCGCTCGGGCGCGACGACTGGTGGCAACTGCCGCAGTGGGCCTTGGCATGCGTGCGGATCGCTTCGCGGCGGGCAGCGATCACATCCGGCGCCTCCGCGGCCCGAGCCACCGGGGCCGGCTGCGGCGATGGAACAGCGACAGGCGGCATGTCGGCAAGACCGCCGGCAAGCCCGGCACAACCCGCGATCAGCGACGCCAAGCCCGCCGCGCACAGCGCGCGCAACGAGCCGCACCCGTCAATCGACAGCCAGTGGTGGTCGGTGGCGAAACCGCGCATTGCGGGAGTGTCAATCCTCGATGCCGTGCAGCGCCAGCAGGGTCTTCATGCGCCGCAGCGCGAGTTCGGGCTGCTCGACGCCGTTGCCGGCGTGCACGCGGCGCTCGGCGCCACGCCTGGGGTGCCGCCGCCTCAGCAGCTGGCGAGGAGCCGCCCGGCGCCCTCGAGGCGATCGGCGATGCCATGACATCGCAGCGCGTGCCACCAGGTTGCGACATTCACCGCCACCACCGGCTTGGCAAGGCGCGCCTCAACCGCGGCCACGATCGAGTGCATCGGCAGGTTGGTGCCCACCTTGCACCAGCGCATCGACGTCGGCGCCGTCGAGTGCCAGCAGCGCTTGTTCCACCTGTGCCGGTGGCAGTCGTGCGATGCCGGTCCAGCTTGGCGCGCACAGCGCCAGGTCGCGCGGCACCGCGTAGCCTGAGTACCCCATTTCACAAGTACCCGCACATGAAATCGCGCCTTTCGGGCCATGGCCGCGTTGCAAATCCTCGCGATGCCACGAGGCATCGCTGTGGTTTGCGCCTCGCCCTGACCCGAAACGCATCATCGCGGCGACACGGGGGGGTCTTCGGTGAGGAAGGCGCGGTAGTGCAGCGTCACGCCGCTCGGGCGCATCGCCTCGTCTCGGGCTGCACCGTCGTGTTGGTCGATCGGCGTGACAGGCTCGTCCAGTTCGCCGCCGACAAGCGTCTGCCAGCGATCTACTACGGCGCGAGCTGGGCCGACGCCGGGGGCCTGATGTTCTACGGACCGAACACCAACGAGGTGGGCCGGCAGGTGGCGTCGTACATCGACAAGATCTTCAAGGGCGCCAAGCCCGGTGATCTGCCCGTGGTGCCGAGCACGACCCAGCCGCGACCACCCGACCGCGCGTAGTACGCGAGTCACGCTCCGTACTACACTCGGTTGATGCCTTCGAGCCACCTGACCCTGCGCCTGAACCGAGACGACGACTTGCTGATCGAACGCTTGCGTGCGCGCAACGGTCTGAGCAAGTCCGACCTCGTCAAGCAGGCCTTGCGCGCCCTGGCGACCCAGCAGGAAGCAGACCTGCCCGCGTCCCAGAGCCTCTTCGCTCTGGGTGAGGGCCGGTTCGGCCGGCACGGCATCGCAACCAGGCAAGCAGCAAACATCAAGGCGGCCGTGCGCGCCCGGCTCGGGGTCAAGCGCAGCAGATGAGCCTTGCTGTCCCCCTCGTGGTGCTGGCCGACAGCGGGCCACTGGCCGCCCTGTACAACCGCCGAGACAAGCACCACCAGCGCGCCCTCGACTTTTTTCGCAATCGGGGCGCCCACCTGCGGCTGTACACCACCTGGGAGGTGGTGTCGGAGGTCATGTATTTCCTCGACTTCAGCGCCGGCGCGCAGAGTGACTTCCTCGAATGGCTGCACGCCGGACATGAAAGGGAGTTGATAACGATCGCCGCGCTGACGGCAGCCGACCTGCCTGGCCTCGCCGCGTTGATCCGCAAGTACGCCGATCGACCGATGGATCTGGCCGACGCTTCGCTGGTGTGGCTTGCCGAAAAGACCGGCGTCACCGACATCATCACGATCGATCGTGCCGACTTCGCGGTCTACCGCACGAGCAAGAGAAAGGCGTTCAGGAATCGATTCGATTGACTTTCGGGGGCGCGTTGATCGACGCCGTCGCCCATCACGCCGCGGTCTTCGAGCAGACTCGTGCCGACCTGCAGGGAACCCTTCGGCCGCTCGCCCGCTCGATCCTCCGAGGTCGGTCGCCCCATCGAGAAGCTCCTCGATGTGCTCCCGTAAACTGCTTGCGTCGAAGTCTTGTGTGCCACGCGCATTGCGACAGCCGCTGCGCGAGTGGCTGGCCTGCCTCGTTGGGGAGCGACGTGTCGACACAACCGCAGCAGCTCGAAACCCTCGTCGCCGAACTCGAATCGCAACGCGCCTTGCTCGGCGATGCAGTCGTCGACGCGGCGCTGGTCCCGCTGCGCGCCAAGCTGGCCGCGCTGGCCGAGGCGCAACCCGCCGAGCAGGTGCTGCGGCAGGTGAGCGTGCTGTTTCTGGACATCGTCGGCTCGACCCGATTCGTCCAGCATCTGGACCCCGAGGACATCCACGCCGTGATGGACGGTGCGCTGCGACGCTTTACGTCCATCGTGCAGCAGCAGCAAGGCAAGGTGCTGCAATACGCCGGCGACAGCGTGCTGGCCGTCTTCGGCGCAGACGAGGCCCGCGAAGATGATGCCGAGCGCGCGGTGCGCGCCGGACTGGCGGTGCTCGAAGAAGGCCGGCACCAGGGCGATCGCGCCCGGCAGCAACATGGCCATGACGGTTTCGACGTGCGCGTGGGTATCCACACCGGAACGGTGCTGCTGGGCGGCGGCGTGGATGCCGACAGCAGCATTCGCGGCATGACCGTGCACATCGCCGCGCGCATGGAACAGACCGCGCCCGAGGGAGGGCTGCGAATCAGCCATGACACCTGGCGCCAGGTGCGCGGTGTGTTCGACGTCGAGCGGCAAGCGCCACTGGTGATCAAGGGCCGCGACGAGCCCATCGTCACGTATCTGGTGAAGGCCGCCAAGCCGAGGGCGTTTCGCGACACGCGCCGCGGCGTCGACGGCATCGAGACGCGCATGGTCGGGCGCGATCTGGAACTCGGCCGGCTCGCGGCGCTATTCGAGACCGCCGTGCGCGAACGCGAACTCGCGTTGATCACGCTGGTCGGTGAAGCCGGCATCGGCAAGAGCCGCCTGGTGGCCGAACTCGAGCACTGGATCGAGCTGCGCCCTGAAGACGTCTGGCTGTTTCGCGGCCGCGCGCAGCCCCAGGGTCTGCACCAGCCCTACGGCGTGCTGCGCGACCTGCTGTGCTGGCGCTTCGAGATCCAGGACAGCGACTCCTTGCCGCAGGCCCAGGCCAAGCTGGCGCGCGGCCTGGCGCTGGTGCTCGGTGCGGGTGCTGGCGAAGTGTCGGCGCTGCTCGGCCAGCTCGTCGGCCTGGACTACAGCAGCAGCCCCCACATTGCAGGCACCCTGGGCGACGGCGCGCAGCTGCGCCAGCGCGCCTTTCATGCCGCCGCGCAGTACTTCCGCCGGCTCAGCGCCGACCGCGGCGAGCCGGCCCTTGTGCTGTTCGAAGACCTGCATTGGGCCGACGAAGGCTCGCTCGCCTTCATCGAGCGGCTGGCCAGCGACTGCGCCGACCTGCCCATGCTCGTGCTGTGCAGCGCGCGCCCGAGCTTCTTCGAGCGTCGCGCGCGGTGGGGCGAGGCATTGGCCGCGCACCGGCGCATCGACATCGGCGCGCTGCCGCTCGCCCACAGCCGCCAGTTGGCCGATGCACTGCTGCACCGAATCGCCGACCCGTCCGCGGTGCTGCGCGACATGATCACCACCGGCGCCGAAGGCAACCCCTTCTACATGGAGGAGTTGACGCAGATGCTGATCGACGACGGCGCCATTCGCATCGACGGCGAGCGATGGACCGTGGCCGCCGATCGGCTGCTGCAGTTTCATGTGCCGGCCACGCTCACCGGCGTGCTGCAGGCCCGCATTGACAGCCTGCCCGTGCCGGAAAAGCGAACGCTGCAGCAGGCCAGCGTGATCGGCCACGTATTCTGGGACGAGGCGCTCGCGCAGCTGCACGCCCAGGCGCCACTGGCACTGCCCGCGCTGGGCCGCCGCGAACTCACGCTCGGCCGCGACACCAGCGCGTTCGACGGCGCGCGCGAATATGTCTTCAAGCACCACCTGCTCCATCAGGTGACCTACGACAGCGTGCTGAAGCGCCACAAGACCGCCCAGCATCACCAGACCGCGCTGTGGCTGGAACAGCGCAGCGCCGGGCGCAGCGGCGAATACCTGGGCCTGATCGCCGAGCACTTCGAGCGCGCCGGGCAGGCCGAGCGCGCGGCCCAGTACTGGGCGCGCTCGGCCGAAGACGCGCTCGCCCGCCACGCCGACGAAGCCGCATTGGCGCATGCCGAGCGCGCCCTGGCGCTCGACACCACGGGGCACGACATGCGGCGGCGCTTCGCCATGATGCGAGTGCGCCAGGCCGTCTTCGCGCACCGCTCGGTCCGTGACGAGCAGGCGCAGGCATTGGACGAGATGGAACGCCTTGCCGACGCGCTGGGCGATGACGGGCGGCGCTCGCAGGCGGCAAGGAACCGATCGCTGTGGCACGCCAGCGCTTGCGACTGGCCTGCCGCGCTGGCTGCCGCGCAACAGGCCCTGGCCTGGGCCGGGACGGGCTCGTCCACCGAGGCGGCGCAGGCCCACGGCGCGGCGTCGGATGCGCTCTTGCGGCTGGATCGTTGCCCCGCCGCACGCGAGCACGCCCTGGCAGGGCTGGCGATGGCGCGCGCCACGGGCGACAAGAAGGCGCAAAGCGACCACCTGACAAACCTGGGCAACCTGGCCATGGTCGGCAAAGCCCTGGTCGATGCGGGTCAGTTCTACGAAGAGGCGGTCCGCTTGAAACTGGAGATCGGTGACCGTTTCGGTGCGGCCACGGCGGTGGGCAACCTGAGCATCCTGATGGGGCAACTCGGCCTGCTCGAGCGCGCACGCGAGTTCCAGTCGCAAGGCCTGATATTGGCGCGTGAGACCGGCAATCGCGCCGTCCAGGCCTCCATGCTTCTGACGCAGGCCGAAATACTGTCGGTACAAGGCGAGGCTGCGGCCTCGCTCGAATCGGCGCAAACGGCACTACACATCACGTGCGAGATCGGCGACCGCCGCCAGGAAGCGGAGGCCTTGACGACCTGCGGCGATGCCGCACTCGCGCTGGGCCGGTGGGCCGAGGCCGCGCATCACTTCACGGCCGCGCGTGACCTGTTCGACGCGATCGACATGCCGTACTGGGCGCAGATGCCGGCAGCCGGGCGGGCCTCGGCGTTGCTGGCTGCCGGCGACGGCGAGGCGGCGATCGCCCAGGTCGATCTCATCATGGGCCGGCTGGCGGCCGGTGTTGGCGCGGCCGACAAGTGCGGCGTGCTGTTGGACTGCTACCGCGTGCTGGCCGCCGCCGGCGACGCGCGCGCCGACGCGGCGCTCGTCGCCGCTCACACCGAAATGCAGGCCACCCTGGCGAAGATCGACGACGCGCAGCAGCGTCGTGCGTTTCTCGCGCGCGCGATGCACCAGAACTTGCAGGCCGCGTGGGCGCTTCGCGCTGCCAGCGATGCGGCCGGCGCGGCAGCAGCAACGCCCTGATCGCGCGTCACATTCGCGCGTGGTTCGTTATAGCCGATCGGACTGGCTCATCCGTGGTTCCTTCAGCGAGGTTGATTCATTGACTCGCGGAGATGCCCCCGTCGATGTACAGGATCTTCCCGGTCACAAACGCGGCGGCGGGGCTGCAGAAAAACAGTGCCGCACCCGCCACGTCGTGCGGCTCGGCAACGCGGCCCAGCGGTATGCGTTGCAGCACTTGCTGGTGCGTGACCGGGTCGTCCAGCCAGTGGCGCGCCATCTCGCCACGCACCACCGTGGGTGCCACGCCGTTGACGGTGATGCCACGCGCGGCCAGCTCCATGGCGTGTTGTTTGACGAGCATGACCAGTGCGCCCTTGGTGGCGCAGTAAGCCGAGTAGCCGCGGTCGCGCAGGCCCAGTTGTGCGCGCACCGACAGCAGATGCACCTGGCGGCCACCGCTGACCTGATGGCGCGCTGCCGCCTGGCCCATGAACATGGCGGCCTTCAGGTTCACCTGCACGACTTCGTCGAAGGCCTCTTCAGTGACATCCGCCAGCCGCTCTTCGCGCTGGATGCCGACGCAGTTGATGAGCAGGTCCAGTTGGCCGAAGTGCTGCGCCACGGCGCCTATCGCGGCGCGGATGCTGCTCACCGCATGGGCATCCATCGCCAGCCCGATCGCATCGTGCCCGGCCGCGCGCAGCGCTGCGGCCGCTGCCTCGGCCTTGGCCGCGCTGCGGCCCGCCACGGCCACCCGCGCGCCAGCGTGTGCCAGCGCCCAGGCAACCGCGCTGCCGATGTCGCCATAGCCTCCCGGCACACAGGCGACACGGCCGCGCAAGTCGAACAGATTCTTCAGCAAGCTGGGGTCGGTCATGGTGACTCGTTGGGATTCAGTCCATCAACAAACCAGCGTTGAGATCGCCGCACCACGGCACGGCCCACCGTGCCGCCGGCGCCGGTGACGAGCCCGGCTTTGCCTCGCAGTGGCGCGGAGCTGAGGTTCATGTGTCGAGCACGCTCTTCTTTCCAAGCAGGCCGCGCGAGCGGAAGCTGACCACGGCGATGAACAGCAAATACATCGACAGCAGCGACCACTCCGAGGCATAGGCCCCTGTCAGCCCGACCACCATGCCCACCATCAAACCGGCCAGCACAGCGCCCCACAAGCTGCCCAC
>JANNQO010000164.1:0-8816 GCA_031400795.1 Rubrivivax sp. | reverse complement strand
CCATGAGCGCCATCGTCGACATCGTCGGCCGCGAGATTCTCGACAGCCGCGGCAACCCCACCGTCGAGTGCGACGTGCTGCTGGAAAGCGGCACGATGGGTCGCGCCGCCGTGCCCTCGGGCGCTTCCACCGGCAGCCGCGAAGCGATCGAACTGCGCGACGGCGACAAGGCGCGCTACCTCGGCAAAGGCGTGCTGCGCGCGGTGGAGCACATCAACACCGAGATCAGCGAAGCAGTGATGGGGCTGGATGCCTCTGAACAATCGTTCCTGGACAAGACCCTGATCGACCTGGACGGCACCGACAACAAGGGCCGCCTGGGCGCCAACGCGACACTCGCAGTCAGCATGGCGGTGGCGCGCGCGGCAGCCGAAGAAAGCGGCCTGCCGCTGTACCGCTACTTCGGCGGCATGAGTGCCACGCTGCTGCCGCTGCCGATGATGAACGTCATCAACGGCGGCGCGCACGCCAACAACAACCTCGACCTGCAGGAGTTCATGATCCTGCCGGTGGGTGCGCCGAACTTCCGCGAGGCCATCCGCTACGGCGCCGAGGTCTTCCACGCGCTGAAGAAGATCATCGACGCCAAAGGCATGCCGACCTCGGTGGGCGACGAAGGCGGCTTCGCGCCGAACGTCGCCAGCCACGAAGCGGCGATCCAGTTGATCCTGGAGGCCATCGACAAGGCCGGCTACACGGCGGGTGAACAGATCGCGATCGGTCTGGATTGCGCGGCCAGCGAGTTCTACAAAGAAGGCAAGTACCACCTCGAAGGCGAGGGCCTGATCCTGTCGGCCGCCGAGTGGAGCGACATGCTCGCCACCTGGGCCGACAAGTACCCGATCGTCTCGATCGAAGACGGCATGCACGAGGGTGACTGGGACGGCTGGAAGCTGCTCACCGACCGGCTGGCCAAGAAGGTGCAGCTCGTCGGCGACGACCTGTTCGTCACCAACACGAAGATCCTGCAAGAGGGCATCGACAAGGGCATTGCCAACTCGATCCTCATCAAGATCAACCAGATCGGCACGCTCAGCGAAACCTTCGCCGCCATCGAGATGGCCAAGCGCGCCGGCTACACGGCGGTGATCAGCCACCGCAGCGGCGAGACCGAAGACACGACCATCGCCGACATCGCGGTGGGCACCAACGCCGGGCAGATCAAGACCGGCTCGATGTCGCGCTCCGACCGCATCGCCAAGTACAACCAACTGCTGCGCATCGAAGAAGACCTCGGCGACGTGGCCGCGTACGCCGGGCGCAAGGCGTTCTACAACCTGCGCTGAAGCGGCGGCGGCACAATCGCGCGCACCATGCGCTTCGTCAACCTCACGCTGTTCGGCCTGATCGGCCTGGCCCAGGCAAGCTTGTGGTTCGGCAAGGGCAGCGTGCCGGCGGTGATGCATCTGGAAAGCCAATTGCGCGAGCAACTTTCGGTCAACGAATCGGCGCGGGCACGCAATGCGCGGCTGATGGCCGAGGTGGGTGATCTGCGCGAGGGCCTGGAGATGGTGGAAGAAACCGCGCGCCGCGAACTCGGCATGGTGCAGCCCGACGAAGTGCTGGTGCAGTACACCGCACGCAAGTGATCGAGCCTCGCACGTGATCGAAGGGGCTCTCGCGGTAGCCGAGCCGCTGCTCGCCGAGGCGTTCGTGCTGTGGGGCAGCCCGACAACCTGGCTGGAGGTGGTGGCCTTCGTGCTCGCCGTGGCGATGGTATTCGCGAACATGCGGGTGAACCCGGTGGCCTGGCCCTTGGCGATCGCCAGTTCGCTGCTCTACGGGCTGCTCTTCGCCAGCAGCAGGCTCTACGGCGAAGCGGGGTTGCAGCTCTTCTTCGTCGCCGTGTCGCTGTGGGGCTGGTGGCTGTGGCTGCGCGGGCGTGGCAACGATGGCACGCCCCTGCGGGTGCACCGGCTGCCTTCGCGGTCGCGCTGGATCGCAGCGGCCACCACGCTCGCCGCCTGGCCGCTGCTGGCGCTGCTGCTGGCGCGAACGACCGACAGCGACGTGCCCTGGCTCGACGCGCTGCCGACAGTCGCCAGCATCACCGGCCAGGTGCTGCTGGCGCGCAAGGCGATCGAGAACTGGCCGGTGTGGCTGGCGGTGAACGTGATCAGCGTCGGCCTCTTCGCGGTGAAAGGGCTGTGGTTGACGGTGTTGCTGTACGCGCTGTTCGCGGTGCTGTCGGTGGTCGGCTGGCGGGCCTGGCAGCGACTCGTCTCTGCGCGATGAGTTCGATCATCGCCATCGTCGGCGCCGAGAGCACCGGCAAGAGCATTTTGGCGGCGTCGCTTGCGAATCGCCTGGCGGAATTGACCGGCCAACGTTGCACCTCGGTGGACGAACACTTGCGCCACTGGTGCGACGAGCGCGGGCGCACGCCGCGCGCCGACGAGCAGGCCGCGATCGCCGAGCAACAGGCTGCCGACATCGATACCGCCGCCGCCACCTACGACATTGTGGTCGCCGACACCACGCCGCTGATGACCGCGGTCTACAGCCTGCTGCTGTTCGGCGACGAAAGCCTCATGCCGCGCGCGATCGAGCTGCAGCGCCGCTGCGCGATCACGCTGCTCACCGCGCTCGACTTGCCTTGGGTCGCCGACGGCCTGCAGCGCGACGGCCCGCAGGTGCGCGCGCCGGCGGACGGGCTGCTGCGCCAACGGCTGCTCGAACACCGGCTGCCCTGGTCGGTGGTCGGCGGTGCCGGGCCGGCGCGGCAGGAGTGCGCGCTGGACGCGGTGGCGCCGCTGCTGCTCGGCGTTGGCCCGGGAGACGGCCTCTTCACGCGGCTGCAAGCGCGCAACGCCGAGGCTTCGGCGCGCCGCTGGTCGTGCGCGCTGTGCGGCGACGGCGAGTGCGAGCACGCCTCGCGCCGGCGCGGCTGATCGCTTCACAAGCGCGGCAATGCCGCGGTCACGATGCGCATCGTCAACGGCGCCGCCACGTCGGCCAGGAAGCGTGGAAAATCGACATACGCCTGGTCGTCGGCGCGGTCGGAGATGGTGCGCAGCACGGCCAGCGGGCGGCCGAAATCGGCGCACACCTGCGCCACCGCGGCGCTTTCCATGTCGACCGCCAGCGCATCGGGCAACTCGGCCTGAAGCCGCGCGCTTTCGGCGGCCGACGAGACGAAGCGGTCGCCGCTGACGATCAGCCCGCGGTGCGGTGCGCCATGCACCTCGGACACCGCCGCGGCCAGCAGCGCCGCCATGCTCGCATCGGCATCGAAGCGGCTGCGCCCGCTGCCGGGCACTTCCCAGCGCGGAAAGATCGGCGAAGCATCGAGATCGTGCTGCAGCAAGCTCGTGGCCACCACCGCGTCGCCCACGCGCACGATCGGCGCCAAACCACCGGCCACACCGGTGAAGAGCAGCGCGCGCACCGCGAAGCGCTCGCACAACAGCGCCGTGGTGGCCGCCGCGGCCACCTTGCCGATACCGCTGAGCGCCAACACCACCTGCCGGCCGGCAAGCGTGCCGAGGTGGAACTCACGGCCGGCCAGGCGCTGCACCTGCCCGGGCTGCATCGCGCCCAGCAGCGCCGCCAACTCCTGCGGCATGGCCGCAACGATGGCGATCGTCATGCCTGGCGCTACAGCAAGAGCACCACGACCACGATGGCGAGCCCCAGCACCAGGTTCACCGTCACCCACTGCCGTAGTGCGTTCATCGCCGCGCCCGCCGCCGGCCAGGTGCCGGCCGCAACGGCGCGGCCCAAGCGCCGGTAGAGCACGAAGCGGATGTGGCCGAAGATCGCCACCATCAGCGTCCCCAGCACGGCCATCAGCCACCAGTCCAGCGGCATCTGCAAGCGCCCGCCGCCGTGTGCCGCGGCCTTGGCGGCGTGCATGATCATCGCCAGGCCGGTGATGAGCGCCACGGGGGCGGCCACCAGAACGAGCGCGAAGAAGCGGCCGAGCACGTCGTGCATCAGCTTCAGCCGTTGCGGCGGCTCGAGCACGGCCACCGCGGGCCGCAGGCAGACATGCGCGAACACCATGCCGCCGACCCAGACGATGATGGCCAGCAGATGCAGGGTTTTCAGCAGGGCGTCGAGCACGGGGCGATTGTGGGCCGCGGCGGCGGGGCAGTTCAAAATGTCCGGACATCCTTGCTGCCGGAGTCCACATGAGCCAACGCCGCCGATTCTTGACCCACACCGCTGCCGCCAGTGCCGCGCTGGCCTTCCCGCTCGTCGCAGGCGCGCAGCCCAAGGCCGTGAAGATCGGCGTGCTGCACCCGGTCACCGGCGCGCTCGCGTTCTCGGGCCAGCAATGCCGCGAAGGCGCGCTGCTGGCCATCGAGGACATCAACAAGACCGGCATCAAGACCTTGAGCGGCGCCAAGCTCGAGATGATGCTCGGCGACGCGCAGAGCACGCCGCAGGCCGGCAGCGCCGAGATCGAGAAGATGAACGAAGCCGGCTGCTCGGCGGTGGTGGGCGCGTTCGCCTCCGCCATCTGCCTGGCCACCACGCAGACCGCGGCCAAGTACAACCTGCCGCACGTGGTGGACATCGGCGTGGCCGACCAGATCGTGCAGCGCGGCCTGAAAAACACCTTCCGCTTCGGCCCCGGCTACACCACCTGTGCGCAGGTGGCAGTGAACAACCTGCACGTGCTGAACACGCTGGCCGGCCGCGCCGCCAAGACGGTGATGATCATCCACGAAGAGAGCCTGTTCGGTACCGGCACGGCCAACCTGCTGGCGCGCGAGCTGCCCGGCTTCGGCTTCGAAATCAAGGAGATCGTCAAGCACGCCAACCCGACGCGCGACTTCAACAACATCGTGCTGCGCATGAAGTCGCTGGCGCCTGACATCGTGATTCCGGCCAACTACTTCAACGAATACGCGCTGCTCGTGCGCACGATGCAGCAGCAGAAGGTGGCACCGAAAGCGATCTACAGCGTGCTCGGTGGCGCAGCGTCGAGCTACAAGTTCCTGAAGGAGTTTCCCGAGGCCGCCAACGGCATCATCGACTGCAACCACTGGTTCAACCCGAAGGACAAGCGCGCCGCGGAGTTGAGGAAGCGCGTCGAAGCGAAGGGCCTGTTCTTCACCTACGAGGTGTTCAACACCTACACCGCGGTGCGCCTGCTGGCCGATGCGATCGAGCGCGCAGGACGTGATGGAAAGGGTGCCGACCGCGCGGCGATCATCGATGCCCTCTCGAAGAGCACCTTCAGCGACCACTTCATGCCCTATGGCGCGACGCAGTTCGAGAACGGCCAGAACAAAGGCGCGCAGCCGCTGATGACGCAGGTGATCCAAGGCGATATCCGCGTCATCGTGCCGCGCGACTACCGCGAAGCCGAGCCGATCTTCCCGCTGCGGGGCTGACCCGCTTCGATGCTCGACCCCGCGATCCTCTTCGCCGCCACGCTGAATGGCCTGACCACCGGCGCGGTCTACGCGCTGATCGCGCTGGGCCTGACGCTGATCTACGGCGTGCTGCACATCGTGAACTTCGCGCACGGCGCGCTGCTGATGGTGGCGCTGTACGCGGTGTGGGGGTTGAAGACGCAGCTTGGCATCGATCCGTATGTCGCGCTGCCGGTCGTGGCGGCCGCGATGTTCGCGCTCGGTTATGCGTTGCAGGCCTGGGTGATCAACCGCGCCAGCCACGGCCGCGACGAGAACATCCTGCTCGTGACGCTGGGCATCTCGATCGTGCTCGAGAACCTCGCACTGCTTGCTTTCAAGAGCGACACGCGCAGCATCGAGACGCCGTACACACTGGCCACGCTGCAGATCGGCCCGGCGTACATCGCCGTGCCCAAGCTGATCGCGTTCGGCGGCGCGCTGATCGCATCGGCGCTGCTGCTCGTGGTCGTGCAGCGCACGGATCTCGGCCGCGCGATCCGCGCCGTGGCCAAGGAGAAGATCGGTGCGAAGCTGATGGGCATCGACGTCGAGCATGTCTACGCGATGAGCTTCGGTATCGGCGCGGCTTGCCTCGGCGCGGCGGCGTGTTTCCTGCTGCCGGCGTACTACGTGAACCCGCAGGTCGGCAGCGGCTTCGTGCTCGTCGCGTTCACCATCGTCGTGCTCGGCGGCATGGGCAGCTTTGCGGGGGCGCTGCTCGGTGGCCTGCTGATCGGTGTCGTGGAGTCGCTGTGTGGGCTGGTGTGGGGCGAGTCGCTCGGGCAGATCGGCATCTTCGCGATCTTCATCGCGGTGCTGCTGGTGCGTCCGCAGGGTCTGTTCGGGGCCAGGGCTTGAAGGATCTGGTGGCGATCACGGCCTTCGGCGCGGCCGTCCTGGGCGTGACTTTCACGGTCGACTCCGGCGTCTGGCTGACCTTCGTGATGATGCTGCTGTACGCCACGCTGCTGGCGCAGGCCTGGAACTTGCTGGGCGGCTACGGCGGGCAGTTTTCGTTCGGGCATGCGCTCTTCTTCGGCGTGGGCGCGTATGCGCAGGTGATTCTGCAGGTGACGTTCGGCGTGAACGCCTGGCTCGCGTTCGCGCTGGCGATGGCCGCTGCGGCAGGCGTGGCGCTGGCGGTGGGCGCGCTCAGCTTTCGCTACGGGTTGAAGGGCTCGTACTTCGCACTGGTCACGCTCGCCTTCGCCGAGGTGTTTCGTATCCTCGCCGTGTCGGTGGGGTTCACCGGCGGCGGCGTGGGCATGATGCTGCCGCTGCAGGAGGGCCCGTCACATCTGCAGTTCGGCTCGCGGCGCGGGGCCATCGTCCTGGTGCTCGTGCTGGTGATGCTGGCCTTTCTCGCCACCGCCTGGCTGCGCCATTCGCGCTTCGGTGCGCGGCTGCAGGCCCTGCGCGACAACGAAGACGCGGCGCGCGCGGTGGGCGTGGACGTCTTTCGCACCAAGCTCGGTGCGATGGTGCTGTCAGGTGCCTTCATGGGTGGCGGCGGCGCGTTCTACGTGCAGGTCTTCCAGTACATCGACCCCGCACTGGCGTTCGGCCCGCACACCTCGGTGGAAGCGCTGGTCGGCGCGATCGTCGGCGGCATGGGAACGCTGTGGGGGCCGCTGCTCGGCGCGGCGCTGCTGCACACGCTCGGCGAGGCCACCCGCAACTTGTTCGGGCAGTTGCCCGGGCTCAATCTGGTGATCTACGGCGTGGTGCTGGTGCTGATCGTGATGTTCCTGCCGCGGGGCGTGGCCGGCATCGGGCAGGATGTTCGCGAGCGTTGGCGGGGCCGGCGGTGAGCGCCGCTGGGCCGCTCCCAAGGCGCTCGCTCCCCCTCGGCGGGGCGGCGCGCAGCGCCAAGAGGGCTCAATGACCGCCGCGCTGCTCGAGCTGCACGGCTTGTCGATCGCCTTCGGCGGCCTGCGTGCGGTGCGGGATGTGAGCCTGGCGGTGCCGCGCGGTTCGCTCAGCGCATTGATCGGACCGAACGGCGCGGGCAAGACGACGCTCTTCGCGTTGCTGTCGGGTTTCCTGAAACCAGACGCCGGCCGCGTGGTCTTCGACGGCGCCGACATCACCGGCCGCGCGCCGCACCTCAACGCCCGCGACGGCCTCACGCGCACCTTCCAGATCGTGCAGCCCTTCGCGCAGCAAACCGTGCGCGAGAACATCGCGGTGGGCGCGCACTTGCACGAGCCGCGCCGTGCCGCGGCGCTGGCGGCGGCCGACACGGTGGCCGAACGTGTCGGCCTGAGCGCACAGCTCGACAAGCCCGCGGGCGAGCTCACGGTGGCTGGCCGCAAGCGGCTGGAGCTTGCACGCGCACTGGCGACAGAACCCAAGCTGCTGCTGCTCGACGAAGTGCTCGCCGGCCTGAACCCTCAGGAGGTGGCCGAGATGATCCCGGTCGTGCGCGGCATCGTGGCGGATGGCATCACCGTGCTGATGATCGAGCACGTGATGCAGGCGGTGATGCACCTCGCTCAGCAGGTCTGGGTGCTGTCGCAGGGGCAATTGATCGCCGACGGCACGCCCGAGCAGGTGACACGCAACGAGCGCGTCATCGAGGCCTACCTCGGCCATGGCACCGCGGCGCGGCTGCGGCAGGAAGCCTCGACGTGAGCGCCTTGCTCGACATCACCGGCCTGCACGCCGGCCACGGCCGCATCGAAGTGCTGCGCGGCGTGAGCCTGCGGGTGCACCGCGGCGAGATCGTCGCGCTGCTGGGCAGCAACGGCGCGGGCAAGACGACGCTGAACCACCGCATCTGCGGGCTGCTGCCGGCGTGGAGCGGCCGCATCGACTTCGACGGCGTGGACATCAGCGCCTGGCACTACCGGCGCATCGTGCAGGCCGGGCTGATCCAGGTGCCCGAGGGGCGCAAAATATTCCCCAACCTGTCGGTGCTGGAAAACCTCGCGCTGGGCTCCTTCGCCCGCGCACGCGAACGGCGCGCGGCCAACCTCGACGCGGTGTTCGGTACCTTCCCGCTGTTGGCGCAACGCCGCACGCAGCTTGCCGGCACGATGAGCGGCGGCGAGCAGCAGATGCTCGCACTCGGCCGCGCGATGATGGCCGAGCCGCTGCTCGTGATCCTCGACGAACCATCGCTCGGCCTGAGCCCGCTGCTCGTCGAAGAACTCTTCGTGCTGATCGGAAAGCTGCGCAGTGCCGAGCGTGCGGTGTTGCTGGTGGAGCAAAACGTCGGCCAGTCGCTGGCGATTGCCGACCGCGCGTACGTGATGGAAAACGGCTCGCTGCGCTTCACGGGTACGCCTGAGGAACTGCTCGCCAGTCCGGAGCTGAAGAAAGCCTACCTCGGCTTGTGAGCCCGGCCACGCAGCGAACTCAGCTGCTCGCCCCACCACAGGCCATCATGCGCAGGAACTCGATGTTGGCCAAGCCGTGGCGCACCGAATGGTCGGCCGGGATGCC
>JANNQO010000163.1:0-41459 GCA_031400795.1 Rubrivivax sp. | reverse complement strand
ACCGCTTTCTTGCCCGACTCCATGATCACGTTCATGAACTTGGACAAATCGACCGAGCCGAACTTCGGGTCGGGGAGGATCTCGCGCTTGGGTACTTCGCGACGACGTGGCATGGGAGTCTTCCTTCTTCGGTTTCAGTTGGCGGGGCTTTCGCCGCGCCGCGAAGGGCCATCAGGGCTCTTCACTTACTGGGTTCGAGCATTGAACCCGACGCTTGGCCGGCCTTCAGGCCGGCTTTCCTGTTGGCGCAGCGTTGCGCCTTCTTCGGACACGAAGGCCGTCAGGCCTTCTTTGGACGCTTCGCGCCGTACTTCGACCGCGACTGCTTGCGATCTTTGACGCCTTGCAGGTCCAGCGAGCCGCGCACGATGTGGTAGCGCACGCCCGGCAGATCCTTCACGCGGCCGCCGCGCACCAGCACGACGCTGTGCTCTTGCAGGTTGTGGCCTTCGCCGCCGATGTAGGAGATGACCTCGAAACCGTTGGTCAGGCGCACCTTGGCGACCTTGCGCAGCGCCGAGTTCGGCTTCTTCGGCGTGGTGGTATAGACCCGGGTGCAGACCCCACGCCGTTGCGGGCAGTTCTGCATCGCAGGCGATTTGCTCTTGATCGCCTCGACCGCGCGCCCCTGGCGCACGAGCTGGTTGATGGTGGGCATTGACGCTTGTCCGTTTGAAGTTACGCTGAAATCGCGTTCGATCGAGGAACGGAGTTGCCCGCTCGCCGAAAAGCCTTCCATTATATTCAGGAAAGCGAACGAGGCAATTCAAGCATGGGAAGGCCAGGCGAAGAGCCGCTGCGGCTGGTGGTCGATACCAACACTGCGCTGGATCTGCTGCTCTTTCAAGAGCCGCGCCTGCGGCCGGTTTTCGATGCCCTCGAACAGCGAATGGCACGTTGGTTCGCGACCGGCCCGATGCGCACCGAGCTGCTTCGAGTGATCGTGCGGCCCTCGCTGCATCGATATTCACCGGACTGTGAGCGCATACTCACTGTCTTCGACGATCTGACGACACTCGTTCCCGCTCAGGCCGTCACCGGCTCACCGCGCCTCGTCTGCCGCGACGCCGACGACCAGATCTTCATCGATCTGGCGTTCCACCTGCGTCCGGCCACCCTGCTGACCCAAGACCGCGACCTGCTCGTGCTGGCAAAGCGCGCAAGACCGCTGGGCGTGACGATCAGCTCAGCAGCTGTTTGCGCGCCCGGTGCAGCCGAACGAACAGATTTTCCGCGCTGATCGAAAGCGCCTCGCAGACCACCTCGGTGTCGGCATCTTCCAGCACGCGCAACTCCATCACACGACGCAAAGGCTCGGGCAAGGCGGCGATGCCACGCAGCGTGTGCGCGAGGCGCTCGCGCTGTTCGGCCAGCTCCGGCGGTCCGGGCAAGGTGCACGCCGGTTCCCACTCCGGCTCGCTGTCGTCCCCGGTCATCGCATCCAGGCTCTGGAACCAGCTGCGGTCGCGGATCAGGTCGACGATCTTGTGCTTCAAGATGCCCACCAGCCAGCTGCGCAGCGCCGAGCGACCGGCGAAAGCGGCGCGACCGCTGACCACCACCTCGAACACATCGTGCACCAGGTCTTCGGCCAGCGCCGGGTCGAGCAGGCGGCGCTCGGCGTAGCGAACGAGGTACTCGCGGTGCGCGGCCAGGTCGAGCCAGCCGAGGCTGGCAGGAGAGACGGTCGAAGCAGCGGTGGCGAGTTGCATGGTGAGGATCCCGGTGGCGATGGCGGCACTGTGCCTGCGCCATCTCGCAGCCGCCTCACCGAAGATCACAGGCAGATAACATCTTCGGCGCACGCCGCGTCAGAAGCGCCCCGCGAGTGCGACCCAAGGTGATGTCCCCCATGCCGCACCGCCTCCTCGTAGCCGAAGACCAGGCCGACATCCGCGACCTGATCGTGATGAACCTGCAAGGCGCCGGCTACGAGGTGCAGGCGGTGGCCGACGGCAGCGCAGCGCTGGCCAGCCAAGCCGAGGCGGCGAGCGACCTGCTCGTGCTCGACCTGATGATGCCGGGGCTGGACGGGCTGGAGGTCTGCAAGGCGCTGCGCGCTCGCGGCCGCCACACACCGATCCTGCTGCTCACCGCGAAGTCCACCGAACTCGACCGTGTGCTCGGGCTCGAACTGGGCGCTGACGACTACCTGACCAAGCCGTTCTCGATGGCCGAGCTGCTGGCGCGCGTGAAAGCGCTGCTGCGCCGCGCCGACCGGCAGCGCGCCGCGCCGCAGGCCTCGGCCGCCGAGGTGTTGCGCAACGGCGAGATCGAGATCCTGCCGGCGCGGCGCGAGGTGCGCGTGCGCGGCCAGACACTTGAATTCACGGCGCTCGAGTTCGATCTGCTGCTGCACTTTGCCAAGCACCCGGGGCGCGTGTTCTCACGCGGCCAGTTGCTCGACGCCGTGTGGGGCTATCACCACGAGGGCTACGAACACACGGTGACGACGCACATCAACCGGCTGCGCGCCAAGGTCGAAGCCGACCCGATGGCGCCGCGAGTGATCCTCACCGTGCGCGGCGCCGGGTACAAGATGCGCGACCCGGCATGACGGTCCGCTCACGCCTGGCGCTCGTTGTCTTCCTGACCGGACTGCTCACGGCGATCGGCGTGATCGCCACCGTCGCCGTCGCCTTCCAACGCCTGGAACACGAGCGCTGCTACGACCGCGCCAACGCCTTCCTCGACCGGGTGCTGGCGAACCACGCCGACATCCTCGAGCTGCACGAGCGCCACCCCGAGACCTTCGTTCCCTGGCTGCGCAGCTTGTTGCTGTTCGAGCCCGACACGCAGTTGTACCTGCTCGCTGCCGACGGCCAGGTGCTGGCCAGCAGCGGCCGCATGCCGCTTGCGCCCGGCTTCAAGGTCGCGCTCGCGCCGGTGATGCAGGCGGTGGACGCCGCGGTGCAGCGCCGCCGCGCGCCTTATGTGATGGGCGACGACCCTGAGCACATGAAGACCGACACCGTGATCGGCGCGCGCGCGCTGCGCCGCACCGAGATCCGCCCCGACGCCGCGCGCGGCGGCTATCTTTACGTCGTGGTTCAGCCCGAGCCGCTGGCGGGTCTCGCGGGTTTGTCGGGCGGGCGCTTCGAGCTGTTCCGCTCGGCGTTGGCCGGGCCGGCGTTGACGGCCGTGCTGGGCGTCGTCGTGCTGGCCACGCTGGCCGCGCTGTGGCTGGTGGTGACCATCACCAAGCCGCTGCGCCTGCTCAGCGACGAAGTGGCTGCCGCGGCGCGCGACGGCTTCGATGCACGGGCCCCGCTGCCCACCCCGGCGCTGCGCGACGACGAGTTCAGCCGCTTGCAGCACGGCTTTCACCGCCTGATGGCCACGCTGCGCCAGCAATGGACGAAGCAGCTCGAACTCGACCGCTTCCGCCGCGAAGGCGTGAGCAACCTCTCCCATGACCTGCGCTCGCCGCTCACCGCCACGGCGGCCGCGCTGGAGACCTTGCAGCAGCGGATGCACGACAACACCGACCGCGCCCTCGTCGACGTGGCGCTGCGCAACACGCAGCAGGCTGCTGCCCTGGTGCGCTCGCTCGGCGACCTGGCGCTGCTGGACGAGCCGAGCTTCCGGCTCGACGCGATGTTGATGGACGTGGGCGAAGTGCTCGACGACATCGTGCTGCGCTTCGCCGAGCGCGCCGCGCAACGGAGCGTGGCGCTGAAGCACGAGCCCATCGGCGAGCTGCGGCCGATGGCGTCGATCGACGTGGAGCTGTTCGAGCGCGCGATCGCCAACGTGCTCGACAACGCGCTGAGATTCACGCCGGCCGGCGGGAGCATCGTCGTGCGCAGCGGCATCGAAGACAGTGCCTCGGTGGTGCATGTCGCCGACAGCGGCTGCGGCATCGCGGCCGACGAGTTGCCGCGCTTGTTCGACCGCTTCTATCAAAGCCGCAGCGGCACCGCGCGGGCGGGCAGCGAAGGCGGCAAGGGCCTGGGCTTGGCCATCGTCAAGCGTATTGCCGAGCTGCACGGCGGATCGTTGGCAGTGACCAGCACGCTCGGCGTGGGTACCGAGGTCAGCCTGCGGTTGCCGCGGGCATAGCGGACCGTCGGCGGGTCAGCGCTCCACGCGCAGCAGCTTGCCGCCGTCGGCGAGCATGACCAGCCAGCCACCGGCCCGCGGCGCCGGTGATCCGCTGCATCAGCGTTTCGCTTCAATCGCGGGCCAAGACATAGATCCGCACCGACTGCGGCGCCATCGTCAGTGAGACACGGCCCTGCGAATCGGCGGCGACGGCGCTTTCCGAGGCGGGGTAAGCCGCCATCAGCTGCGACCCGGGCGGCAGCGGCGACAGCTCGACGCTGGCCGACTGCCCGCCGTAGTTGATCACCGCCACCGTGTGATCGGCTCCGAAGCGACGCTGCCACGTGGCCACGAGACCCTGTGCGTTCGCTGCCTCGTAGCTGCCGCGCGCGATCGACGGGTGGCGGTTGCGCAGACCGATCATCGCCTTGTAGAAAGCGTGGATCGAGTCCGCATCGGCGCTCTGCGCGGCAGCGTTGTTCGTCGCCACGCGCGGCGCGATCGGGCGGAAGGGCGTGCCGCTCGTGAAGCCGGCGGTCGCCGCATCGGCGCTCCAGCTCATCGGGGCGCGCAGCGGCTGGTCGCCCAGCAGTCCGGGCGCACCGGGCAGGCCGATTTCCTCGCCGTAGTAGACGAACGGCGTACCCGGCTGCAACAGGTAGCCGGCCGCCGCGAGCTTGTAACGTTTGACATCACCGTCGAGCTGGTCCCACAGCCGCCTGCCCGCGAAGATGTCGTGGTTCGAGACGAAGGTGGCCAGCGTGTGCGGCGCTGTCAGGAAGTACTCAGCCACTTTTCGCACCGACTCGGCCCTGCCACGCGCTGCCTCGACGAAGTGGTGCACGTAGCCGAAGGCGAAGCCGGCGCCGCACACGTCCGCGCTGGCGTAGACCGCCGGCTCGGCGGTGGCCTCGCACACCACCCAGCGGCGCGGGTAGGCCTTGATCAGGTCTTGCAGCTGCTTGGTGAGGCGCCGGCTTTCGGGCTGGTCGTTCCAGTCCTTCGCGCTGTTCTCCACCATATGCGGCACGGCGTCGAGCCGGTAGCCGTCCAGGCCACGCTCGAGCCAGAAGCGCAAGCTGTCGAAGTGGTAGCGCAGCACCGCCGGGTTGCGCAGGTCGAAGTCGGGCATGTGCGGGCCGAAGGTGCCGAAGTAGAAGCCTTCGGCGTCGGGGGCGGCACGCGGCATGTCCTTGACCTCGCCCTTCCAGCTCCACGGCCGCGCCGCCGTGTGGTACCAGGGGTACTTGCCCCAGATATCCCAGCCCGGCGGGGCGCGCTCGGACCACACGAACCAGTCGCGATAGGGTGCGCTCTGCGCCTGGCGTGCCGAAACGAAGGCCGGGTGCTCGGCCGCGGCGTGGTTGATGACGTAGTCGACGATCACGCCGATGCCGCGTGCATGGGCCTGGCGCAGCAGCTCGTCGAAATCGGCCAAGCTGCCGTACTGCGGCTCGATGGCGCGGAAGTCGGTGGTGGCGTAGCCGTGGTCCCGGTCGGCGCTCTTCGTGATCGGCATCAGCCAGAGGCCGCGGATGCCGAGCTCTTTCAGATAGTCCAGCCGCGAGGTCAGGCCAGGCAGGTCGCCGACGCCGTCGCCATCGCTGTCCTGGTAGGCGCGCACGAAGATTTCCATGAACGCACCGTGCTGCCAGCCTTCGGGCAAGGCGCTGGCCGGATGCGTGGCGGGCACGGCGCGCAGGTCGACCCTGGGCGGCGCGGCACAGCCGAACAACAACAGCGACACGAGGACGACGGGAATCAACCGGTGCAGACGCATGGCGCGGAGTCTAGGAGCGTGCCGATCCCGTCCGCAAGAATTTGTCTTGCTATCTACAGCTTTGTAGATTACTCTACCAAAATGCGCTTCGCTTTGCTCGTGCTCTCGCTGCCCACAGCCAACGCCACGGCACGCATGCGCGCCTGGCGCACGCTGAAGGCCAGCGGCGCCGCGGTGCTGCGCGACGGTGTCTACGTGCTGCCCGAGGGCGAGCCGCACGCCCAGCGGCTGGCCGACATCGCCGCCGACGTGCTCGCCCATGACGGCAGCGCGCAGCTGCTGAAGGTCGAGGATGACCACGGCTCGTTGGCCGCGCAGTTCGATCGCAGCGACGAATTCGCCGCGCTGATCCAGACCCTGCACGCCACCCGGGGCTCCGGCGATGCCACGCGTCAGGTGCGCGCGCTGCGCCGCCAGTTCGAGCAGCTCGTGACGATCGATCACTTTCCCGGCCGGCCACAAGAGCAGGCGCGTCTGGCGATCGAGTCGCTGGAGGCCGAGGTGGCCGCTGCCAGCGCGCCCGGCGAACCGCGAACGGCCCGTTCAGCAGCGATCGAAAGACTGGACCGCAAGGACTTCCAGTGCCGCCTGTGGGCCACCCGCGCGCGGCCCTGGGTCGATCGTCTGGCCTGCGCCTGGCTGATCCGCCGCTTCATCGACCGCAAGGCGAAGTTCCTTTGGCTGGCCGAGGGCCAGAAAGCGCCCAAGCAGGCGCTGGGCTTCGACCACGACGGCGCGCGTTTCAGCCACGTCGGCGCGCGCGTGAGCTTCGAGACGCTGCTGGCCAGCTTCGGCCTCGAAACCGCGGCGCTGTTGCGCCTGGGCGTGATCGTGCATGCACTGGACGCCGGCGGTGTGATGCCCGCCGAGGCGGCCGGCATCGAGCAGGTGCTGCAGGGCTTGCGCGAATCGATCGCCGATGACGACGCCCTGGTGAAAGCCGCCGGTGGTGTGTTCGATGGCCTGTTCGCCGCTTTCAGCACCCCGACATGACCCCTGTTGCCCCCACGTCCGTCAGCTTCGGCGAAGCGTTTCGCTTCTGGCTCAAGCTCGGCTTCATCAGCTTCGGCGGGCCGGCCGGTCAGATCGCGATCATGCACAGCGAACTCGTCGAAAGGCGGCGCTGGATCAGCGAGCAGCGTTTTCTGCACGCGCTGAACTACTGCATGCTGCTGCCCGGCCCCGAGGCGCAGCAGCTGGCCACCTACATCGGCTGGCTGATGCACCGCACGTGGGGCGGCATTGCCGCGGGTGCGCTGTTCGTGCTGCCATCGCTGTTCATCCTGATCGCCTTGAGCTGGATCTACCTCGCGTTCGGCCAGCAGCCGCTGGTGGCGGGCATCTTCTACGGCATCAAGCCTGCGGTGACGGCGCTGGTGCTGCACGCGGCGCACCGCATCGGCACACGGGCGCTGAAGAACGGCTGGATGTGGGGCATCGCCGCGGCGGCTTTCGTCGCCATCTTCGTCTTCGACACGCCGTTCCCGGCCATCGTCGCCGCTGCCGCGGCGATCGGCTGGCTGGGCTCGCGGCGCTGGCCGGCGGTGTTCCAGACCGGCGGCGGTCACGGTGCGGCGAAGGCGGGTTACGGGCCCGCGCTGATCGACGATGAGACCCCGACGCCGGCGCACGCGCGCTTCTCGCGGCTGGGTCTGTTTCGCGTGCTCGCCATCGGTGCGGCCCTGTGGCTGGCCGTGATGGTGATGGTCGTGGCCCAGTTCGGCTGGCAGGGCACGCTGGCGCAGATGGGCTGGTTCTTCACGAAAGCGGCGCTGCTCACCTTCGGGGGTGCCTATGCCGTGCTGCCTTATGTCTTTCAGGGCGCGGTGGAGCAGCACCAATGGCTCAGCGCCACGCAGATGATCGATGGCCTGGCGCTGGGCGAGACCACGCCCGGGCCGCTGATCATGGTGGTGGCGTTCGTCGGCTTCGTCGGCGGCTGGCAGCAGGCGGTGCTCGGGCCCGAGTCGCTGTTCCTCGGCGCCGCGCTGGCGGCCACGCTGGTGACCATCGTCACTTTCCTGCCCTCGTTCGCCTTCATCCTCGCCGGCGGGCCGCTGGTCGAGGCGACGCATGGCCGCCTGGGCTTCACCGCGCCGCTGACCGCGATCACCGCGGCGGTGGTCGGCGTGATCCTGAATCTCGCGCTCTTCTTCGCTTACCACGTGTGGTGGCCGGAGGGCTTCAACGGACGCTTCGACGCCGTCTCGGCCCTCATCACGCTCGCGGCAGCACTGGCGCTGTTCCGCTTCAAGGTCGGTGTGATACCGCTTCTGGGCGCCTGCGCTGCGCTGGGCGTGGCAGTCACGTTGCTCGTTCCCTCGCTTCGTTGAATGGAGACCCCATGGACGCCCTCATCCACCCCCTGCCCTTCGATGCGCGCGAACTGCGTGGCTTGTCGGAGAAGCTGGTCTCGAGCCACCACCGGAACAACTACAGCGGCGCGGTGAAGCGGCTCAACGCCCTCCGCACCCAACTCGCTGCATTGCCCATGGCCACCGCAGCGGGCTTCCAGCTCAACGGGCTGAAGCGCGAAGAGCTGATTGCGAACAACTCGATGGTGCTGCATGAGCTGTACTTCGCCAGCCTGGGCGGCGACGGGCAGACCTTGCAGCCGCCCTGGGCGATGGCCCTGGCGGCCAACTTCGGCAGCGTCGAGCGCTGGCGCGAGGAGTTCACGGCCATGGGCCGAGCGCTCGCCGGTGGCTCGGGCTGGGTGCTGTTGTGTTTCATGCCGCGCGACGGCTCGCTGGTCAACGCCTGGTGCGCCGACCACACCCATGCCCCGGCCGGCGCCGTGCCGCTGCTGGCGCTGGACATGTACGAACACGCCTATCACCTGGACTACGGCGCCGCCGCCGGCGCATACATCGATGCGTTCATGCAGAACATCGATTGGGCCGGCGTCTATGCGCGTTACCAGGCCGCGGTGCATGCCGCCAGCGAGCCCTTCGCCGCCGCTGCCGACGCTGTGCCGCGCAGCACCGTGCTGGATGTGCGCCGCGCCGGTGCCTTCGAAGAGGCCAAGACGATGATTCCCGGTGCGGCCTGGCGTGACCCCGCAGCGGTAACGGCATGGGCGGCCGAGTTGCCGCGTGACGCCGAGCTCATCGTGTATTGCGTCTTCGGCCATGAAGTCGGCCGCGCCACCGCGTTGCGATTGCGCGCCGCCGGCCTGAACGCACGCTACCTCGTCGGCGGCATCGACGGCTGGCAGGCTGCGGGGCGGCCGCTGCAGCCCAAGGGCGATGTGTGATGAGCGCCACCCTGGTGTTGACGCGGCAACACATCCGTCAGCTGATGTCGCCCGCGGACTGGCTGGATGCCGTGCGGCGAGGCTTTGCTGCGCTGGGCGAAGGGCGGGTGGTGATGCCGATGCCAATGCACCTCGAGGGCGAGCACGGCAGTTTTCACGCCAAAGCGGCGTCGTTACAGGGCTCACGTACTTGCGTCGCGCTGAAGTTCAACGCCAACCTGCCGGGCAATCCGCAGCGCCACGGCCTGCCGACGATTCGGGGCGCGATGCTGCTCATGGACGCCGATGACGGCGCGCTGCTGGCGGTGCTGGATTCGGTCGAGCTCACGCTGCGCCGCACCGCGGCTGCCACGGCGCTGGCCGCGAGCCACCTGGCGCGCACCGATGCCCGCGTTCTGACGCTGTGCGGCTGCGGCGCACAGGCTCTGCCGCAGCTCGAAGCCTTGCTGCAGGTGTTGCCGCTGCGCCAGGTCTGGCTGCACGACCAGAATCCCGCGGCGGCACAGCGGCTGCATGTCGAGCTCGCCTCGCGCCAGGGCCTGCAGGTCGCCGTCGCGCCGCGGTTGGCCGACGCCACGCGTCTCAGCGATGTCATCGTCACCTGCACGCCGTCTCGCACACCCTTCCTCGGGCCCGGGCATATCCCGCCAGGTTGTTTCATCGCCGCCGTGGGCGCCGACAACCCGAGCAAGAGCGAGATCGAACCGGCCTTGGCGGCCGCCAGCCGTGTCGTCGTCGACAGCCTTCGGCAATGTCTTCAGATGGGCGACCTGCACCACGCCGTCGAGGCCGGCGCGATGCGCGCCGAGCAAGTGCATGCGGAACTCAGCGAGCTGGTGCTGGGCAGCAAGCCCGGCCGCACCAGCGCCGAACAGATCTGGGTCTTCGATTCCACCGGTGTCGCCGCCCAGGATGTAGCGAGCGCCGTGCGCGTCTTCGAGCTCGCGCAAGCGCGCCACATCGGCTTGCCGGTGAACCTGGGCGACCCACAGGAGCGATCCGATGTTGCAGTGCTTCAGTAACGATCCGCGGGGCGCGATTGCCTTGCACCTGGTCCATCGCGCTGAACAAGCGGACTGGCTTGCGCAGCACGCGCAACACGCGCCTTGGTTGGCCGCCGGCGGATACCGCGGCGACGCCGGCACTTTCAGCCTCCTGCCCGCGCCAGACGGCGCTGCAGTGGCGGTGCTGGCGAGCCCGAGCGATGGTGAACCGACCTGGGCCTTGGGCGCCCTGCCGATGGCCTTGCCCGAAGGCCGCTACGCATTACAGGACAGGGCGGCGAACACGCCCGCCGCGCTGGGCTGGGCGCTGGGAGCCTACCAGTTCGAGCGCTACAAGGCACCACGCCGTGCGCCGGCACGGCTGGTGCTGCCGCCCCGCGCTGACGCCGATGAAGCCGACCGCGTCGCGCGCGCGATGTACCTGGCGCGCGACCTCATCAACACCCCGGCCGAAGACATGGGCCCGACCGAACTCGCCCATGCCGCGCAGACCGTCGGCGACCGCTTCGGTGCGCAAGTGGAGCTCACTCGAGGTGATGCACTGCTCGCCCGCGGCTTCCCGTGCCTGCACCTGGTGGGCCGTGCCAGCCCCCGTGCGGCAACGCTGATCGATCTGCGCTGGGGTGATCCGCAGGCACGCCGGCTGACGCTGGTCGGCAAAGGCGTGTGCTTCGACACCGGTGGGCTGGACATCAAGAACCACGACGGCATGTTCGAGATGAAAAAAGACATGGGAGGTGCGGCCATCGTGCTGGCGTTGGCGCAAGCGCTGATGGACAGCGCCACGCCGGTGCGGCTGCGAGTGCTGCTGGCCGCCGCCGACAACGCCATTTCGGGCAACGCCATGCGACCGCGCGACATCGTGCGCACAGGCTCAGGCAAGACGGTGGAAATCGGTTTCACCGACGCCGAAGGGCGGTTGGTGCTGTGCGACGCATTGAGCGAAGCCTGCCGCGAGCGGCCCGACCTGTTGATCGATGTCGCCACGCTCACCGGCTCGGCCAAGGCCACCTTGGGCTCCGAACTGCAGGCGGTCTTCAGCGACGACGACGCCGTCGCCGAAGGACTGGTGCGCTGCGGCTTCGACGTCGGCGATGCGCTGTGGCGGCTGCCGATCTGGCGTGCCTACCGGCGGCGCCTGGACACGCCGCTGGCCGACTTGAGCAACGTTGCCAAAGGGCTGTTCGCCGACGCTATCGTGGCCACGCTGTTCCTTGCCGAGTTCGTGCCGCGCGAACAGCGCTGGGCCCACCTGGACGTGATGGGCATGAACGGCTTGGCGCGCCCGGGACGGCCCGAAGGCGGTGAGGCCACGGGCTTGCTGGCGCTGTACCAATTTCTGCGCCGCCGATATGCAGGCGCAACGACGCAGTGATCGAGCCCCACTGCCCGCAACCCCTGGAAGGAGATGCTCATGAAATGGATCACGCGCGAACGCCCAAAGATCGACCGCATCGCATGCCCGTGGCTGCTGCTTCGCTTCATCGACCCGCAAGCCGAATTCCTCTACGTGCCGGCGGACGCGGTGTTGCGCATCGCCGCCGAAAGCGGCGCCGTACCCTACGACATTCCCGGCGTCGACTTCACTCATGTTGGCGAACTGTGCAGCTTCGACGCGTTCATCGGCAAGTACCAGCTCAGCGACCCGGCGCTGCTGCAGCTGGCGACCATCGTGCGCGGCGCCGACACCTCGCGGCTGGACCTGGCGCCGCAATCAGCCGGGCTGTATGCGATCTCACTCGGCCTGTCACACACCCATGCCGACGACCACGCGATGCTCGCGCAGGGCCTGGTGGTCTACGACGCGTTGTACGCCTGGTGCCGCTCGTGCCAGGGCGAGGCGCATGCCTGGCCGCCGGCGATGACCTGAAGCGCCGCGTCTTTCGGGCAAGATGGCGTCACCCCATCGATTGGAGACACCATGATCCGAGCCTTGATTGCGGCGGCCCTGCTGCTTGCTGGCACCGTCGCTTTCGCGCAGCCCTACCCGAACAAGCCGATCCGGGTGGTGGTGACCTTCCCGCCCGGCGGCGCGCCCGACATCCTGGCGCGGCTGGTCAGCGAGAAGTCGCAGCTCGGCCAGACCATCGTCGTCGACAACAAGCCCGGTGCCGGCGGCAACATCGGAGCCGACTTCGTCGCCAAGAGCGCCGCCGACGGCTACACGATCGTGATGGGCACGGTGGGCACGCATTCGATCAACGGCGCGCTGTACAGCAAGATGCCCTACGACATGGTGCGCGACTTCACGCCCGTGGCGCATGTGGCCAGCGCACCGAACCTGCTGGTGGTGAACAACGACGTGCCGGCCAGGACCGTGGCCGAACTGATCGCGCACATGAAAGCGAATCCGAACAAACTCTCGTTCGGCTCGCCGGGCATCGGCACCTCGGTGCATGTCTCGGGTGAACTCTTCAAGTCGCTGACCGGCACGCAGATGACGCATGTGCCGTACAAGGGCCGCCAGTTTGCGATCCCCGATCTGATCGGCGGCCAAATTCAGCTGATGTTCGACAACATGCCCTCGGCGCTGCCGATGGTGCGTGAAGGCAAGATCCGCGCGCTGGCGCAGACCACCGCGGCGCGTTCTCAGGCGGCGCCCGACGTGCCGACGGTGGCCGAGACGGTTCCCGGCTTCGAGGCCACCACCTGGTTCGCGATGTTCGCGCCCGCAGGCACGCCGCGCGATGTGGTGAGCAAACTCAACAGCGAGATGCAGCGCATCTTCAAGCTGCCCGACGTGATCGACAAGCTGAAGACGCTTGGCCTGGAGCCGTGGATCTCCACGCCCGAAGAGCTGGCCGGCTTCCAGGCGCGCGAGATCACCAAGTGGGCCAAGGTCGTGAAAGACTCGGGCGCCAAAGCCGAATAGGTCGCCACCATGAAACTCATCTCCTCCCATCGCGCCCCGAACCCGCGCCGCGTGCTGATGTTCATCGCCGAGAAGGGCATCACCGGGATCGAAGTGCAGAACATCCTGCTCAACGAACAGCAGCAGCACAGCCAGGAGAGCCTGGCCCGCAGCCCGTTCGGGCGTGTGCCGGTGCTGCAGCTGGATGACGGGCGCTGGTTGTCGGAGACACGCGCCATCTGCAGCTACCTCGAAGGCCAGCACGCCGAGCCGAACTTGATGGGTGCAGACGCCTGCGAACGCGCCTTCATCGAGATGGCTGACCGCCAGGCCGAGCTGTACCTGATGGCGCCGCTGGCGATGTGGATCCGCCACGGCCACGCGGGCCTGGCGGTGCTGGAAGGCAAGCAGTTCCCCGACTACGCCGAGCGGCAGCGCGAGATCGGCCTCGAAAACGCGCAGCGCTTCGATGCGCGCCTGGCGCAGCAGCCGTGGATGGCCGGCGAACGCTTCACCATCGCCGACATCACCGCGTTCTGCGCCGTGGAGTTCGCGCGCGGGCTGATGAAGCTGAGGCTCGCCGACGCCGGCTTCGCGCACCTGGCGGCGTGGCGCGACAGGATGGCCGAGCGGCCCAGCGCGGCGGCGGTGTGACGATGAAGTTCAGCACGCTGGGCAAGAGCCCGCTCGAAGTCTCGCGCCTGTGCCTGGGCACGATGATGTTCGGCGACCGCACCGACGCCGCCGAGTCGGCGCGCATCGTCGACGACGCCCGCGCGATCGGCGTGAACTTCATCGACACCGCCGACGTGTACACGACCGGCGCGTCCGAGACCCTGGTCGGCACACTGATCAAGCCCGACCGCCATCGCTGGGTGCTGGCCAGCAAGCTCGGCAATGCGATGAGCGATGCGCCCAACGAACGGCGCCACTCGCGCAAGTGGATGATGCGCGCGATCGAGGGCAGCCTGGCACGGCTGCAGACCGGCCACCTCGACATCTACTACCTGCATCGCGATGACGGAATGGATCTGGAAGAGCCGCTGCGGGCGCTGGAGCAGATGATGCGCGACGGCAAGATCCGCTGCTGGGGCGTCTCCAACTTCCGCGGCTGGCGCATCGCCGAGACCGTTCACGGCGCGCGGCAGCTCGGCATGGCGGCGCCGGTCGTCTGCCAGCCGTACTACAACCTGCTCAACCGCTTGCCCGAGGTCGAGGTGCTGCCCGCCTGCCGCCACCACGGCATCGGCGTGGTGCCGTACAGCCCGATCGCGCGGGGTGTGCTGACGGGCAAGTACCGGCCCGGTGAGGCGCCTGCTGCCGAAACGCGCGCGGGGCGCAACGACAAACGCATGATGCAGACCGAGTTCCGCACCGAGTCGCTGGAAGTCGCGCAGCGCTTGCAAGCGCATGCCGAATCGCGCGGCGTGACGCTGGCCCAGTTCGCCACCGCCTGGGTATTGGCGCACCGCTCGGTGAGCGCGGTGATCGCCGGGCCGCGCACGCTCGCGCAGTGGCAGGGCTACGCGGGCGCCACAACGTTCGAGTTGAGCGATGCCGACGAGGCGCTGGTCGATTCGCTGGTCGCACCGGGCCATCCGTCGACACCCGGCTACACCGACCCGGCCTACCCGCTCGAAGACCGGCGAGGCGGCTGATGGCGGTGGCGAACGACAGCATGCGGACATCCATGCGGACATCCTTTGACATCAGATGCTTTGCTAACTAGCATCACGCATCATGCGAACCACCGTCGACATCGATGATCCGATCCTGGCCGACTTGAAGCGACTGCAGAAGCGCGAAGGCAAGCCCTTGGGCCGCATGATCTCCGACCTGCTGGCGCAAGCGCTTCGCGACACGCGACATCGCGCCGCCAAGCCGGCGCCGTTCGCCTGGACGACCCGAACGATGCATGCGCGCATCGACCTGTCGGACCGTGACGCCATGCTCGACGCGATGGACGAGCCGCGGCGTTGAGCTTCGCGATCGACGTCAACCTGCTGCTCTACGCCACCGACGGCGCCAGCGCAAAGCACCCATCTGCGCGCGCCTTTCTCGAGCGCTGCGTTGCCGGCCGCGAGTTGATGTGCTTCGGCTGGCCCACGCTGATGGGCTACTTGCGCATGGCCACACACCCGTCGATCTTCGGCCGGCCGCTGACGCACCGCGAGGCGGCCGGCAATGTCGAGGCCTTGCTCGAACTGGCGCATGTTCGGGTGCTGGCCGAAGGCGAGACGTTCTGGTCGCACTACCGCGAACTCACCGACGATGTGCCCACGAAGGGCAACCTCGTGCCCGACGCCCACCTGGCCGCGCTGCTGCGCCAGCACGGTGTGACCGTGCTGTACACGCACGACCGCGATTTCAGGAAGTTCTCGTTCCTGGACGTCCGCGATCCGCTGGCGTGAGCGGGCTCACGCCGCGCGCACCGGGATCACCCTTCGCTGCGCCGCTGGCTCGGTCGCAGCCGCAGCACGCCCCTCCCACTGATCCCACAACGCCTGCCAGCGCGCCCGCGCCGTCGCCACGTTCGCGAGCTTCACATGCCCGTAGCCGCGGATCGACTCGGGCACACGCGCGATGGCCAGTGCGGTGGGCAGGCGTTGTGCGTCCAGCGCGGGCAGCAGCGCTTCGATATGCGCGCGGTAGTCGTCGATCAGCGCGCGTTCCAGGCGCCGCTCGTCGCTGCGGCCGAAGACATCCAGCGCAGTGCCACGCAGGCTCTTGAAGCGGGTGAGGAAGCCAAACGCGGTTTGCATCCACGGCCCGAATCGAATCTTCCGCGGCTTGCCGTCGGGGCCGGCCTTGGCGATGCCCGGTGGCGCGAGATGGAAGGCGAGTTGATCCCAGCTCTCGAACTGCTCGCGCAACTGTGCCTCGAACTCGGCGCTGGTGTGCAGCCGCGCGACCTCGTATTCGTCCTTGATGGCCATCAGCTTGGCGAGGCTGAAGGCGACGGCGCGTGTCAGCGGCAACGCTGTGTCGCCCAGCGGCACTTCGGCCTCACGCACCCTGCGCACGAAGGCCTCGTAGCGGTTCGCGTAGGCAGCGTCCTGGTAAGCGGTGAGGAAGGCGCGCCGGCGCGCGATCAGGCCGTGTTCGCCGTCGAGTGAATCGCTGGGCGGTGCCGGGGCGGGGGCCGCAGCCAGCCGCTCCAGCGCCGCGGGTGCCGCCAGCGCCAGGCGGCCCAAGGCCAGCGCACCACGGTTGGCCTGCACGCCCACGCCGTTCAGCTCGACCGCGCGCTCCAGCGCGGCCAGGCTCACCGGCACCAGCCCTGCTTGCCAGGCCGCGCCGAGCATGACGATGTTCGACGGCAGCGTGTCGCCCAGAAACCGCTCGGCGATCGATTGCGCGTCGATCATGCGCACCCGCTCGTCGCCGGCCGCGTGTTGCATCTTCGCCAACAGCGCATCTTCGTGCAGTACGGCATCGGCGTTGCGCACGAAGGCCGCGGTGGCGATCTGGTGCGAATTGGCGACGATCTCGGTGCGGCCGTGTTTCACGGTGCCCAGCGCGTCGGCCGAAGCGCCCACCACCATGTCGCAAGCGAGCAGGATGTCGGCCTGCTGCGTGTCGATGCGCACCTGGTTCAAGAGATCAAGCGTCGGCGCCACACGCACGAACGACAGCACTGCGCCGCCCTTCTGCGCAAAGCCCATGAAGTCGAGCACCGAAGCCTGTTTGCCTTCCAGGTGCGCGGCCATCGTGACGAGGGCTCCTACGGTCACCACGCCGGTGCCGCCGACGCCGGTGACGAGCATGTCGAAGGGGCCGGTCCAGGGCCACGGCTTCGGCGCGCCGATCGCCGCCAGCTCGCGCGCCAACGATTCATCTTGCACGATGGCGCCCGATTTCTTCTTCAACACCGCGCCTTCGACGCTGACGAAACTCGGGCAGAAGCCGTTCACGCAGGAGTAGTCCTTGTTGCATGAACTCTGCTCGATGGCGCGCTTGCGGCCCCAGTCGGTGTCCAGCGGCACGATCGACAGGCAGTTGCTCTGCACGCCGCAGTCACCGCAGCCCTCGCAGACCTGCGGGTTGATGAAGATGCGGCGCTTCGGATCCTCCATCGCACCCTTCTTGCGACGCCGGCGCTTCTCGGCGGCGCAGGTCTGGTCGTAGATGAGCAGCGTCACGCCCTCGACCTCGCGCAAGCGGCGCTGCACCGGGTCCATCTCGCCGCGGTCATGGAAGGTGGTGCCGCTCGGGAACTCGCCGTGCTGCGCGTCGTACTTCGCGATGTCGTCCGAGACGATCGCGATCTGCACGGCGCCTTCGGCCTGCACCTGGCGGGCGATCTCGGGCACCGACAGTTTGCCGTCGACCGGCTGGCCACCGGTCATCGCCACCGCGTCGTTATAGAGGATCTTGTAGGTGATGCGCGTGTTCGCGGCCACCGCCTGGCGGATGGCGAGCAGCCCGCTGTGGAAGTAGGTGCCGTCGCCGAGGTTCTGGAAGACATGCGGCTCGCTGGTGAAGCGCGACGCGGCGACCCAGTCGACGCCCTCGGCGCCCATCTGGATCAGCCCCTCGGTGTTGCGCTCCATCCAGCTGGCCATGAAGTGGCAGCCGATACCGGCCAGCGCCCTGCTGCCTTCGGGCACCCTGGTACTGCTGTTGTGCGGGCAGCCGCTGCAGAAGTACGGTTGACGTTTGACCTGATCGGCCTCGTTGGAAAGCAGCGCGGGCATCGTGAAGTCGACGACGCGTTCGCGCCGGTCCAGCGCCGGGTTCAGCCGCGCCAGCCAATCGGCCAGCACCGGCATGATGCGTGACGGGCGCAGCTCGCCAAGCGAGGACAGCAGCGGCGCGCCCTCGGGCCGGCTCTTGCCGGCGATGCGCGGCCGTTGCCCATCGGGCAGCGCATAGAGCAGCTCCTTCATCTGCCGCTCGACGATCGGCGCTTTCTCTTCGATGACCAGCACTTCTTCGAGACCCTGCACGAATTCGTGGATGCGGGTGGGCTCGATCGGCCACACCAGGCCGACCTTGTAGACACGCACCCCGGCTGCAGCGAGCGCGTTCGGGTCCAGGTCGAGCCGGCGCAGCACTTCCATGAAGTCGTAGTGCGCCTTGCCCACCGTGACGATGCCCAGCGTGGCGCGGGGGCTGGCGACGATGTGCTTGTCGATGCTGTTGACTCGCGCGAAAGCGCGCACCGCGTCGAGCTTGATCGCCGCGCGCTCCTCGAGCGCCAGCGAGGGGAGGTCGATCGATCGCACGTGCAGCGACTGTGACGGCGCGAAGTCGACGGGCAGCCCGAAATCCAGCGGCATCGCGTCCAGGTCCACCGTCATGCCCGACACGACGACCTCGCTGATCGCCTTGAAACCGACCCAGGCGCCGCTGAAGCGCGACAGCGCCCAGCCGTACAAGCCGAACTCCAGGTACTCGGCGACGTTGGCCGGGTGCAGCACCGGCAGCCCGTAGTGCATCAGCGCCACGTCGCTCTGGTGCGGCATCGACGACGAGACGCAGCCATGGTCGTCGCCGCACACCGCGAGCACACCGCCGAGCGGGCTCGAGCCATAGACATGGCCGTGCTTCAGCGCATCGCCCGCGCGGTCCACGCCTGGGCCTTTGCCATACCACATCGCATACACACCGTCGTGCGTGCGCTTGGGGTCGAGCGCGACGCGCTGCGTGCCCAGGCAGGCCGTGGCGGCCAGGTCTTCGTTGATCGCGGGCAGGAACTGCACCTGCGCGGCATCGAGCAGCTTGGCCGCTTTCCACATCTGCTGGTCGACCATGCCCAGCGGGCTGCCGCGGTAGCCCGAGACGAAACCGGCCGTCTTCAGCCCGGCAGCGTCATCCAGCGCGCGCTGCATCAGCATCAGGCGCACGAGCGCCTGCGTGCCGGTGAGCCAGACGGTGCCACGCAGGGCGCGCAGGCCGTCGGCCAGCTGGTATTCGCGCAGCGTGGGAGTGGGAGGGGAGGCGTTCATGCGCGGATTTTGATCTTCACGCGCGGCCCATCCAATTCATTTGCCGCTCATCGCGGAGAAGCCGCAACTCGTCGCAGTGCACTGGCGGCGCGCGCCACGGATGCCGATCATTCAACCATCGCATCACGCTTCACCCGCCGCCGAAGGATCGCACCATGAACACCACCATCGCCTCCCGCCTCGCATCGATCAGCCTCGCCTCGCTGATGACCCTGGCGATGCTGCTCTCGATCAACACGCTGGCCGTGCACGACGCGCCGCATGCCGAGATGGCCACCACCGCATCGGCGTCGGCGCAGGGCTGATCGAACACGCATCTTGCAGACTACGATGAGCGCTTCCCCCGGGGCCCCCACCATGGAGAAGCGCCTTGTCCTCCCCTGCCACGTTGCAAAGCCTGATCGCCGGCCGCTGGGTCGGCGCATCCCCCGCGGCAGCGCTGAACAGCGCCATCAACGGCCGCACAGTTTTTCACACACATGCTGAAGCGCTCGACTTCGGCGAAGCGCTCGCCCACGCGCACCGCGTCGGCGGCCCGGCGCTGCTGACGCTGGATTTCCAGCAGCGCGCCGCGCGGCTGAAGGCGCTCGCCGCGTTCCTCAACGAGCGCAAAGAACAGCTCTACGCGATCTCGGCGCATACCGGCGCCACGCACAACGACGGCTGGATCGACATCGAAGGCGGCACCGGCACGCTGTACGCGTACGCAGGGGTCGGCGCCGGCGAACTGCCTTCGGGCAACCGGGTGCACGAAGGCCCGGCGATGCCGCTGGGCAAGAAAGGCACGTTCGCCGGCACGCACATCCTGGTGCCGCGCGGCGGTGTGGCGGTGCACATCAACGCCTTCAACTTCCCCATCTGGGGTCTGCTGGAAAAGTTCGCGCCCTGCTTCCTGGCCGGCATGCCTTGCATCGCCAAGCCCGCCACCGCGACGAGCTTTCTCACAGAAGCCGTCGTGCGGCTGATGCACGAGTCGGGGCTGTTGCCTGCAGGCAGCCTGCAACTCGTGATCGGCAGCACCGGCGACCTGCTGGATCGGCTCGACGGGCAAGACATCGTCAACTTCACCGGCTCGACGGACACCGCTGCCAAGCTGCGCGCACACCCGAACCTGATCGCGCGCTCGGTGCCGTTCAACGCCGAGGCCGATTCGTTGAACTGCGCCATCCTCGCGCCCGATGCCACGCCGGGCAGCGAGGAGTTCGATCTCTTCGTCAAGGAGGTGGTGCGCGAGATGATCGTGAAGGCCGGGCAGAAGTGCACCGCGATCCGCCGTGCGCTGGTGCCACGGCAGCATGTCGATGCGGTGGCGACGGCAATGCGCGATCGGCTCGCCAAAGTGGTGATCGGCGATCCTTCGATCGAGGGCGTGAAGATGGGTGCGCTGGCATCGAAGGCGCAGCAGCGCGACGTGGCCGAACGCGTGGCCGCACTCACTCGCGGGGCCGAGCTGATCTTCGGCGCAGCCAACGGCTTCGCGCCGCGCGGCGACGGTGTGGCCGACGGCGCGTTCTTCAGCCCGACGCTGCTGCTCGCGCGCGATGCGGCGAACAGTGCGGCGCATGATGTCGAAGCGTTCGGCCCGGTGAGCACGCTGCTGCCCTACGGCGACATCGACGAGGCGATCTCGCTCGCCGCACGCGGACAGGGCAGCCTGGTGGCGACGCTGGTCACGGCTGACGCAGCCACGGCTGCGAAAGTCATCCCGGCGATGGCCGCGCTGCACGGCCGGCTGCTCGTACTCGACCGCGAAGCCGCCGCCGAATCCACCGGCCATGGCTCGCCGCTGCCGCTGCTCAAGCACGGCGGCCCGGGCCGCGCCGGCGGCGGCGAAGAACTCGGTGGCCTGCGCGCGGTGAAGCACTACCTGCAACGCTGCGCAGTACAGGGCTCGCCGACGATGCTCAGCGCGGTGACGGGCGAATACATCCGCGGCGCGAAGGTCCACGAGAGCGAGCTGCACCCGTTCCGCAAACACTTCGACGAGTTGCAGATCGGCGACTCGCTGCTCACGCACCGCCGCACCGTCAGCGAGGCCGACATCGTCGCTTTCGGTGGCATCTCGGGCGACTACTTCTACATGCACTTCGATGAGATCGCGGCGAAAGACAGCGCCTTCGGCAAGCGCATCGCGCATGGCTACTTCGTACTCTCGGCAGCGGCGGGCCTGTTCGTCTCGCCGGCGCCGGGCCCGGTGCTGGCCAACTATGGACTCGACACGCTGCGCTTCGTCAAGCCGGTGGGCATCGGCGACACGATCCGCGCGCGGATCACCTGCAAGCGCAAGATCGACCGGCCGAGCAAGCGCGATCAGCCCGCGCAGGGCGTCGTCGCGTGGGACGTGCAGGTAACGAATCAGGATGACGAACTGGTGGCGAGTTACGACATCCTGACGCTGGTGCTGAAACGCGCGGCCGCGGCTGCTTGAGCTGCCTGTCGGTTGCTCCACCGCGCTTCGCGCGACCCTCGACGCAGCCGCAACCAAGCGGACGCCGTGGAACCGGCTTCGCCGGGCCACTGGCGTCGCCCCCCGGGGGCAGGCACCGAAGGCGCTTCGGGAGGATCCATCTCAATGACGAACGTCGCCGACCACCGGCCCGCCCGGCTGCATCGCGCGCACCACGTCGCCGAACTGGCCCCAGTTTGGATTGGTGCGCTGCACCCAGGCGTCGAAACGTTCGCGCACGACCTGGCCGTAGCGGCGGTACAGCGCGCGGCCGGCCCACCACAGGAACAGGCCCAGCAGCAGCGTGCGCAGCCCGCGGCCGAGCGCGATCACCGTGGCGATGCCCATGCCTAGCGCCACCCACCAGACCCACCACTTGCCGCTGAAGGTCATCGCGTTGACCACCCAGCAGATGCCGACGACGAAGATCGCCTTGATCGGCATCGTGACGGCTTGCAGGACATCTTTGACCGGGTTCATCGTGGGCCTCCAGCGGCTCGGGGTTGTCGATGGGGTGCATCGTGCCGCACCGGCAGGGGCAAGGCCAACTCGCTGCGATCAACTGCGCCCAGACGCCGCGAACCGACAGCGGGGCGGGGTGAAAATCCGAGCTGACCCCCTACTCCAGACCAACCGACACCGCCACCCCATGTCCAACCAACCCGGTCGCAACGACCCCTGCCACTGCGGCAGCGGCAAGAAGTACAAGAACTGCCATCTGCGCGAAGACGAGTCGCCGCGGCTCGTGGCCCCGATGTTCGCGCCTGCCGACGACCACGAGGGCGCCGTCAAACTGGCGATCGACTGGCTCCATGAGCGGCACCGCAAAGGATTCCGTGTGGCGCTTGATTGCCAGATGGAGGACATCTGGCCCGAGGACGTGCCGCGCCACACGGCCGATCTGAATGCTGAAGCGTTGGAGGCGTTGCAGATCAACCTCACCGAACGGCTGCTCGCCGAGGGCGAGATGCAGGTCAAGGGTGCGCAACGCTCGATCAATGAGTGCATCACCGGCCCCGAAGGCGCGCGCCTGTCGGATGGCCAGCGGCGCTGGCTGGTGCAGTTGGGCCAGCGCGCCCTGCGCCTGTACACCGTGACCGAGGTGCGCGCGGGTGTTGGCATGACGCTGTGCGACGCGCTCGACTCCGAGGCACCGCCGCTGGTGGTGCAAGAGCGCAGCGGCAGCCGCAACGCCAGGCCCGGCATGGTGCTGGGCGCTCGGGTGATGCACCTCGGCAATCACCTCGAACTCTCGGGCGCGACGTATCCGTTCACGATGCTCACGCAGCAACGCGCGATCGACGCGCTGCGTGCTGCCGGGCAGTCGGGCGGACAGGTGATTGCGCGCGCTTGGTTGCGGCAGTTCCTGGTGCGGGCCGAGCTGCCGCGAATGATCGACGCCTCCACCGGCGAGCCGATCCTGCTCGTCACCGACCACTACCGCGTGCACGACACCGCCGCACTGGCGCATGCGCTGGCGGCACAGCCCGATGTGACCGGTGACGCGCAGGCAGGGTGGCACCGCGAAGTGGAAAGCGACGACGGTGCGCTGCGAGTGCTGGTCTCGATCAACCCGGGCAAGTCCGCCGAACGCATCGAGCTGTTCTGTCGTACGCAGCAGCTGGCCGATGCCGGCCGGCTGTGGTTCGAAGGCCTGGCCGGTGCTGCCGTGCGGCACCTCACGCGCGAGTTCACCGATCCGCGCAGTTCGAAACAATCGGCGCTGCCGGCCGTCTCGGAAGCAGCACCGAAGCTGCCCCCCGAGGTCATGGCCAAGGCGATGGAGCAGCTGATGCATCGCATGTACGCCCGCTGGGCCGACGAGCCGATCCCGCTGCTGGCCGACCAGACACCGCGCCAGGCGATGGCCACTCCGGCCGGGCTGGAGCGTGTCAAAGGCCTGCTGCGCAGCTACGAGAGCAACGAAGCCGAGATGGCGCAGCGTGATGGCCGGCCTGCCGTCTCGCTCGGATTCATGTGGGAATCGCTCGGGATCGCACGATGAAGCCCAAGCCCCGAGCCAAGGCCAAGCCGGCAGCCGAAGCGCGGCTGTCGCGCCAGCGCAAGCCGCCCAGGATGTCGGCCGACGACTGGCAGCGCGCGCTGCGGCGCCAGTTCGGCCGCGAGCAGGCATTCGAGTGGAAGAACCTGGGCGATGCCAAACAGGCACCGGTGTTTTCGGACTTTCGTGTCGGCAATGCTGCCACCGGCGGGCAGTACCGCGTGGCCATTCGCGGCGGCGAGGCGGGCGACAACCTGTGCAACTGCCTGGACTTCGCCACCAACGACCTGGGCACCTGCAAACACGTCGAGTTCATGCTCGCCCGGCTGGCCAGGCAGCGCGGCGGCAAGGCGGCGCTGGAGCGCGGCTTCCGGCCAACCTACAGCGAGGTCTATCTGCATCATGGCGGCCCGCGCACGGTGCGCTTCCGTCCGGGCGCCGAGTGCCCAGCGGTGCTCATCGAGCGCGCGCGCCGCCTGTTCGACGCCGCCGCGGACTGGCGGCTTCCTCGGGAGCGCCTGAGCCTGCTCGACGCCTTCATCGAAGCGGCCGCCGGCAGCGGCCACGAGCTGCGCGTCGACGAGCACGCGCTGGCCTTCGTGGCCCAGGCGCGTGACGCCGAACGGCGCCAGCAGGTGCTGGCCAAGGCTTATCCGAGAGGTGCCGCCGATTCGGCACTGGCCAAGCTGCTGAAGGTGCGCTTGTACCGCTACCAGGCGGAGGGCGCGCTGTTCGCCGCACGCGCCGGGCGCGTGGTGCTGGGCGACGAGATGGGTCTGGGCAAAACGGCGCAGGCCATCGCTGCAGCCGAACTGCTGGCCCGGCACTTCGGCGTGCAGCGCGTGCTGGTGGTGTGCCCGACGTCGCTGAAACAGCAGTGGCAGCGCGAGCTGGCGCGCTTTGCCGGGCGCGCCGCGCAAGTGGTGCAGGGCCTGCGCGCCGCGCGCCAGCGCCAGTACCTGGAAGACACCTTCTGCCGCATCACCAGCTACGACACGCTGGTGCGCGACGCAGACCTGATCCAGGCCTGGGCACCGGAGTTGCTCATCATCGACGAAGCGCAGCGCGTGAAGAACTGGAACACGGTGGCAGCGCGCGCCCTCAAGCGCATCGCCAGCCCCTACGCCATCGTGCTCACCGGCACGCCGCTGGAGAACCGGCTCGAAGAGCTGATCTCGATCGTGCAGCTCGTCGACCAGCACCGGCTGGGCCCGACCTGGCGCCTGTTGCACGATCACCAGCAGGTGGACGACGCCGGGCGTGTGATCGGCTACCAGCACCTGGACCGCATCGGCGCCACGCTCGCCCCCATCTTGCTGCGCCGGCGCAAGGCCGAGGTGCTGGCACAGTTGCCCGAACGCGTCGACAAGACGCTCTTCGTGCCGATGACGCCCGAGCAGCGCCTGCACCACGATGAAAACGGCCAGACCGTGACGCGCATCGTGGCGCGCTGGCGCAAGACCGGCTACCTGTCGGACACCGACCAGCGCCGGCTGCAGTGCGCGCTGCAAAACATGCGCATGTCGTGCAACAGCACCTGGCTGCTCGACCACGAGACCGATTTCGGCAACAAGGCCGACGAGCTGATGACGATCCTCGAAGAGCTGTTCGAGCAGCCCGACGCGAAGGCCGTGGTGTTCAGCCAGTGGCTGGGCACGCACGAGGTGCTCGCGCGCCGGCTGCGCGAGCGTGGTTGGGAGCATGTGCTGTTCCACGGCGGCGTGCCCAGCGACAAACGCGGCGCGCTGGTCGATCGATTCACGCAAGACCCCGGCTGCCGGCTGTTCCTGTCCACCGACGCCGGCGGCGTGGGGCTGAACCTGCAGCACGCCGCCGCCACCGTGGTGAACATGGACCTGCCCTGGAACCCGGCGAAGCTCGAGCAGCGCATCGGCCGCGTGCACCGCATGGGCCAGCGCCGCGGCGTGCAGGTGATCAACTTCGTCGCGCAAGGCAGCATCGAGCAGGGCATGCTGGGTGTGCTGGCGTTCAAGAAGTCGCTCTTCGCCGGCGTGCTCGACGGCGGCGACAGCTCGGTGTTCATGAACGGCACGCGCTTGTCGAAGTTCATGGAGAGCGTGCACGAGGTGACGGGGGCGATGGGGGTGGCGGAGGAGGCGGCGCCGAGCGTCGCGCCATCTGCCGCGCCTGAGCTGGCCGCAGCGGTCGCGGTCGACGCAGCCGACGAAGGCGCCGAGGCACCCGCCTCGAGCGCGACGACCGCACCCGACCCCTGGGCGCCGCTGCTGGAGGCCGGCTTGCGCTGGGTCGAATCGATCGCCGCGCCCGGTACCGATGCGGCTGCGAACGGCGGCGGGCTGCGCATCACTACCGACGCCGGCACGGGCGAACGCCGGCTGTCGATCCCCATGCCCGATCCCGCCACGGTGCAGCGATTGGCGCAGGGGCTGGCCGGCCTGCTGGCGCGTCTTGCGCAACCCCAGCGGGGCGTCAAGTAGCGCCAGGCATCGTGGTACATTGTAGATACGCGAATCTACATCGGAGAAAGACATGGGTGCTCTCGACCTGCCGGTGGCCCGCTGGGGCAACGGCCTCGCGGTGCGGATCTCGGCGCAAGTGGCGCGCGAACTCAACGTCACCGAAGGCTCGGTCATCCACGCCGAGGTGGTAGGCCCGGCGCAGTTGCGGCTGGCCAGCGGCAAGCCGTTCGACGCCAAGGCCTTTCTCGAGCGGCTCGACCGTTTGCACGAGCGCATGCCGATGACCGGGCCGGTGGTGGAAGCGATGCGCGGCGATGACCGCTACTGAGTCAGTTCCAGGCCCACCGCGGTCTGCCGCTGCAAAGGTCTACGTGGACACCAGCGCGCTGGTGGCGCTGGTCACCGTCGAAGCACGAACCGCGGCGCTCAAACAGTGGTTGCGAGTCCATGATCAGGTGCTTTTGGTCAGTGCTGACTGGTGTGTGCCTGAGGTCGCCAGCGCGCTGGCCATCAAAGTGCGGAGCCGCCAACTCGATTCCGACCTTGCCGACGAGGCGTGGAATCAGTTCGGCGCCGCGTGCGATGGCCTGCTTCAGTTGACGCCGGTGGCCGCCACCGACTTTTCCATGGCCGCGCAGATGTGCCGGTTGGCGCAGTCGGGTTTGCGCGCAGGCGACGCCTTGCACCTGGCGGTGGCCCTGCGCAGTCAGTGCGGGGCGCTGCTGTGCTTCGATGAACTGCTGAACCGCAATGGCGAGGCCAGTGGCCTCGCCTTGATTCGTCCCTGAGTCATTGCGCAGTCGACTCGCTGTGGATCAGCTTCCCCGCTGCGGGCGGCCTCTGCGACGCCTACCTCGCGTTGCCGCCGGCGCGCCAGGGGCCGGGGCTGGTGCTGGTGCTGTTCCAGGAGATCTTCGGCGTCAACGAGCACATCCGCGCGGTGGCCGAGCAGTACGCGCTCGACGGTTTCGTCGTGCTCGCGCCGGATGTCTTCTGGCGTTCCCAACCGCGCGTCGAACTCGGCTACGCGGGCCCTGACCGCGAGCAGGGCCTGGCGCTGGCCCAGTTGCTGAAGCCCGAGCAGCTGATGCTCGACCTGCGCGCCGCGATCCGGACACTCCGCTGCGGCTCCGGCGGAACGAACGTCAGCAATGTCGGGGTCAGCAGACCTCGAGCATGGGCCGCTCTGCGGCGCGACTCGGCCAGTTGCGGGCGCTGCTGACCACCGCCTCAGAGCCCCAACTCGCCTGCTGCCCGCAGGCGTGATCAGTCTGCCGCGGGGCTTGCTGGATCGATGTCGATAAAGCGCCAGAAGTCGCGCATGAACGGGTGGCGCCGGTAGCCGACGACGTGCGGGTGCATCAGCGCCGTGAGCACCTGGTGAGAGGTCAGTTTGTAGGGCATGTAGGCCACCCCCAGCCGCTGCCCCTGGTGCAGAAGCGCCCGGCGTTCGGGCCCGTCGGGCAGCACGAGTTGGCGCGCGTAGACCTCGTTGAAGGCCGGCAGGTCGAAGCGCGCGTGGTTGGCCTGGTCCTTGTTCGGGCCGTACATCATGTCGAAGAAGCTGCTGGCCGGGTGGGTGGCGCTCCAGCCCACACCCCACATCATCACCTTGCCGGCCCGGCTGGCCTTCAGGTTCTCGGGCCACTTGGCGACCTTGAACTCGATGGTCACGCCGATGGCGTCCATGGCCTTGCGCCACAGCTCCTGCAACTGCCGGCTGCGCTGGTCGGGCTCGCCTGTGTACTGGAGGACCAGGGGGCTGCCGTCGGGCATGTCGCGCCTGCCGTCGCCGTTGCGGTCGATGTAGCCATACAGGTCCAGCAGGGCCTTGGCCTTGGCCGGGCTGTACTCGTTCATCTCGGACTTGAACTGCGGGTCGTGCCCCTCCAGCGGCGGCGGAAACATGCCTTGTGCCGGCACCGCCTGGCCCCTGCGCACGAGCTGGATTTCGAGCGCCGTGTCATAGGCCAGGGCCAGCGCACGGCGCAAGGCCACCTTCTCGGGCGTGTAGCCTCCAACGACCGGGTTTTCCATCGCGAAGTAGGTGAAGTTGGCGTCGACTGCAACCATGCGGTCCATCTGCACCCCCTGCTTGCGCAGATGTGGAGCAAGACGGCCCCCGGGTATGACGATGTCGGCGAACTCCTCCGGTACGCGCTCGCTCATGTCCATTTCGCGGTTGAGGAAGGCCAGCCAGCGTGGCTGTGCCTCCTCGATGACGCTGATCTCCACGCGGTCGATCATGGGCAGCCGGCGCCCCTTCAATCGTGCCAACAGCGTCTGGCCGGCGGCATCGTCGGGGGATGGGTTGGCGTCGAAGGTGTGCAGCCGGTAGCGCGGGTTGCGCTCGAGCACCATCTTCGACGAACGCCGCCACTGCGTGAGCCGGAACGGCCCGGTGCCCACCGGATGCTCCATCGCACGGCCCGGGTAGGCCTGAACCACTTCGCGCGCCACGGCGCCCAGCACCGATCCGTCGGCGAACAGATAGTGGAAGCGCGGCGACGGGGCCGCCAGCCTGACCTCGAAGGTGTAGCGGTCCAGTGCGCGGATGCCTTCGACCTCCGTGTCGTAGTCGAAGGGCTGGCGGCCATCGAGGGCCTTCCTGCGCAGCTCCGACAGGCCCAGCACCTTCGCGTTTTCGAACTGGAACAGGCTGGCGCTCTTGTGGACGGGGTCGTAATGGCGCTTGAAGGCGTATACATAGTCGGCCGCGACGAGTTCGCGCGCCACGCCCTTGAAGGCAGGATCGTCGGCGAAGACGATGCCGGGCCGGATGCGGAAGGTGAAACGCGTGAAGTCGGCGCTGATCTCGGGCAGGGCTGCGGCCGTCTGCGGCACCAGACGCACCGGTCTGGCAAGGTAGTCGTAGGTCAATGGCGCTTCGAAGATGTTCGCCGTGACGACACGCGAGTAGGCGTCGGAGATCTGCGCGGGGTCGAAGCCCGATTCGGCAATCTGGATCGCGTAGCGCAGCACCTTGGGCGGGCCGGCGGCCGGTGGGTCAACCGCCGGGGCCGTGCCGCCATGGGGGGGCAGCGAGATCAGCGCCACCAGGGCCAGGCCGCGCAACGCCTGCAGGCGGGGCCGAAGCTGCGATGCGGCGTCCTTCAAGGGCATCGGATCCGTCGATTCCAGGTCGCGCTCGCCGGGTTGCCGTCGTTCAGCAAGAGAGCGAGACCTCACCCTCGACTTCCAAGGGAATGTTGAATGGCAGCTCGGCCATGCCCACCGCGCTGCGCACGTGCTGGCCACGGTCATCACCGTACAGCGCCAGGATCAGCTCCGAGAAGCCATTCAACACCTCGGGCTGCCGCGTGAACCCCGGGGCGGAGTTGATCATGCCGAACACGCGCGTCCAGGCTTGAATGCGGTCCAGGTCACCCAGCGCTCGCTTCAGGCTGGCCAGGATGGCCAGCGCGGTGCGTTGCGCGGCGATCTGCCCCTGCTCGACGTTCAGTTCGTGTCCCAGCTTGCCCAGCGGCTTGGCCAGGCTGCCATCGTCGTTCAGCGGCCCGTGTCCGGAAATCATGACCCGTGTGCCCAGCACGCGTACGAACGGAAACGACATCTTCACGCCCGCCGGGGTTTGAATGGGGGCCGGCAAGCTGAGCCCCATGTCCTGCAGGCGTTGTTCGATCAGTGCCATGGCATCCTCAGCCCCACACGTTTTGCGCGAAGCGCAGGAAGTTCAGGCCCAGGATCTTCTCGATGCGCGCACGGCCGTGGCCGCGCTCGGCCAGGCGCGCCGCCAGGCGACGGAACTGCTCCGGCCCCAGCAGTTCCTCGACGAAGGGATAGATGTCGGGCTCTTCGCCAACGGCCGAGATGCCCGTTTCGCGGCGATAGGCAATCAGTCGGGCGAACTCGAGCTTGAAGTGCGCCATGTCGTCGTACGCCGAAAACGTGGTGTCGGTACCCACGCCCACGTGGTCCTCGCCGGCCACCTGGATGGCGTGTTCCAGGTGGGCCACCACGTCGTCGAGCGTGGCGTTGCGGCCGCTGGCGAGGAAGGGCATGAAGTAGATGCCGATGAAGCCGCCACGCTCGGCAACCGCGCGCAGTTCCTCGTCGGTCTTGTTGCGCCGCAGGTCGGCCAGCGCGCGGCAGCCGGTGTGCGTGATGGCCACCGGGCGCGGCGACGCGGCCACCGCGTCCAGGCACAGGCGCTCGCCGCTGTGCGACAGGTCGGCGATCACGCGCTGGTTGCTCAGGCGTTCGAGCACCTCGCGCCCGAAGGCGGTGAGCCCGGGGTCACCCGCTGCCGTGGCGCCACCGCCGAGTCGGTTCAGGCCGTTGTAGGTGAGCTGGATCACGCGCACGCCCGCCTCGGCGAAGGTGTCGACTCGGCGGGCATCGTCGCCCAGCATTTCGGCATTCTGGAAGCCCAGGATCAGGCCGACCTGGTGCTCGCGGTGCGCCTGCAGAATGTCGGCCGCCTGGCGCACGAGCAGCAGGTCGCCGGCATGCTGGTCGACCGCGCGCTTCCAGTCGGCCACCTCCTGCATCGAATAGGCGTAGGGGTCGGCCGGCCCGTACACATGACCGATGGTGATGTTCACCGCCGCGACGCCCGAGGCATGGGCATCGTGCAGCGCTTGGCTCGTCACCAGGGGCTCGGTGTTGCGGCCTTCGCTGTCAACCACCTTGATGTGCGGGTCGCGCAGAAAGCCCAGGGCGTTGACGATGGGCGCTGCACGGTCCGGGGCAATGTCGAGGCTCATGGAGCAGGGGCTCGAGGTGCGCCGGTTGTGATGAAGGCGCGCAGATCGGCGGCCAGCTCTGCCCGCGGCCCGTCGCCCAGGTAAGGGCAATGGCCCGATGCGTAGACCTGATGTTGCACTCGCTCGCGCGCAAACGCTGGCCTGCTGACGAGGTGCTCGGCCGCACCCCAGGGCGTGACGAGGTCGAATGCGCCCGAGCCCACGAACAGGCGCAGCCCGGGGTTGCGGTGCAGGCTGCTGGCCAGCACCGTGGTGAAGTCGGTAAGGGTGGGCGAACCCGCCTCCTGGTGGCGCCAGTCCCAGGCCGCGTTGACCTTGAAGTTGATGGCCAGGTAGTCTTCGCTCGTGGGGTAGTGCAGTGGGCCGTGCAACTGCGCCTGCAAGGCCGCATGGCAGGCCACGGCGGCTTGCGTGAGCATGGGGTCGTCGGCCACGGGGTCGGTCGTGTGTGGTGGCGGCAGCTGCGTGTATCGCCCGTCGTACAGGCTGATCACCCTGGCGGGGTCGCGCAACAGGGCCTCGGCGAAGGTCTTCGCGTCCACGCGCAGCGCCGCTTCGGTCCATCGCGCGGCCGGCAGCCCGGTGAGCGCCGCCAGGCCTTCGGCAACCGCCTCGCGCTCAGAGGCGGCCAGATGGGAGCCCAGCAGCAGGGCCGGCGCCAGGCGGGTCAGCGCAAAGCCGTGCGCTTCGTGCAGCACTGCGGCCAGGGTGCGGCCCTGGCGGGGCACCACACCGTGCTGCCAGGCCAGTGCCGCCATGGTTGGCAACAGCCAGGCGTGGCGCAACTCGGTCTGCATCAGGCCCAGATTGGCGGCCTGGCCGATCAGGATCAAGCCGTTGACCGCAGCGGCGTGCAGCTGCCCTGCAGCCACGGAACCCAACAGATCGCGCGTCAGCGCCGCCGCCCGCAGGGCGCCATAGCTTTCGCCCATCAGATAGACGGGCGAAGCCCAGCGGCCATGGGCCGACAGCCAACGGCGGATGAATGCCGCCAGCAACGCGGCGTCGGCGTTCACCCCCAGCGCGCTGGCGGCCGGGTCGGTGCTGAGCATGCGGGCAAAGCCGGTACCCGGGGGGTCGATGAACACGAGGTCGGCCACATCGAGCAGGCTGTCGGCGTTCGGCTCGCATGCCTGGGGGCCCTGCCATCCGCCGTCCGGGCCAGGGACGAGGGCACGCACGGGCCCGAGACCACCGAAGTGAAAGTACAGCGTGGAACTGCCCGGGCCGCCGTTGACGACGAACACCACCGGTCGCAGGCCGGCCGACTGCGCGCTGGCCTGGGCCGTGCTGCCCGCGGTGTAGGCAAAGGAAAACACCGTGGCGCGAGGGGCGCCGGCGTCGTCGTTCATCACGGTGGCGCCCACGGTCGCCGTGTAGTCGATGACGCGCTGGCCCAGCTCCAGACGGTGCCTCGTGACCGAAGCTGCTGCGCAGCCGGGCGCGGCCGTTCCCGCCCCGGCACCCTCGGGGCCGCTGGTCGTGGGCACCGTGACCGGGGTGCCGCTCGGCGATGCGCTTCGCTCGATGGCCATGCAATGGCCTGCCGTCTACATCGAGTAGGACAGCGACACGCCCAGCGTGCGCGGCGAGATCAGCACCAGCCGTTGAGAGGAGCCGGTCACGCGTGACCCGATGTAGCCCACCTTGTCCGCCAGATTCTTGCCGAACAGGCTGAGCGTCCAGTTTCTGTTCTTGAGTCCTGCCTGAAGATCGACGGTGGTGTAGCTGGGCAGGGTGATGCGGGTGGCGTTGCGCGTCTCGAAGTCCCCCAGTCGGGTGCCGACCGACGACACGCCGAGCCCTGCGTAGGCGTTCAACCCACCCAGCACGAAGTCGCGGGTGAACGACAGATTCGCCGTGGACCGGGCCGCGAAGGGCAGGCGGTTGCCTTTGACACCCACGGTGGTGACCGCGGCGAGGAAGTCTTGCGTCAACTCGGCGTCGCTGTAGACCGCGTTGCCGGTGATCTTCAGCCCCCTTTGCGGTACCCAGGTGAAAGAGATCTCGGCGCCGGCGCTCCTGGCCACGCCGCCGTTGGCGATGAAGCTCACACCGCTGGTGGCGCGCGCGTTGAGCTGAATGTCTTTCCAGGTGATGTGGTACAGCGCTGCGGCCACCGACAGGCTGCGGTCGAGGAAGTCACCCTTCACGCCCAACTCGATGTTGCGCGACTCGTCCGGGCCAAACGACGTCGGCGCTCCGGGCGTGGCAGCGTTGGTGGGCCCGCCGGGGCGAAAGCCCGTGGCCAGGGTGCCGTAGGCCATCAGGTCGGGCGAAAACGTGTAGCGCGGTGTCAGCAAGTACGTCGTGGCGTTGGTCGCCGACTTGACCTGCACGATGCTTGTGCTGACGATGATGCCGCGGCTGTCGGTGGTGGTGTCGCTGGTGTTGCGGTTGCTGCGCAGACCCACTTGCACGTCGAACGCTTTGCTGAAACGGTAGGTGGCGGTGCCGAAGACGGCACTCTCGGTGGCCTTGCTGCGCCCTTGCACGTTGGCCAGCGTGGGCCCGGCGGCGGCCACGCCGGTGGCGGGCACCACCGCATACAGCGTCTGCAAGGCGTCGTTATTCTGGTGCGAGTAGAACAGGCCCACGCGCCAGTCCAGGCTGCGTTTGCCATCCTCGGGCGATTCGATCCTGAGCTCTTGCGTGGTCTGCTCGGTGCTGCTGTCCTGGTCGTTGCGGCCGCCCAGCCCCCTGCCGGGGAAGATGGCGTTGAGCGCACCGGCCAGCGTGGCGCTGGCATCCTGGGCCGCCTTGAAATTCAGGCGGCTGGAGCTCGTGACCGAAGTCAGTCGCCCCCAGTCGAAGTCCTTGCCGATGTTCAGGTCGGCAAAGGTGATGCGGCGCTCGTAGCCGTCGGTATCGGGAATGCGGTTCTGCGCGTACTGGCCGAACAAGGGCACGCCGTTGCGGTCGGTGTTGATGGTGGGCGAGGCATTGGCGTCGGTGTCCTGATGCATCAAGGAAGCCCGCACCGACAAGGTGCCCGAGGGCATCAGCAGCGCCGAAAGGCGTGCGCCCTGGGTACCAGAGGTGTTGATGTCGGTGGCACCCGTACGCACGTCGTTGATGAAGCCCGGGTCGCGCCGGCTGTAGGCGCTTAGGCGAACACCGAGCACATCGGTCTTCACGGGCACATTGACCGCAGCGCGCAAGCCGTAGCCGCTGTTGCCCTGGGCGAGCGTGGACCCGTCGACCTGAACCCGCGCGCTGAAGCGGCTGGTGTCGGGCACGGCCGTGACGTATTTGATGAGGCCCCCCAAGCTGTTGGCCCCGTACAGGGTGCCTTGCGGGCCGCGCAGGACCTCGATGCGCTGCAGGTCGCTGGGGTCGAGGTCGGGAATGTTCTGCCCGCCGCCGAAGGGCGTGTCGTCGATGGTGAAGGCGGTGGTGGGGCGCGAGGCGGTGCCCGAGGTCAGGCCGCGCAGCGAGACCTCGCCGGTGCCGCGGTCGCCGCCCAGCATGTTGATGCCCGGCACCTCGGAGAAGTACTCGGTCATGCTGAGACGGTTCTTGGCAATCAGCGACTCGGCGCTGATCGCGCTCATCGACACCGGGACGTCCTGCGCTCGCTCGAGCTTCTTGCGTGCCGTGACCATGATGGTCTCGGATACCGGCGTGCTTGGCGCAGCGGCGGTGGTCGCGGCCGCGGGCGTCGTGCTGGCGGCAGGGGCCTGGGCCAGTTGCTGGTCCTGGGCCCAGACGGCGGTGGGCGCCAGAGCCTGAACCAGCAAACCCGCGCCGGCAGCCCAGCCGCCGTGCGGCAAGCGCCGCGTCAGCTCAGCGCTGGCCGCCACCATGGCATTGACCAGAGTCTTGCGTGCGAATTGCGTCATGAAAGCTCCTCTTTCGCGTTGGTGGGGTGCCATTGGCCTGGCCCCAGTGGAGACTCAAACAAAACCTTGACTGCTCTATGCAGACCCCGGCAAGCCGGACCGCGCTTGGCGAGCGCCGATTCGAATCACACCGACGCCGTTTTCGACCTCCAGGGCCGTGCCCCATGGCAGGCAGTCCTGGCGCAGCTGTTCGAGAATGCGTTGGGCGTCGGCAGGTGACGCTGGCCGCGGCGCCCCTTCCAGCCGCGGAGCCGGTTCGCGGCTGAGGACCAGCGGGTGCAGCCGCACTTCGCTAAGCCGGCCGGCATCGAAGTGACTGGACGCCAGGACGCTGTCGTACCAGTCCGCGGGCAGCCGGAACTGCTTCGCAATCGCTTCGGGCTTGGTCAGCGCCAGCGGATCCAGCCCCATCGCGCGCGCGCTGTCCAGGGTGGGGGCTCGGTCGTCGGCCAGCTGCAGGAAAAAGCTGCCCAGGCCGTAGAACAGCGGCTTGCCGCGGTAGATCTCGACGCCGCGCAGCAGGTGGGGCCCGGTGACGGTGGCCAGGTCGGCGCCGGCATCGACGGCGTCGCGGAGCAGGGCTTGCACGAAATCGGCGGGCCGTCGGTCCTGGCCGCTGCCCGAAGCCGATTCGTGCGCGTGCAGCGTGAAGGCCACGAAGTCGGCTAGTTGCCTGGCGCTGCGTATGGCACGCAGGACTTCGCGCCGGTCGAGTTCGTCGACGTCGTAGCTGAGGCCCGCCGCCGTGGCGAGGCGAAAGCGCTGGCTGCCGAAACGCAGCTCGGTTTCGCTGCAGCTGAGCCAGCTGTCGGGTGTCGAGCTGGCGCCGAGTGCCTGCGCCAGCGCCTGCAGGGCCGCCACTTCCGCCGCGGCCGCCAGCACCACGGGCTGCGCCCGCAGCGCGCTGATGCCCGGGCGGGCGCGAACATGGTCGTCCGTGTTGCCGGCCTCGGACATGGGCGTGAACGTCGACGCGGCCGCCACCACGCCGACCCGGCCCTTGGCTGTCTCGAGGTAGACGGCGGCGCGTGCCGCAGCGCGGCTGGCACCGCTGCCGGCGCTTGCGATGCCGGCGGACTTCAGCGCCTGCTCGGTGGCGCGCAATCCCTCGAGCCCCCAATCCGTGGCGTGGTTGTTGGCCTTGGACATCACGGTGATACCCATGGTGCGGATGTCATGTGCCGTGACGGCGTCGCTCAGGGGGTAACCGCCGCCATGCTCGGCGGCGCGATGGCCGCCGAAACCCTCGAGGTCGAAGATGGAGCCTTCCTGGTTGCCCAGCGCCACATCGGCGGCGCGCAGGTGCTGGCAGACCTGTTCGAAGCCCGGGTCATGCAGGGGCACCTCGGGGCGGAAGGGCCCGATGAAGTCGCCCACGGCGGCAAAGCAGAAGCCGTCGCGCACGGTGGCCGCAGGTGCTTCTGCCGTTCCAACTGAATTCGCCTCTGGTGCCATCGAATGCGCCTTGCCTGATCAACGTATCAACAAAATGTGCACTCCGGAAGCTCTCGACTTGTTGAGACTGACAACTGTTTGTTGAGACAATCCTAACATGGCACGCAGGCCAAAGTGCATGCTCAGGGATCACCCGGGGTCGCCGCGCGAGGGCGCGGCCGATCCTGTTGATCAACAAGGTGTTGAAGGGTGCTATGCTGAAACGGCCTACAAGAAGACGCTGCATGCCTATCGAAACGCCGACCCGCCGCCGACCCGCGGCCCAGCCCCCTTCCCATTCGCCGAAGGCGGCTGGCACGGCCGCTCGGGCCGCTCGCGCGCCCCGGGCGCCCAAGGCCAAGCGGGCGGCGCCGGCAGGCACCGCGGTGCAACGCGAGCGCACCACCGTCTTCAATGCCCTGCGACCGATGACCGCGTTGCTGAGCCGGGTGGTGGGTTCCAACGTCGAGGTGGTGCTGCACGATTTTTCGCAGCCCGAAAGGTCGATCGTGGCCATCACCAATGGCCATATCTCGGGCCGTTCCGTAGGCGATTCCATCCTGTCGGGGCCTAAGCACGACAAGGGATTCGCGTCGGCCCAGCAAGCCTTGAGCGCGCGTGGCCAGCCCACCCATTCGATCATCGATGGCTACAACACCGTCACCGCCGCCGGCACCCCCTTGCGTTCGACCACGGCCCTGTACCGCGACAGCCAGGGCGAGCCGTTTGCCGCTTTGTGCATCAACATCGATCTGACGGTGGTTGAGATGGCACATGCCTGGCTGGGCCGCATGCTCGACACCACGCGCGAACCCCAGGCGGCCCGGCCGCCGGAGGAGGCGCCGCAGGTCGACGCCTTGATCGAAGAAATCATCGCCGACGCCGTGAACCGGTTTGGCAAACCGGTGCAGGTGATGAGCAAGGACGAGAAGATCCACGCCGTGCAGGCCATGCTCGAGCGCGGCCTGTTCATGGTGCGTGGCGGCGTGGAGCGTGCCGCGGCGGCATTGAAGGTCACGCGTTTCACGGTTTACAACTATCTGGACTCGCTGCGCAGCCGCAGCCCTGCAGCCACGCCCGAGCAAGCGGGCGCTGCGCCCGTTCGCCGACGCCGTCGCCCGGCGTCTGCGAGCTTGCTTTGACGGGCCGCTCGCGAGCCACCGATGAAGACCTGCTGGACGCGCCCGGGTGAGGGCACCTGCAACGGCCGCGCTTTGCGCTACGACTTCTCGCTGCGGCTGGCTGCGCTGCAGGACGAGCAGGGCCAGGCGTTGGGCACGGCGTCTGTCTTCAGCTACGTGGCCGATGTGCCCGAGCCCGAGCGCGAGTCGCGACCGGTGGTGTTCGCGTTCAACGGCGGGCCGGGCTCGGCGTCGGTCTACCTGCACCTGGGCGGCCTGGGGCCGTGGCGCGTGGACTTCCCCACCGACCTGCAACTGGGGTCGAGCAGCCCCCCGCCGCCGCTGCGGGCCAACCCGCATTCGTTGCTGGATGCGGTCGACCTCGTGTTCATCGACCCCATCCAGACCGGGTTTGGACGCGCTGCGCCGCGCGCCGCCCCCGCAGCCTTGTACAGCGTGGAGGGCGACGCCGCTTACTTCGCCGACATCGTGTCCCAATGGCTGCGCGCGGAACGGCGCTTGCGCAGCCCGAAGTACCTGCTCGGGGAAAGCTACGGCACGCAGCGCGCCGTTTTCCTGGCAGACCGGCTGTTGAACACGGAGGGCATCACGCTCGACGGCCTGGTTCTGCTGGGCCAGGCGGTGAACGTGCAAGAGACGCTGGACCGCCTCGGCAATCTGGCCGGCGCTTTGACGGGCTTCGCCTTCCAGGCGACGACGGCCTGGTTTCACGGTCGCAGCGCGCACGGTTTCGAATCGGCCGACGCGGTGGCCGAAGCCGCCTTGGCCTTTGCCTATGGCCCCTATGCACAGGCCTTGCTGCAGGGCCAGCGCGTGGACCGCGCGGCGTTGCACGTCATGGCGCAGTCGCTGCAGGGCTGGACCGGGGTGGCCGCCGACCTGTACATGCGCAACCGGCTGTGGTTGACCAAGGAGGCATTCTTGAACGAACTGCTGCGTGAACAAGGTTTGGCATTGGGGCGTTCCGATGCTCGCTACACCACACCCGCAGCCGACTGCGCTGCAGGCGAAGCACAGACCGACCCCAGCATGGACCGCACCCGGCCCGGGTTCGTGGCCGCGGTAGCCAGCCACCTGGAGCACGAGCTCGAGGCCGTCGCGGCGGCCGCCGGCTCGCCTGCGGCTCTGGACGGATACCGCCTGCGCGACGACCAGGCCGGCGCCGCGTGGTCGTGGCGCGAAACCCAGGCGCGCGGCTTCATGCGCTTCGGGCAGCCATCGCCGTTCGAGACCTATCCCTACGTGAGCCGACTCACCCAGTTCATGCGTCAGGCGCCGGGGGCGCGGCTGTTCGTGGGTACGGGGCTGTACGACTCGCTCACCACCGTCGGCGCGGCCGAGCACCTGCTTCGCCACTACGACATCGCGCTCGACCGCACCGAGCACCACCGCTACCCGGCCGGGCACATGATGTACACCGATCCTTCTGTCTGCCGGCAGCTGATGCATGACTTGCGCCAGTTCGTGGCCACCCGCCCTGCCGCCTGCGGTACGAAGCCGTGAGCGCGGTGACGCGGGGCCAGTGGCTCCGACGGCGCCTCTGCGCAGCCGGCGCTGCGCTGCTGTTGGTTCATGGCTGCGCCTCCACGCCGCACGGCCCCTCAACCCGTCCGGCCGCGGCGCAGGCCGCGGCGTCGACAGCATCACCCGCGCCACCTCCACCCAAAACTGCGGTGGTCACCCTCAACGCCGCCGAGCGCGTGGCTGCCGAAGGCGTGGTGGAACTGCCGCTGCGCATTCACCAGGGTTACCCGCTGGTGTCCGGTGAAGTCAACGGCAAGCATGGGCACTTCATGCTGGACACCGGTTCACCGTTCCGATTCTTTCTCAACAGCCACTTCGTCCCGGTGACGGTAGGTCCCGAGGTCGGACGCGGCCACGCCGGTTCGGGCCAGGCCATCGTGGTGCACCAGGGACGTGACGTGACTTCCCTGACGCTGTCCGGAACCGGCAGCCGCGAGGTGCAGCCGGCGAAACCCGGAACGGCAGCGGGCATCATGAGCGCTGACTTTGCCTTCCTCCAGGAAGGCGCGATACCTGACTTCCTGGGCTTCATCGGCGAGCCGTGGCTCTCGTCGTTCTCCTTTTCGCTGCGCTATGCGCCGGCACGGTGGCTGCTTACCGACACCGGTGCAGGCGCGCAGCGATTGCTTCATGGCAGCGAGCGGGTCGCCCTGATTCGGTTCGAGGGCCGCGACGGCCCGCTGCCTTACGCCACGCTCCAGATCGACGGCGTCGATCTGCGCGCCCGCTTCGACACGGGCACGCCAGGCACCCTGCAACTCACGGCCGAACTCAGGGCCCGATTGGAGCGCACTGGCGCTCTGCTGTGCCACGATGACGACAAGCTCAAGCCGACGACGACCTGCAAACTCGAGGGCCTGCGCTACGGGCCCGCAGTGTTGGAACTGGATGCGCTGGCCACCAACATCGGGCCCGACAACCGGATCACCCTGGGGGCCGCACTGCTGGGTCGTTATGTCAGCGTCTGGAATCTGAGCCGGTCGACGATCGACCTTCGACGCGAGACGTCGCGCTGAGAGACTGAGAGGCAATCGGATGCACCCGCGGGTGTATCCGATTGCCTCTCTGTCTCTGACTGCCAAGAAGCCGCCGTTCAACCGTTGACCGATCGCTCGAGGCTCCAGCTGCTCTACGGACGCGACTTCTGGATGCCAGAGATGCGGCCCCTCAAGGCGGGCGGAACAGCCGCTCGAGTTCGCGCTCCCATGGGTCCCCCAGCAGCCGGTAGCCTGTGCGGGTGGGGTGGATTTCGTTCTGCCAGTGGACCGTGGGCCCGCTGTCGCCGATGCCGGCCGGCTTCAGCGTGCCCTGGGTGTCGACCACGTGCACGGAGGGTTCGGCGGCGGCGAACTCGAGGATCAACTCACGCACGCGGCGAAGCAGTTCCCCGCCCACCGCGGCCCAGTCTCCCGGCGGCACCGCGAACGCGGTGACGGACTTGTACAACCATGGCCCGAAGCCGGCGCCGGCGCCGGCGTTGCGGGGTGTGGCGACGTCGTAAGTGTGCAAGACGATCGGCATGCCGCGGTTGATAGCGGTCTTGTCGCGGTTCTCCAGCAGGATGCCGAACACCTTCTTCGCATGGCCGCGGAACGTGGCCCAACCCGGTTCGCTGATGTAGCGCCCCGGGTCTCCGGCAGGCCCCCACTCGGCCTGGCGCAACAGCAGCCGTTTCGTCGCAGGCTGGCTGGGGGGCGACTGCGACGCCGAGATCACGTCATTGCCCAACCCCGACAGCAGCAGGGCAGTCCACTTCCGCGCCCGCTTGCCGCTGAGCAATTGCAGGAAGGTGTTGTTGGTGGTGCTGTCGGTCATGTGCACCAGCTCGGCCCCCGGCCGCGCGCAGTTCACGGCCACCGCACTGATCGACAGCGTGAGCTTGTCGAACAGATTGCTGGTCAGCCAGGGCGGGATGGCGCCTATCGAAAACCACGAATCGCCCTGGGCCAGAAATCGAAGGCCGTACTGCTCGATCGGGAAGCCGCCGGCTTCGCCGGTCCCGTCCAGTTCGGCCGGCGAGATCAATTGGATGTCGTGCATGCGATTGCGCCTCTCCTATCAGGTGTTCGGCAGTTCGGGAACCTTCGGGCAAGTTGCCCCTGGTTCGGGGATTCTGCGTCGACCTCTCGCGCGCGGCGTCATCTCGTTACCGGAGAGTCGCGCACCGTGCGCGCAGCAGCCGCACCGGTGCGATGATTCGATCCGCCCCGTGGCTGCCCGTGAGGTTTCCGTGAAGCGACTTCTGTGTGTCGGTCTCGCCGCGCTGGCAATGCACCCCTGCTGGTCGGCGCCCGTGCCCGAGCGCGTGCTCGCGGTCTACGCGGGTGACTACTCGGGCAACTGCGGCGATCCGGCCAGCCTGCGTGCGCGCATCTCGAAGGAAGGGCTGACGCTGCTGCGCGGGTCGCGGTCGATCACGGGCACCTTCGAGGGTGAGGATCCGTCCTACCTCGGCGCGTCGCCGCCGGCCGCCTACGCCACGGCGTTGAAGGGGCAGGCCGGCGGCGTCGGCAGCATCGTCTTCGTGATGTACCGATACCCGAGCGGCCCGGCGGTCGACATCGAAGCCGATCCCGCGGTGCTGCAGCGGGTGGGCATCCAGCGCAAGACGATCCGCTACAAGCGTTGCTGAAGGCACCGCGACCGAGGTGCCGCGATTGGCGCTCGATCGCTCGGTGCGCGCGGACACCGTCTTCGTGTTCGGCGCCGTCGTGCTGGACGTGGTCAGCATCGGCGTCAACTCGGCGCTCGCGTCGGCGGCCACCACGACAGCGGGAACCGTCTTCTGGCTTCTCATGGCCGGCGTCGTCCTTGTCACCGTGATCGCGGCCGCCGCGCTGAGGAACGCCGTGCCGCTGATCGTCAAGCTCGGCGCCTAGCCCGTCTTTCTCAACTCGCCGTTGCTTTCGCGCGAATCGAGGCGTTTCGTCCTCGCAAGGGCTTGATTCCTAACGCATCACATGAGCTGAACGCTTGTAGTGAAGACTTCGGTCCTTGCGCCTTCGGATCGGGGTC
>JANNQO010000162.1:0-1893 GCA_031400795.1 Rubrivivax sp. | reverse complement strand
GCACTGGCCAGCTACCTGCTCGGCGATTCGGTGCTGCAGTTCTCCACCGTCATCGGCGTCTACCTGTTCGCGATGGGCGTGGGCTCCTGGCTGTCGCGCCACATCAAACAACAGCTGGTGGCGCAGTTCCTGCGCATCGAGCTGCTGGTGGGCCTGCTCGGCGGGCTGATGCCGGCGCTGCTGTTCGTGGCCCATGCCAGCCTGCCGGTGGGATCGTCAGGGAGCTTTCGTGTGCTGCTGTACGCGTTCGTGCTCGCCATCGGCGTGTTGGTGGGCCTGGAGATCCCGCTCGTGATGCGCATCCTGAAGCGCCAGTTCGGCGAGCGTTATGCGCTGCGCGAGCTGGTCTCGCAGGTGCTGACCTTCGACTACCTGGGCGCGCTGGTGGTGGCGCTGGCCTTCCCGCTGCTCTTCGTGCCGCACCTGGGGCTGATCCGCACCGGCGCCTTCTTCGGGCTGCTCAACGCCGCGGTGGCGGTGTGGGCGCTGTGGCTGTTTCGCGGCGAGTTGCGGCGCTTGCGCGCCCATGCGCTGGCCTGCAGCTTGGTCGTGGGGGTGCTGGCCGGGACGATGGTCTTCGCCGAGCGCATCACGAGCTGGGCCGAAGACGGGTTCTACGGCGACACCGTGGTGCTGCGCGAGAGCAGCGACTACCAGCGCGTGGTGGTCACCTCCGGCCCGGCCGGCGTGCGCCTGTTCCTGAACGGCAACCTGCAATTCCACTCGCGCGACGAGTACCGCTATCACGAGGCGCTGGTGCACCCGGCCCTGGCCGCGCACGGTGCACCGCGGCGCGTGCTGGTGCTCGGCGGCGGGGACGGCCTGGCCGTGCGCGAGGTGCTGCGCCATGCCGGCATCCAGCAGGTGACGCTGGTCGAGCTCGATCCGCACGTGACGCGCCTGTTCGCTGAGAAGCCTTTGTTGACGGCGCTGAACCTGGACGCGCTGCGCAGCCCGAAAGTGCGCGTGGTCAACGCCGACGCGTTCCAGTGGCTCGAGCGCAGCGACGAGATCTTCGACGCGATCGTCATCGACTTTCCGGATCCAAGCAATTTCAGCCTCGGCAAGCTGTACACGACGAGCTTCTACCAACTCGTCGACCGGCACCTCGCGGCCGATGGCTTCGCCGCCGTGCAGACCACCTCGCCGCTGGTGGCGCGGCGCAGCTTCTGGACCGTGGTGGCCACGCTGGAAGCGGTGGGTTTCACCGCCACGCCCTACCACGCCCATGTGCCGAGCTTCGGCGAATGGGGATTCGTGCTCGCGCACCGGCGACCCTATCGGTTGCCTCGAACGTTACCCGAGGGTTTGCGCTTCCTGACCGTCGAAGGCATGCCGGCGCTGCTGCAGTTCCCGCCCGACATGGCGCGCGTGGCGGCCGAGCCGAACCGCCTCTCCAACCAGGTGCTGGTGCAGCTCTTCGAGGAGGAATGGGGCCGGGTGCCGCGATGAGGAGACGCGCCTTGCTCGCCGGCGCGGCGCTGCTGGCGAGCTGCCGCGATGCACCGCCTGCGTTCAGCGGCGGCTGGGTCGGCGACAGCGCCGAGCGTGGCCATCGCTGGCGCGATCGACAGGACTGGCCTGCTGCCGCCGTGCAGCGCCGCGCCGATGTGCTGGTCATCGGTGGCGGCATCGCCGGCCTGGCGGCCTTGCGGGCCGCGCTGCGCGCCGGGCATCACGACGCGCAACTGCTCGAGCTGGAGGCCAGCGTCGGCGGCAACAGCCGCGGCCACCAACTCGCCGGCATGGCTTGCCCGCTGGCCGCGCACTACCTGCCGCTGCCCGGGCCGGCAGCGCGCGAGGTGAGCGAGTGGCTGGACGAGATCGGCCTGTTGCGCCAGCACCTGGGCCGCACATTGCCCGACGAGCGCCACCTGTGCCACAGCCCGCAGG
>JANNQO010000161.1:0-9682 GCA_031400795.1 Rubrivivax sp. | reverse complement strand
TTGCGCTTCATCGCTGGCCAGCGCGCGCTCCGCGTCGTCCAGCGATTCGACAGCACGCACCGCGTGTTCGTACAGGCGCGTACCCGCGTCGGTCAGCCGGACACCTCGTGCGCCACGCTCGAACAAGCGAACCTTCAAGTCTCCTTCGAGTTCACGGATATGGCGGCTGAGCGTCGGCAGGGCCATTTCGAGACGGGCCGCGGCCGCAGACAAGCTGCCGGCCTGAACAGCGGCAACGAACATCCTGACGGCATTCAGGTCCATGCGAGTTGATTCCGGCAAGTGCAGCTAGCCCTGCCCTTGCCCCACATTTTCAATTCACTTCTCATTGCCCGAGTGAGTAGCCTTCGCACATCGCCTGAAGCAGCCTGTAGCCTTGCCACAGCAATTGGTGTCCTGGAGGTGGGTCGGTGGCGCGACCGAGATACCGACGACACGGTGCTGGTGTTGCTGGCGCGTGGGCGTGTCCCAGCCGATCCATCGGTCGCGATCGGCCAGCTGCAGCGCTGCGGCGGCAAAGCCAAGCCCGCCCAGCCAGCCGTGCTCCGAGCCGATCAGATAGCGCATCTGCGCGCCCACCAGCGGCCCGGCGCCCTGCGGGTGCTCGCGCAGCATCATCTCGTTCCACACGCGCATCTGATCGCGGGTGTCGACCTTGATCAGCGCCAGTGCGCACACCTCGCCGGCCTGGGCCGGAACATTCAATGGGGCTGGGACCGGCGCGTCCAGGCGCCTGGCGGTCTTGCCTTTGCCGCGGCCGGAGGGCTGAACCGCCGGCAGCACAAAATGAACAGCCACCTCGAGCTCGCGCAGCGCCTTGATGCAGCCCGCGGATTGCGCATGGCCGCGGGCGTCGAAGAAGCCGAAATGGCCGCACGCCGCCTGTGCAAGAGACGAGCGACTGGCGTGCGAGCCGTCGGCCAACAATCGCCGCATAGAGTCAATCGATTGCGGCTGAGACTGCGTTCGCTTGATCTGGCTTTGTGCTTCCATTCGGGAAGATAAGCCGTGCAAGAAAATTTGTTCAGCACTTTTTGCGGGCCAAGGGCAGGGCTAGCCCCTCGTCGCCGCAGCTGCGGCCACGCTCAACAGCACCCGACCGCCTGCACCGCGCTCAACCTGTTCGTGGGCCCAGGCGATATCGTCCAGCGCGAGCCGGGCGACGATGGCAGCCCGCAGTCGGCCTTCGAGCAAGGCGGCCGTCAGCTCACTTGCCGCTTCGGCCTTCACCGCAGGCGCAAAGTCGTCGCTGCCCAGCAGGCGCAGCGAAACGTCGGCAAAGGCCAGCTTCCAGTAAGGCATGTCGGGGCGGTCGGCCGACGAGTAGTAGGCGCTGATGACGCCGCCGGTGGCGATGACGGCCGCGTCGACGTCGATGTGCGCGGCGAGGTCGACCTCGGCGATGCGATGCACGCCCGCAGGGGCCGCGCGGCGGATCTGCTCGATCAGCGCCGGGTCGTCGGCCAGCCAGGCTTCTGCCGCGCCCAACGCGCGCACGGCCGGCAGCTGTTCGGCGCGGCGCACCACCGCGAACACACGGGCGCCGCCGCGCTGTGCCATCTGCAAGGCCACAGCGCCGACGCCGGAGGCGGCGCCCCACACCAGCACGTCCAGCCCTGCCACGGGGCCGCCAGCAAACACCGCGCGGTAGCCGGTGATGCCGGCGATGCCCAGGGAGGCCGCCTGTTCGAGCAGCTCGGGCTGCGAGGCGGCGCCGTCGGGCAAGGGTACGGCCAGCGCGGCGGGCACCACTACGGTCTCGGCCGCGGTGCCGAAGGCGCGATACGACTGGGCGCCGTAACACCAGACCGCCCGGCCGACGCGCGCAGCCGGCACACCTGAGCCCACAGCGTCGATCACCCCAGCGCCGTCGCTGTGCGGCACGACGCGCGGATAGGGCATGGGCGAGCCTTGCCAGCCGCTGCGCTTCTTGACGTCACCCGGGTTGATGCCGGAGAAGGCCAGGCGGATGCGCACCTCACCCTCACCGGGCAAAGGCTGCGGCATCTCTCCCACGACCAGCACCTCGCGCGCCGGCCCTCTTCGTTCGTACCAGGCTGCTCGCATCGTGGCTTATCTCTGGGTGGTGAAGGCGGCGTCGGCGGGGCCGATTACGCCGACCAGCTTGCCGAAGGTGCGATTGTGTTCGAGGTCGGCGTGGGCAAGCGGGATCTCGTTCAGCGTGTAGGTGTGCAGTGGCCCGATCGCGAGAGTACCCGCAGCAAGGCGGTCGAGATAGGCCTGCAGCACGGCTGCCGGCAAGTTGCCGGCACCGCCGGCATAGGCCGTGAGCCTGACGCCGCGCGGGATGTAGTCGATGGGGTAGAACTCATCCACGGTCCAGCGATTGGACAGCATGCCAGTGAAGCACACCGTGCCGTGCACTCGCGTGGCGCGCAAGGTGTCTGGCAAGGTCGGCGTGCCCACCAGTTCGAGGGCAGCATCCACGCCTGCAGGCACGATGGCGCGCACTGCCGCGGCGACTTGGCCGTCGTCGACGATCACATGGTCCACGCCATGTGCGCGCAGCGCCGCGGCCCGCTCGGGCTGGCGCGTCGTGGCCAACACCGTGGCGCCGCGGTCCTTGGCCAATGTCGCCGCAGCCAGGCCCAGCGCCGACGTGCCGCCGCGGATGAGCAATGTCTGCCCGGACTGCAAGTCCAGGCCGATGTTGAGGGAGCCGTAGGCCGTCTGCAGCGTTTCCGGGACGGCGCCGAGCACAGCCCAGGGCAGTGCAGAAGTGAAAGGGATCACCTGCTGGCGCGGTACCACCAGGTACTCGGCATAGCCGCCATCGAAGACCCGGCCCATGCCGCCCAGCAGGGTGGCGACCTGCTGGCCGCGAATCAGGCTTTGGTCCGGATCGCCGTCTGGCAGTTCGTCGATCACCCCCACCGCCTCGATGCCCAGCACACGCGGGAACGTGACGCCTTGCGACAAACCCAGACGCGTGTGCAGCTCAGATCGATTCAAACCAAAGGCGCGCACCGCGATGCGCACCCAGCCCGGTGGCCGTTGCGGCAGCGGCAGCGTCGACAGCACCAGGTTCTCGGGTCCGCCGGGCCGGCTCAGCACCACCGCGCGCATGGTGCGCGGCCGTGTGGCGACGTGTCGGTTCAAGGCCATGCTTCGGCGACCTTGCCCACGCAGGGCCCGAACCCGATGCTGCGCGCCCCGGGACGCGAGCAGTGGGCCCTCAGCGCCACGGCATCGCCATCGGCCAGGAAGGTGCGCAACTGTCCGTCGCCGAGGTCGATCGCTTCGTGGCCGCCGCGCGTGAGCTCAAGCAGCGAGCCGGACTGTCCAGGCAAGGGCCCCGACAGCGTGCCCGATCCGAGCAGGTCGCCCGGCTGCAAGTTGCAGCCACCGGACGTGTGGTGCGCAATCAGCTGAGCCGGCGTCCAATAGGCGGCCTCCTTCGCATTGGCGCTCGACACACGCGCCCCGGGCTTGCCGGCATGCCGATGGACGGCCGTCTGCAACCACACCTGCAGTTCGGCGTCGATCGCGCCAGACGCGCGATCCCGGTCGTCGTCGAGGTAGGGCAGCGGCCGGGGGTCGCCGGGCGGCCGGTCCAGCCGGGCGCGAAACGGCGCCAGCGCTTCCATCGTCACGACCCACGGCGAAATCGTCGTGGCGAAGTTCTTCGACAGGAAAGGCCCCAGCGGCTGGTACTCCCAGGCCTGCATGTCGCGGGCCGACCAGTCGTTGAGCAGCACCACGCCGAACAGGTGTTCCTCGGCACGGTCGAGCGGAATCGGGTCGCCGAGCCCATTGCCGGGCCCGACCAGGAATCCGAGCTCCAGTTCGTAGTCCAGCCCTTGGCTGGGCCCGAACGTCGGCGCGGCGGAGCCGGCTTGCTGTTGCCCGCGCGGCCGCCGGACCGACGTTCCGCTGACGACGATCGACGAGCTGCGCCCGTGATAGCCGATCGGGACGTGCTTGTAGTTGGGCAACAGCGGGTTGTCGGGCCGGAACAATTTGCCGACCGCTGTCGCGTGGTGGATGCCGGTGTAGAAGTCGGTGTAGTCGCCGATTCGGCACGGCACCGACAGCTCAGCCCCGGCCTGCGGCACCAGGCTGGCAGCCAGGCGCTGCTGCTGTCCGCCGTCGACGCGCAGCGCGCGCGACAGCGCAGTGCGCAGACGCCTGCGGTCGGACGAGGGCCGAGACATCAGCGCAGCAAGATCGCCGGCCGCGAGCGGCGCGAGCATCGTGGCGATGTCGGTCTCCCATCGCCCATCGCTGGCCGCGCCGGCGAGGTCGAGCACCTGGTCTCCGATCGCCACGCCGATGCGCCATGGCTCGGCGCGGTTCAGGCTGCGAAAGCGGCCATAGGGCAGGTTCTGGATCGGGAAATCGGTGTCGGGTTCTTCGGCCGAAGCGACCCAGCTGCGCAGCGTCGGCGCGTGGGTCTCGTCGGTGATGCCATGCGATGGGCCGCCCATGTCGTTCGCCGTCAGTCGAGCCGAATCCCGTTGTCACGGATCAGCTTGCCCCAGCGCTCGCGTTCGGACTTGGCATAGACGGTCATTTGCTCGGGCGACCCCGGCAGGGCCTCGAGCGACAGCGTCTGGAAGCGCGCCTTCACCGCCGTCGCCTGCAGAGCGTTGCGCAATGCCTTGTTCAGCATGACCACGGTCGCCGGATCGGCGGCGGCCGGGACGACCAGGCCCTGCCAGGCATAGGCCTCGAAGCCCGCGAGCCCCTGTTCGGCCAGCGTCGGGATCTCCGGGAAGGTGGCCAGGCGCTTCGCGCTAGCCACGCCGATTCCCCGCAGCTTGCCCGAGGTCAGGTGCTGCTGCACCGCGGCGCTGTCCATCATGCCCCACGGCACATGGTTGCCGATCAGGTCCTGAACGGCGGGGGCGGCGCCACGATAGGGTACATGTTGCATCTTCAGCCCGGTGCGTTCGCGCAGCAGCTCGGCCGCCAAGTGATGCGGGCTGCCTGCCCCTGCGGACGCGAAAGTCACACCTTCAGGCTTCGCCTTGGCCCAGGCGAGGAACTCCTTGAGGTTCGTTGCGGGCACGTTCGGTGCCACCACCAGCAGCATCGGGAAGCGCGCCAGCAGCCCGACCGGCGCGAAGTCCTTGTCCGCTTGGTAGGGCAGCTTGCTGAATAGGGAGGGGTTGGCCGCAAGCGTCGCGAAGTCCGCGGTGAACATGATGTTGGCGACGTCCTTGGACTTGGCCACGTAGTCGGCTGCGATGTTGGTCGCCGCGCCGGGCTTGTTGTTCACGAGGATCGGCCGCCCGAGCGTCTTGGCCATTTCTTCGGCCACCAGCCTGGCGACCAGGTCGGAGCCGCCCCCCGCGGGGTAACCCACGACCCACTCGAGGGGTGTGGTCTGGGCCCAGACGGGCAGCGCGGCAAGCAGCGCGGCGGCGTGGAGGACGAAGGAGCGACGGGTCGAGAGCGTGAGTGCCATGGTGGTGCCTATCAGCGGGGGTTTGACGCGGTGGCCGCGTGTGGGCGGCTGGCTCCGGACGCGATCACCAGCAGCGCGCCGACGATCGCCACGTTCTTCAGGAAGTGATTGAGCTGATTGCCAAACGCCGCAGCGTCGACCGACCAGAACGCGTGGAAGAGCAAGGTGGCTGGGATGCAGAACAGCGCCAAAGCGAGGGCGGCTTCGCGTACCCGCCAACCGAACACCAGAGCCAGACCGCCAGCGATTTCGAGAGCGATCACGAGCGCGGTCATCACCTCCGGCAGCGGCAAGCCCTTGCTCGCCAGCCCGGCAGCCACGCCGGCAAACTTGCCGATCTTCAAGGCGCCGGAAACGAGGAACAGCACGCCGACCAGCGCGCGCCCGATGGGCTGGATCGGCAGCGCGTTCAGGACCGCGCCGGGTAGAAGGGTCTTGTTCATAGGGGTCTCCATCAAGGGTTAAGGGTTAGTGTTTCGCGTCGCCGCGTCGTACAACCAACTCGCATGTCGCGGTGCCCGCTTGCTGAGGTCGAACTCATCCAGCATCTGCCACTTGACCTCATCAAGTCGTTGCGCCATCGCGGCCGTGGCGGTATTGGCCGCGAGTTCGACCCGGTGGCCGGAGGGGTCGAAGAAATAGATCGACTGGAAAAGCTTGTGGTCCGTCGGGCCCACGACCTCGATGCCGTCCGCCTCCAGCCTCGCCTTGACATCGCGCAGGTCGTCCACCGAAGCCACCTCGAGCGCGAGGTGCTGGGTCCATGCCGGTGTGTTCGGGTCACGCCCCATCGGCGCTCGGGTTGGCAGCTCGAAGAAGGCGAGGATGTTGCCGGCGCCTGCGTCGAGGAAGACGTGCATGTAGGGATCGGGCTCGCCGGTCGAAGGGACCTGATCCTCGGCGATCGCGAGCACGAACCCCATCCCTCAGCGTGGAGCCGGGGCATTGGTGGTGGAAAAGATGTAGCGCGCAAAGCGCCACTGACCGTCGGGCTCTTTGCGCAGCAGGAAGAGCTCCTGATTGGCCTCGGCGCCCGGCGGCGCTTCAGTGCCCAGCACCTTGACCGTGCCGCTCGAGCGGGTGCGCGCATAAGCCCAGGTACTCGACACAGGCTCGACTTCGTCGATCACGAACTTGATGTCGAGCCTGATCGCCTTGAAGACGTTGTCGTAGGCGGCGCGCACCGCGGCGCGCCCCACCGCCGGGCTGCTGCGCTGCGGCATGAACACCGCGTCGGCGCCGTACAACTTCATGACAGCTTCGGCGTCTGAGGCATTGAGCGCCGTTTCATAGCGCTGCAACTGCTGGCGGATGGCCTGGGTGTCGGCGTTGTCTGCGGCCACTGCGCCGAGCGGCAGCAAGGTGGTCAACGCCGTGGCGGCGAGGATGTTGCGAAGGATTCGATTCATGGCAAATGCGCCTGTCTGTCGATGGCTTGGGTGGGTGGGTTGGATGACGAGAACTTGGGTCAGACCAGCACCACCAGCTTGCCCAGCGCGCGGTCGCTCTCGATGAGGCTGTGGGCGCGCCGCACGTCATCGAAGTCGAAGGTTTGAACACGCAGCGAGGGCATGGCCCCGCTGGCCACCTGGCCGGCAATCCACTTCAGCGGCGCGTCGGATGCCGGCAGGGCCGCGGTGCCGAAGAGGCCACTGGGGAAGAACGACAGACGTGTCGCTGCGGGCAAGTCGTTCATCAGGTGCAAGCTTTCCAGAACCGGGGCACCGCCCAGCAGCCCGATCACCACCGCCGTGCCGAACGGCTTCAGTGCCTTGAGGCTGTCACGCACCGTGCTGGCACCGACCACTTCCAGCGCGATGTCGATCCCTTGCGGCGCCGCAGCGCGCAGCTGCGCCGCGATTTCCGAGCTGTCGATCACCACCGCGTCGGCGCCGATGGCCGTCAGCCGGCCGGCGTTCTCCCTCGATCGCGTCGTGGCCACCACGCGCAAGCCACGCGCCTTGGCGTAGGCCACTGCCGCCTGTCCCACCGACGAGCTGGCGCCGCGCACCAGCAAGGTCTGGCCCGGCGTGGTCTCGATCAAGCGGCCCAGCGCACCCCACACGGTGATGTAGCTCTCGGGCAGTGCCGCGAGTTCCTCCCACGACAGGGACGTGCCGTCGAGGTCGGATACGTTGCTGCGCAGCACCGTCACCTCTTCGGCGTAGCTTCCGGCGCGGGAGAACTGAAGCCCGCCCATCGCGGTGGCCACCCGTTGACCCGTGCGCAAGCTGCCTGAGGGATCCTCGATCACTTCACCCACGGCTTCGATGCCAGGCACCACGGGCGCCGTGATGGGCCCCATCTTGCCGGCGCGGCGGTAGACCTCTGCACGATTGAGGCCAAAGGCGCGCACGCGGATGCGCACTTCGTCGGTTTGCGGGCGTAACGAGGGGATGTCACGCAGTTGCAGGACCTCGGGTCCGCCGGCGCGTTCAATGACATAGGCTTTCATGTGAAGTCTCTCGCGATGGAATGAAGGGGCAGGCTCCAATACCGTTAACTTTGCGTACCAAGCGATTGATTTCATTGGCTTTGGCTCGCTGCGGCCACCTCAGAAACGCCCGTTGGCCGCGTCTTCATGGTGTGGGGTGGTCGCCGAGCAATCAGCCGCGCGCCAGATGGGTTGCGAACAGGTCGCGATGAATGCGCGAGGCGCCATCATCCTCGCGCCCCACCAGTGCCGGCGCACCCTGCGGCATGAAGAGCGGCTCGGCGCTGTAGAGGTCGAGGATGGTTGGGGTGTCGTTCGCGTTAAGCGCGGTCTCGTATGCGCGAATGACTTGTTCGATGGACATGATGGCGACTCTTGGGTTGAGTTCGTCGGCATCCGCTGCCGCCGTGCAATCAATGTAGGTTTTCGCAGCGTGGCGCAGAAGGCCCAGAATCGATAGTCACCCTCTCATCCCTGAGAGGGACGAGACCCGATGCAGCGAATGCCATGGCCATGCGAGTTGTCCGTCCAAGCAGCAACGAGGCTAGGCCATGCAGAGCCGACGGCACGACAACGCCTGAGACGGGCAGTTCGCCATTGACGTCTACTCGCAGGGTTGGGCAATGCTCGACGGTTGGCCGGTGATGGCGGTGTGACAGGGATAGTCAGCAATACATCAGAGCCCCGCTCATTGGGCGCGAGTCCGCCGCCGGTGCGTATTGACTGCAGTGCGCCCGAGACCGTGGGGTCGTAAGTCGACGACCACCGACTGCAGCCGTTGCAAAGGGAACGCCCGATCCGGGAAGTCGAGCGCGTGCTGAGGGTCGGCAGCGCCAGTTCGCGACCTTCGGATGCAGCCGTTCAGCCGCGATCTTGTCCCGGTCGGTCAGCCACCAATACTGTTGCGTTAAGCCGTTCTGAAGGGTTTACCCGTGGCAGTAGAAGCCGTCTCCAACGAGTGCAGATCAATGGGAAAACCCTTTGAATCAACCCTTTGGTTCGCTAAGGCAACAGCATTGGGTCAGCCACCCGCGAACGACCGCTGTCGCGGGGCTCTGATTTCTCGACATGTTCGGCGAACGACCGTTTCCAAAGTGGACCGGTCGCTCGACCGGAAGAGGGCCACCGGCGCCTATGGGGGTCGTTCACGATCCTTCGTCCGGGGGGCGGTGGCTGACCGCTTTCTAGACTAGCCCGTTGTCGACATCCAACCTAGGAGGCGCTGCAGGTCGAGACAGATGTTATCAGCAGATGATATAGTTCATGTTCAATGAGCAGTCCCGATCCCGGCCTCGAGACGCTTCTCGAACTGGACGGCAGCGTCCTGGAGCAGGAGGGCGGCTTCTGGATCAAGATTGAGGCACGGCAGGTTTCGCCTTCGCCACATGCTCTTTCTGGCATCAGATACAGCCTCACACTGCACGATCGGTTCGGAACACGGGTCCTCGGATACGACAACGCACACGCGGTGAAGCCTCCGAAGAAGTTCAAGTTCGCTGGGCAACGACTGCCCTACGACCATCGCCACCGGAACGCAAGCGACAAAGGCGTCCCCTATGCGTTCGAGTCGGCGCAGCGGCTGCTGGAGGACTTCTTCGCAGAAGTGGATCGTGTGATCAAGGAGGCACAGCAATGAAGACCATCGTCATTGGCGTCATGTCCCAGGAACAAATCCGGGCCCGCACGATCGCCATCGCCAAAGGCGAGTACAAGCCCAAGGCGGGTGAGCCCAAGATCTGGTTCACTTCCATGAAGTCGGTGGCCGAGGTGCTGAGCGATCAGAACCGCGCGCTGCTCAAGGTCATCAGGGAGACCAA
>JANNQO010000160.1:0-7270 GCA_031400795.1 Rubrivivax sp. | reverse complement strand
CTGCACCTGTGCGCTGGTCAGCTGGAGCTGCTCGTGCAGCACGCGCAGCACCTGGCGCGCGGCCGCGTCGCAGCGCAACTGCGGTTTGTAGATCTTGCCCACCGACGTGAGCGGTATGGCGTCGATGATGTGGATCTGCTTGGGCCAGGCCGGGCGTTCGCCAATGGTCGCCTGGGCGTGTGCGTGCAGCTGGTCTGGCGTGACCTGGGCCCCGGGCCGCAAGGCCACGTAACACACCGGCAACTCGCCGGCGTAGTCGTCGGGCATGCCCACCGCTGCGGCCAGGGCCACCGCCGGGTGGCTGGCCATCGCGTTTTCGATCATCAAGGGGTCGATGTTGTGGCCGCTGCGGATGATCAGGTCCTTGGCGCGGCCGGCAATGTGGATGCGGCCTTGCTCGTCGGTGTAGCCCAGGTCGCCGGTGTTGAGTACGCCGGCGTCAAAGACACCCGCGTTGTGCTCGGGGTTGCGGTAGCCGGGCGAGACATGCGGGCCACGCACGGTGATGACGCCGATCTCGTGCGGCGCACAGGGCGGCCCCAGGCGGCCGCTGGTTTCCAGGCGACACACCACCACCTGCGTGTAGGGCAAGGCCCAGCCGACCGAGCCTTCACCGCCCTCGTCGCCCAGCGGGTGGATGGCGATCAGGCCCGAGGCTTCGGTCATGCCGTAGACCTCATGCAGGCGTCGCCCCGTCACCTCGTGAAAGCGCCGGCCCAGCGCCGGTGGCAGTGAAGCCGCGCCGGTGAAGCCCGCGCGCACGGCGCTGATGTCGGCACCCTCCAGCGGCACGTCAAGCACCGCGCCGATGGAGGTGGGCACGGCCCCCACGCGGGTAGCGCGGTACTGCGCCACCAGGCGCCAGAAGCCGCGCACCATGGCCGGGTTGCGCAGCCCGCTGGGCGACATCACGAGCAGGCTCATGCCGGCCATGAACGCCGACAGGCTGCTGTAGATGGTGCCGCCGACGTGGAACAGCGGCAGCGTGGCGGTGAGCGTGTCGCTGGGCCGCATATCACCCAGCACCGCGCCGCCCAAAGCCGCCACCAGCTGGCCGCGGTGGGTATGCGCCACGAGCCTGGGCGTGCCGGTGGTGCCGCCGGTGTGGAAGTAGGCCGCCACCTCGTCGTCGCGGCCGGGTGGGCCAAGGACCAGGTGGTCGCCGGGCTGGGCCATCAAGGCGCTGTGGAAGTTGACAACTCCGTCTGGCAGCGGCGTGCCAGGTGCCGTCACACACAGCAGCTTCAGGCCCGGCAACGGGTCACGCAGCGCCAGCGCCTTCTGCCAGATGTCCAGCGCCGGGTGGGGGCCCAGCGCGACCAGGATGTTGGCGCCCGAAGCCTGCAACAGCGCCGCGATAGGTTCGGGCTGGATCAGAAAGTTGATCGGCACGGCATAACCGGCAACTTCAGCGCCCCACAGCGTGGCATGGGTTTCGACCAGGCTGGGCAGCATGTAGGCCACACCGGGGCGCGGCCCACCTTGGCCGGCGCCCAGGCTGGCAAAGAGGTTGGCCGCGCGCCGTACCAGGCCCAGCAGTTCAAGGTAGCTGACATGGCGCGGCTGCTCGTCGGGCGCCCCGGTCATCAGCATCGTCAGCGCCGTGCGCTCGGGGTGGCGCGCCGCGCTGGCGATGAAGACGTCGAGGACGCTGCGTTCGGGCAGCCGTTGTTCGAGCGGCATCGCGGCCTCGAAGCGCGCCAGCTCATCCCGGGTGCAAATCGATGACTCCATCAGCGAGGCCATGGCGGGTGTCCTTGGTCGGCAAGTGGCGCCCTACGTTATCGGGTCGGCGCGAGCGCGTGAACCCCAGGCAACCCGGCGATCGGTTCGAGAGCAGGCGCGACGCCGGGCAGACGCCGAGCCCGCATCCTGATGGCGACGCATGCCGCGGCGCAATAATGAGGCACCTCCCATCGCCTGGCGCCGCCGCCGATGCGGCATGGCCAACTGCAGCGCCGCCTCGCGAGTCGCAACGCTTGCGTCAAGCTGCTGCTGCAAAGGACCCGCGATGAGCGACTATGTGCTGTACGGCCAACCCGGCTGGGGTTCGGCCATCGTCGAGGCGCAACTGGTCTGGTACGGCCTGCCTTTCCGCTATGAGGCTACGGGCGACCTGTTCGCCTCTGCCGAGGCGCGCGACAAACTGCGCCCGCTCAATCCGGTGATGCAGGTGCCCACACTCGTGCTCCCAGGTGGCACGGTGATGACCGAGAGCGCGGCCATCACGCTGCACCTGTCCGACCTGACCGGCCGCGACGACCTCGTGCCCGGTCCCAAAGCGCCCGAACGGGCCGCTTTCCTGCGCTGGCTGGTCTTCCTCGTGGCGAACAACTACCCCACCTTCACCTACGCCGACGAGCCGACACGCTTCGTCAAACACGAAGAGGCGGCGAAGGGCTTTCGCCAGGAGGTGGATGCCTACGCCATGCGGCTGTGGCTGGCGCTGGAGGCGGCGGCCGGCGCACCGTGGTTCCTGAGTGAGCGCGCCTCGGCACTGGACATCTACCTTGCGGTGATGACGCGCTGGCGCCCGCGCCGCGACTGGTTTGCGCAGCACGCACCGCGCCTGCTGGCCGCGGCCGAGGCAGCGAGCCGGCAGCCGGCGGTGGCGCAGGTGATGGCGCGCAACTTCAAGGGCTGAACCAGGTGCGCATCAGGCCGGCTGACGTCATTGGCCAGCACCACCGGGCTCACCTCCTTGACGCCCTGGTAGGGGGATAGGGAATCAGCCGAAGGCCATCGGGCAGCTGCAGAACAAGAGAAGCTACGCCAGCTCGACCTGCAGCTCTTCCCGAGACTCAGGACTTCAGAATCGGAGACCGCAGGATCATGTTGGAGTCAATCAGCGTCTTGGCTTTCGCATCGACCTTGATCTTGAACTCCACCTTGATCTTCAGACTCGGTCCGCGCTGCGCGATGATTTCGTTGATGCGGTCGCCCAGCGAGGCGAACTCGTTGTCGGGCGCGCCTTTCGGCACGGGGATGCTCGAAACCTCGTTGCGAAACGCACCGGCAGTTGCCATAGTGTCCTTCTCGAGTTTGTCGATGTGCTTCATGGTCTCGGTCGCCCACGTCGCGGCGGCCTTGTCGACCGCCTTCTCGAACTTGATGATCTCCGCGTGCTTTCCCATCGTTCGCTCCTGCGCAGGGTTCGTCGATTCTCCTGCGGCGCCCGCGCGGTACGGGTAGGTGGCGGCCGGCAGGCCAGCCACTGGAGAGACGACCCACTCACCGAACCGCACATTGGCATCATGGCTCCGACACTGAGCTTCGGCAATGCGTTTCGGTTTGCCGCCGCCGATGTCGCCGCCATCCGCCGGACCGCTGGACCTGCAGTGGTTCAACGTGCCCACCGCCGCGCTGCTGTAGCAGCAGGTCTTCGAGGCGCTGCTGTTCTACGACGAGATGCTGGTGCTGCAGCAGCGCCTGGTCGGCGAAAGACACCTCAAGCTGCGCCTGCAGCACGCCGGTGCGCTGCGCGAGGCGATCTGGTTCAACCACACGGCCACCCTGCCGTCGACCGCGAAGCTGGGCTGGTGCGTGGCGCTCGACGAGTGGTGCGGCCAGCAGCGCGTGCAGATGGTCTTCGAGGCCCAGGCTTGAGACGACGATGGCCTGCGATCGAGTACGAACTGGTCTACCTCCAAGCCTTCGACTCGGTCAGTGGTGCCAGGACAGGGCTCGCGCGGCACTTCAATTCCTACAATGCTTCCCGCCATCACAATAAAAATCAAAGGGACACCATGGCCACCCGCAAGAAGAGCACCCCCATCAAGGCGGCGTCCGCAGCCGCTGCTGCTGCTGCCATCCCGGCACCCAGCACCGCGTCGTACCGACACCCGGACGCACAGGCCCTCATCCGCCCCGAGGCGGGTGCGCAGACGCGCTTCAGGAAGAAGAAGCCGGCCGCCACCTGGCGCTACGACTCTTCGCTGGCGCCCGAGCTGCAATGGGATGCGCAGAACCCGGCCCGCGAGCAGGGCGAAACCCACATCGCCGCGCTGCAGGCGGCGCTGGCCGGCGTGCAGGCCACGCTGGCCGAGGTGCAGGCGCAACTGGCCAGTGCGCAGCCCAGCCAGCCGGCCGCTGACCTGCACCGCCTGTTGCACGAAGCCCAGGCGCGGCTGGCGCGGCTGCAGAACGAACCGTTGCGCGCCGGGCGCGAGGCCGCTGCGGCGCTGAAGGCCTTGTCGCGCCCGTTTCTCAATTGGGCGGGCAAGGCCGAGCACGTGAGCTTCGACGTGCCTACGCTGCCGCTGTTCATCCATGAGCGCTTGTCTACGCAGGCGATCCTGAATTCCATCACCGGGCACCGGGCCGTCAAACAGGACGACTGGATCAACGACTTCTTCGGCCACCCCGAACGCAGCCTGCCCGAGCAACTGATGAAGGCCTACGAGCACCCCAACGGCTGGCAGAACCGCATGGTGCTGGGCGACTCGCTGGTGGTGATGAATTCGCTGCTGCACTTCGAGAACATGGGCGGCCAGGTGCAGATGATCTACATCGACCCGCCTTATGGAGTGAAGTTCGGTTCGAACTTCCAGCCGTTCGTGCGCAAGCGCGATGTGGCGCACAACGACGACGAAGGCTTCACGCGTGAGCCCGAGATGGTGAAGGCTTATCGCGATACGTGGGAGTTGGGGCTGCATTCGTATTTGACGTATCTGCGTGACCGGCTGCTGTTGGCTCGTGAGTTGCTGACGGAGAGCGGGTCGGTGTTTGTGCAGATTTCGGAGACAAACCTGCACCTCGTCCGGGCACTGCTCGACGAGGTATTTGGACCCGAGAACTTCGCACGTCTCATTACCTACAAGACTACCGGCGGGCAAGCCGACAGCCTCATCGCCTCAATCGCCGACTACGTCATTTGGTACGCGAAGGATCGACCGAAGCTGAAGGCTCGCCCGATCTACGTCGACCGAAGTGCGGAGGATGAAGGCGGTGAGCGTTACAACCGAGTGCTGCTACCGGACGGCTCGGAGCGAAGCGTGGTGGATGAAGAGCTGCGGAATGGCAATGCGCTTCCAGACGGTGCCCGATTGTTCCGCCTCACTAGCTTGGTATCGCAGGGATACCGCGCCACGACCTCGATACCGTGGAGCTTCTCCGGCCAGACTTTTGATCCGGGAAAGCAACAGAACTGGAAGGTAAGTCTTGATGGGCTGGACCGCCTTGCGACCGCCGGACGCATTGGCATAGAGGGGAAACGACCTGCGTACAGACGTTTTCTCGACGACTTTCCAGTGGTCCCGATAACTTCGATTTGGGACGACACACAAAGCAACTTCGCGGGTGAAAAGTTGTACGCAGTGCAGACCTCGGCCAAGGTCATCCAGCGCTGTATGTTGATGACCACCGACCCCGGCGACCTCGTCATCGACCCCACCTGCGGCAGCGGCACCAGCGCCGTAGTCGCCGAATCCTGGGGCCGCCGCTGGATCACCGTCGACACCTCGCGCGTGCCGCTCGCGCTGGCAAGGCAGCGCCTGCTCACCGCCACCTTCAAGTACCACGAACTCAAGGAACCGGCCCGTGGCCCGGCCGGTGGCTTCGTCTACAAGGAGAAGAAAAACCGCAAGGGCGAGCACATCGGCGGCATCGTGCCGCACATCACCCTGGGGTCCATCGCCAACGGCGAGCCGCCCAATTACGAAGTGTTGGTGGACCGGCCAGAAGAAGTCAGCAGCATCACCCGCGTCTGCGGCCCCTTCGTCTTCGAGGCCACCATCCCCACGGCCAGCAATTTCGATGGCGAGTCGCCGACGCAAGACCCGCAGCAGGACGACGCGCAGGACTTCATCACCCGCATGATCGAGGTGCTGCGCTCGTCGCCGGTGCTGCATCTAGCGGCCGGCAAGACGGTGCAACTCTCGGGCATCCGCCGCCCGGCCAAGACGCTGTACCTGTCGGCCGAAGCGCTGGTGCGCGCAGCCAGCGGTATGGACAGTGCACTCGAAGACGCCGACGCGGCCAACGGCGGCCTGGCGCTGCGGCAGGGCGAGCCGGTGGCGCTGCTCTTCGGCCCCGAACACGGCGCCATCGCCGAGGTGGCGGTGCTCAATGCCTGGCAAGAGGCCACGGCCAAGAACTTCAAGCACCTGTACGTGATCGGCTTTGCCATCGAACCCAAGGCGCGCCAGAGCATCAGCGAATACTCGGCCATGGGCATGCCCACCACCTACGTGCAGGCCACGCCCGACATCCTGATGGGCGACCTGCTGAAGAACATGCGCTCGTCGCAGATCTTCAGCGTCTGCGGCCAGCCCGATGTGGTCGTGAGCGAAGTGCCGATGCCCAATGGCGGCGTGCCGAATCAGCCGTACTACGCGGTCAAGTTGCAGGGCCTGGACGTTTTCGACCCGGTGACGATGGACATCGACACCCGCAGCGGCCTGGACGTGCCGGCCTGGTTTCTGGACACCGACTACGACGGCATGGTCTTCCGCGTCTGCCAGGCCTTCTTCCCTCGCACGCAAGCCTGGGACAACCTCAAGCGCGCGCTGAAGACCGAGTTCGATGATGCCGTGTGGGCGCATCTGGCCGGCGACACGTCCACGCCGTTTGCAGCCGGCACGCACAAGCAGATATCGGTGAAGGTGATTGACGACCGCGGCAACGAGCTGATGGTGGTGAAGAAGCTGGAGGGCGTTCAGTGATACGGCTGGTCACACTGAAGGGCTTCAAGCGCTTTGGCGAAGCCGTGTTCACGATTCCGAACCATGTGGTGCTGGCGGGGCCCAACAACACGGGCAAGACGACGCTGCTGCAAGCTCTGGCGGCCTGGGAGTTGGGCTTTCGCAAGTGGAAGGAGTTGAACAACTTCAACCCGCGCCGCAACGGTTATTCATGGCAAGAACTGGAACGGCTGAACTTCTCGGCCGTGGCCGTGCGCACATTCGAACTGCTGTGGACCAACCGCCAACGCTCAGGCACTTTCGAGATCGGCGTGCAAGTCGAAGGCCTGCCCGTGGTGACGCTGGAGTTTCAGTTTCACAGTGCGGGCTCGATGCGTGTGCGGCCCAAGGCCGATGCCACCGGTGTGGTGCTGCAAGACCCGCGGCTGGCGTTTCAGACCACGTTCATTCCGGCCATGTCGGGCCTGGCTCGCTTTGAGGCCCGGCTGGCCGACCAAGAGGCCATCGACGCCGCCTTGGGCCAGGGGCGCCCCGGCGAGGTGCTGCGCAATCTGCTGTTCATCGCGCACAGGGACGAAGCCGGTTGGCGCAAGTTGAACACCACCATCGAACGTTTGTTTTCATGCCGC
>JANNQO010000159.1:0-4533 GCA_031400795.1 Rubrivivax sp. | reverse complement strand
TGGCTTGCCGGTCGAGCCGCTCGTGTAGAGCAGGAACAGCGGGTGCTCGGCGCCCACCCATTCGGGCTCGCAAGTCTCGGCCGCGGCGGCAGTGAGTTCGTGCATCCAGCGGTCGCGCGCGGCGTCCCATTTCACGCTGCCGCCGGTGCGGCGGTAGACGATCACGTCGCGGATGCTGCCGGTGCCGGGCATCGCCAGCGCTTCGTCGACGATGGCCTTCAATCCGAGCGCCTTGCCGCCGCGCATCTGCTCGTCGGCGGTGATGACCATCACCGCGCCGGCGTCTTCGATGCGGTCGCGCAAGGATTGCGCCGAAAAACCGCCGAACACCACCGAATGCGTGGCGCCGATGCGCGCGCAGGCCTGCATCGCCACCACGCCTTCCACGCTCATCGGCATGTAGATGACGACGCGGTCGCCCTTGTGCACGCCACGCGCCTTCAAGGCATTGGCCAGACGGCAGGTGCGCGCCAGCAGTTCGCGGTAGCTGATCTTCGCCACCGCGCCGTCGTCGGCCTCGAAGATGATCGCGGTCTTGTCGGCCAGGCCGCGCTCGATGTTGCGGTCCAGGCAGTTGTACGAGACGTTCAGCGTGCCGTCTTCGAACCACTTGAAGAACGGCGCTTGGCTGCTGTCCAGGGCCCGGGTGAAAGGTGTCTTCCAGCTCACGAACTCGCGCGCCAGGCGCGACCAGTAGCCTTCGTAGTCGGTCTCGGCCTCGCGTGCCAGCGCATCGTAGGCGGCACGCCCGGCGACATGCGCGCCGGACGCAAAGCCCGCGGGCGGCGGATAGGTGGCGTACTCGGTGGGGACGACGGCGCTGGACATGCTTGTCTCCTGCGTGGATGGAACCGGTTTGGGGCGCAGAGTAGGCGGCGGCTCTTACGATGCCCTGACGCCGGGCGAACACTACAATTTACGCGAGTCTTCGCCTCGCTCGAAAGCACCCCCCCCGATGAATGTTCGAACCGATGGCGGCGCGGCCTCGCTGGGCCCGCTGCCAAGACTGATCTTTGCCAGCCGCTGGCTGCAACTGCCGCTGTACCTCGGGCTCATCCTCGCGCAAGCGGTCTACGTTTTCCACTTCTGGGTGGAACTCGTGCACCTCATCGAAGCCGCGTTCGGCAGCCAGGAGGCGCTGGCCAAGCTTGTCTCCAGCATCGGCTACAAGAGCACCGCCGCCGTGACCTCGCTGAACGAAACCATCATCATGCTGGTGGTGCTGGCACTGATCGACGTGGTGATGATCAGCAACCTCTTGATCATGGTCATCATCGGCGGCTACGAGACCTTCGTCTCGAGGCTGCGCCTGGAGGGCCACCCCGATCAGCCCGAGTGGTTGAGCCACGTCAACGCCTCGGTGTTGAAGGTCAAGCTGGCCACGGCGATCATCGGCATCAGCTCGATCCATCTGCTGAAGACCTTCATCAATGCCGCCAACTACGAGCAGCAGGTGCTGCTGTGGCAGACCGTGATCCACCTCGCTTTTCTGGTCTCGGCGCTGGCCATCGCCTATGCCGACCGGCTGATGCAGGGCACGCGAGTGGAGTATCGCGAGCAACGCAAGGTCATGACGGAGTCGCAAGAGTAGAGAGCGCCCCAAGGCCGGCCGAAGTCGGCCGTCCCCCGCGGGGATCTGAGTAGACCGGCAGAGCCGATCTGCTCAGCGCGCAGCGTCAGCGCCCGACCATCGCGCCGGGCACCACCCAGCGGTCGAATTGCTCTGCGCTGACGTGGCCCAGCGCCAGCGCTGCCTCGCGCAAGCTCGTGCCCTCCTGGTGCGCCTTCTTCGCGATCTGCGCCGCCTTGTCGTAGCCGATGTGCGGGTTCAGCGCCGTCACCAGCATCAGCGAGCGCCGAACGAGTTCATCGATGCGGGCGCGGTTCGGCTCGATGCCGACGGCGCAATGCGCGTTGAAGCTCGTCATGCCGTCGGCGAGCAGCCGAACGCTTTGCAGGAAGTTGTGGGCCACCATCGGGCGAAAGACGTTGAGCTCGAAGTTGCCCGAGGCGCCGCCTACTGTGATGGCCACATCGTTGCCCATCACCTGCGCGGCGAGCATCGTCAGCGCTTCGCACTGCGTCGGGTTCACCTTGCCGGGCATGATCGATGAGCCCGGCTCGTTTTCGGGGATGCTGATCTCGCCGAGGGCGCTGCGCGGACCGCTGGCGAGCCAGCGCACGTCGTTGGCGATCTTCATCAGGCTGGCAGCCAGTGTCTTCAGCGCGCCATGAGCGTGCACGAGCGCGTCGCACGAGGCCAGCGCTTCGAACTTGTTCGGCGCGGTGACGAAGGGCAGCCCGGTCAGCCGGGTCAGCTCTGCCGCCGCGGCCTCGGCGTAACCTTTCGGCGCGTTCAGCCCGGTACCCACCGCGGTGCCGCCCAGGGCCAGTTCGCACAAGTGCGCAAGCGCCGCGCGCAGGTGCCGGTCGCCGTGATCGAGCTGCGCCACCCAGCCTGAGATCTCCTGCCCCAGCGTGAGCGGCGTTGCGTCCTGCAGGTGCGTGCGGCCGATCTTCACGATGTCATCGAACTCGTGCGACTTCTGCGCCAGGCTCGCACGAAGCGTTGCAAGGGCCGGCAGCAGTCGGGTGGTGATGGCCTGCACCGCGGCCACGTGCATCGCGGTCGGGAACACGTCGTTGCTCGACTGGCTGCGGTTCACGTCGTCGTTGGGGTGCACCAGGCGCGCGTCGCCGCGCGGGCCGCCGAGGATTTCGCTGGCCCGATTCGCCAGCACCTCGTTGACGTTCATGTTCGTCTGCGTGCCCGAACCCGTCTGCCAGACCACGAGCGGGAACTCCTGCGCATGCTGCCCGGCGATGACTTCGTCGGCGCTGGCCACGATGGCGCCGGCCTTCGCCTGATCGAGCAGGCCGAGCGCCTGGTTGACCACTGCCGATGCCCGCTTGACCTGCGCCATGGCCCTGATGATCTCGGCGGGCTGGCGCTCGCCGGAGATATCGAAGTTGAGCAGCGAGCGCTGTGTCTGCGCGCCCCACAGCCGCTCGGCAGGGACCGCGATGGGGCCGAAGGTGTCGGATTCGGTACGGGTGTTCATGGCGGAACAGGATAATTCTGGGATGAGCACCATCATCCGCCAAACCGACCTGGTCGAAACGATAGCCGCCGCGCTGCAGTTCATCAGCTACTACCACCCGGCCGACTACATCAGCCACCTGGCGCGCGCCTACGAGCGCGAGCAAAGCGCGGCGGCCAAGGACGCCATCGCGCAGATCCTCACCAACTCGAAGATGTGCGCCGAGGGCCGCCGCCCGATCTGCCAGGACACCGGCATCGTCAACGTCTTCCTGAAGATCGGCATGGATGTTCGCTTCGAAGGCTTCAGCGGCTCGATCGAAGACGCCATCAACGAAGGCGTGCGGCGCGGCTACCTCGACCCCGAGAACAAGCTGCGCGCGTCGATCCTCGCCGACCCGATCTTCGAGCGCAAGAACACCAAGGACAACACGCCTGCGGTGGTGCACATGACCGTGGTGCCGGGCAACACGCTGGACGTGACGGTGGCCGCCAAGGGCGGCGGCAGCGAGAACAAGAGCAAATTCAAGATGATGAACCCGAGCGATTCACTCGTCGAATGGGTGATGGAAACGGTGCCCCAGATGGGCGCCGGCTGGTGCCCGCCGGGCATGCTGGGCATCGGCGTGGGCGGTACCGCCGAGAAGGCGATGCTGCTGGCCAAGGAAGTGCTGATGGAGCCGATCGACATGTTCGATCTGCTGGCGCGCGGGCCGCAGAGCAAGCTCGAAGAACTGCGCATCGAGCTGTACCAGAAGGTCAACGCGCTGGGTATCGGTGCGCAGGGTCTGGGCGGCCTGACCACGGTGCTCGACGTGAAGATCGCCACCTACCCCACGCACGCCGCGAGCAAGCCGGTGGCGATGATCCCCAACTGCGCCGCGACGCGCCACGCGCATGTGGTGATGGACGGCTCGGGGCCGGCCTTCATGGAGCAGCCGTCGCTGGACCTGTGGCCAGACGTGAAGTGGGCCCCCGACTACAACAAGAGCAAGCGCGTGAATCTCGACACGTTGACGAAGGCCGAGGTGGCGAGCTGGAAGCCGGGCGACACGCTCTTGCTCAGCGGCAAGATGCTCACCGGCCGCGACGCCGCGCACAAGCGTATTCAGGACATGCTGATCAAGGGCGAGACGCTGCCGGTGGACTTCACCAACCGCGTCATCTATTACGTCGGCCCGGTCGACCCGGTGCGCAACGAGGTGGTCGGCCCGGCCGGCCCGACGACGGCCACGCGCATGGACAAGTTCACCGAGATGATGCTGGCCCAAACGGGGCTCATCGCCATGGTCGGCAAGGCCGAGCGCGGGCCGGTGGCGATTGAGGCCATCCGCAAACACAGGAGTGCGTACTTGATGGCCGTGGGCGGCGCGGCTTACCTCGTGGCCAAGGCCATCAAGGGCGCCACGGTCGTGGGCTTTGCCGACCTCGGCATGGAAGCCATTTACGAGTTCGACCTGCAAGACATGCCGGTGACGGTGGCGGTCGACGCG
>JANNQO010000158.1:0-18615 GCA_031400795.1 Rubrivivax sp. | reverse complement strand
GCTTGAAGCTCGAGCTGAAGCAGCGTGATCTGCTCACGCTGCGGCTCGAGGGCGCGCTCCTGAGCCATGCGCTGCTCGTCGGCATGGCGCAGCTTGGCACCGAGGTCATCGTACTCGCTGCGCGCGGCGGCGAGGTGCTGCTCGCGCTGGAGTTTCAGCGCCAGCGCGCTTTGCAGGCCTGCCTGCGCCGCGCTGTCGTCGAAGCCGCCGAGCTCGAGTTCGAGCTGCCCGCCGGCCTGCGTGTTGGCGCTGATCTGGCGCTCGGCGGTGTCGATGCGCTGCAGCAGATCGACTCTGCGCGTGGCCAGGGAGCGGGACTGGAACTGTGCTTCCTGCGCCTGTCGCTCCAGTGCACGCTGCTGCTCGCGGGCGGCGGCCAGGCGTTGCTCGGCGGCGATCACGGCGTCGTCGAGTTCGGCCTGGCGCTCTTGTGTGCTGCCGAGTTGCACGTCGAGTTCTTCGAAGCGGCCCTCGCCGCTGCTGCGCCGCCCCTGCAGCGCTTGGAGCTGCGCGTCGACCTCGCCGAGTTCGTCGTCGAGCTGGCCGCGGCGGCTGGTCGCTGCTTCGGCTTGTTGCGACAAGCGCAGCAGCTCCACTTGCAACTGGTGGGCTCGCGATTGCGCGTCGGCGGCCTCGCGACGTGCGCCGAGCAGTGATGCCGACGCTTCGGTGTACGCCGCCTCCAGCCGCACCGAGCCGCTGCGCGCCTCGTCGGCGATGAGCTGTTGCGCGCGCTGCTGGCGCTCGAGGTTCTCGATCTCCTGCGCGCGCGCCAGCATGCCGGCCTGTTCCGAGTCGGGGGCGTAGAACGCCACGGCGTGCAACGAGACGGCATGGCCCTCGCACGTCATGATGACTTCGCCTTGTGTGAGCTTGCCGCGCGCGGCCAGCGCCTCGTCCAGGCTGGCCGCCGTGTAAACCCCTTCCAGCCAGTCGCCGAGCAGTGCTTTCAACCCGGCATCATGCAGGCGCAGCAGGTCGGCCAGGCGCGGCAGCGTCTGGTGCAGGTTGGGCGCCGCCGCCAGCGGCAAGGAATAGAACGCAAGCTTGGCCGGCGGAGCGTCGGCAGCAAAGGCGCGCACGGTATCCAGCCGCCCGACGGCGAGTGCGTTCAGGCGCTCGCGCAGCGCAGCTTCGAGCGCCGTTTCCCAGCCGCTGTCAATGTGCACGCGAGTCCACAGGCCCGGCAATCCTTCCAGGCCATGGCGCGCCAGCCAGGGCTTGAGCTTGCCCTCGGTCTGCACCTTTTCCTGCAGCGCGCGCAGGGCTTGCAGGCGTGCGCTGACGGCTCCGAGCCTGGCGGCTTCGGAAACCGCTGATTCCTGCGCAGCCCGGCGCTGTGCATCGAGCCGCGGCGCCAGGTCGGAGAGTTCGTGCAAGCGGTTGTCGGCCACCCCAACCTGCGCGGCCGCGTCGGCATGGTGTTGTGTCACGGCGCCGAGGCGCTGCAGATCGGGCTCGGCCAGTGCCTGCCGTTCGCCGGCCAGGCGGTCGCGGCGCGTGCGCAGCTGGCGCGACTGCTCGTCGAGGTTGCGGCTGTCGGCGGCCAGCACCTGGATCTGCTGCTGCACCTGCGCCACCGCCTGGCGCTGCTCGGCGCTGTCGGCCTGCGCGCGGCGCAGGGCAGCGTCCAGCGACGGCAGCCCCTGTTCGTGTTCAGCCGCGCGCACAGCGACCCCCTGGGCCTGCTGCTCGGCCGTGACGATCTGCGCATCGGTGGACCGCAACTCGTCGTGCGCCTGGCGCTGACGCTCGGCCCAGTCGCTGTTCTGCGTTTGCAGCTCGGCGAGCCGAGCCTGCGCGCGCGAGCGGCCTGCCACCACATAGCGGATGCGCTCTTCCAGGCGACTCACTTCCAGCGCGGCCTCGGCCAGCGCGCCCTGCTTCAGGTGCAGCGCGTCGCCGGCGGCGTAGTGCGCCTGGCGCACGGTTTCCAGCTCGGCCCCGAGGTGGCGCAATTCGGCCAGATGCGCTTCGAGCGTCTGCACGGCCTCGGTCTTCGCCGCCTGCACGCGCTCTTGCTCGAGCGCGGCGTCGCGGTGCTTCAGGAACCACAGCTGGTGTTGCTTCAGAGCGCCCTGGTCCTGCAAGGCGCGGTAGCGCAAGGCCACCTCGGCTTGCGCCTCGAGCTTGTCGAGGTTGCTGTTCAGTTCGCGCAGGATGTCGTCGACGCGCGTCAGGTTTTCGCGCGTGTCTTTCAGCCGGTGGTCGGTCTCGCGGCGGCGCTCTTTGTACTTCGAGACGCCGGCGGCTTCTTCCAGGAACAGCCGCAGCTCTTCGGGGCGCGATTCGATGATGCGGCTGATCGTGCCCTGGCCGATGATGGCGTACGCGCGGGGCCCGAGGCCCGTGCCGAGGAACACGTCCTGCACGTCGCGCCGGCGCACCGGCTGGTTGTTGATGTGGTAGCTGGACGTGCCGTCGCGCGTCAGCACGCGCTTCACGGCGATTTCGCTGAACTGGTTCCACGGGCCGCCGGCGCGCGCCAGGCTGTTGTCGAAGAAGAGTTCGACGCTGGCCCGGCTGGCCGGCTTGCGCTGGCCCGAGCCGTTGAAGATCACGTCCTGCATCGACTCGCCGCGCAGCTCGCTGGCCTTGCTCTCGCCGAGCACCCAGCGCACCGCGTCGATGATGTTGGACTTGCCGCAGCCATTCGGCCCGACGACCCCAACGCGCTGCCCCGGCAGCTGGAACGTCGTCGGCTCGGCGAAGGACTTGAAGCCGGAGAGCTTGATGTGGTTCAGACGCATGCGGCTTCGTCGATCGCCAAGTGCTTGATTTTAATGAAAAAAAGCGCTCTTCGGCGGAGCGCGGCAAGGCGCGGATGATAACATCGCAGCCTCTCGAAAGCGGCCCGTTGCCCAGCGTTCTCATGCCCTCCAAGAGCCGATCGAAAACCCTTCATGAACGCCAGGCGCCAGCCGTTGCGCCGAGTGCGCCGAGCCGCGACCTGCAGGTCTTCGCGAACCCCGCGCCCGAGCGCGACTACGTGGTGCGCTTCGACGTGCCCGAGTTCACCTGCCTGTGCCCGCTCACCGGCCAGCCGGATTTCGCGCATTTCACGATCGAGATCGTTCCCGATGCGTTGTGCGTCGAGACGAAGAGCCTGAAGATGTACTTCTGGAGCTACCGCAACGAAGGCGCGTTCCACGAGCGCGTGACGAACACCATCGCCAGCGATCTGGTGGCCGCCATCGCGCCGCGCTTCCTGCGCATCCATGCCGATTGGTATGTGCGCGGTGGCATCCGTACCTACGTCACCGTGGAGCACCGGCGCAAGGGCTGGAAGCCCGCGCCCAAGGTCGACCTGGCGGGGACATGATGGCCTTGTTGCCGCGGCGGGCCTACCAGAAGTACGCGGTGGAGGTAACGCCGAGCGCGATCGACGGCCTGGGCGCTTTCGCCGCCGAGCCCATTCGCCAGCGCTTGAAGATCGGCGAGATCCGCGGTGATTCGATCAGCGTGGCCGAGGCGCGCATTCGCGCCACACGCAGCGAGCGCATCATGATCGTCGAGCTGTCGCAGCACCGTGCCATCGACTTCAGCAAGTCCAGCGATCCGATGCGCTACACCAACCACAGCTGCCGGCCCAACGCACGTTTGTGCATCCGCCAAGGGCGCGTGGAGTTCTACGCGCTGCGCGACATCGGCGTCGGCGAAGAGATCACCGTCGACTACGGCCCCACGCACCATGAAGGCCGGCTCGAGTGCCGCTGTGGTGCGCCGGGCTGCGTGGGACGGCTGTAATCACGACGCCGGCAGCGCATCCAGCCGCCGGTGCATCAGCCTGAACCACAGCGGCGGCCACATCGCGATCGTCACGCAGCCGGCGTAGCCCATCGGCAGCTGCGGCCCGGGCAGCGGCTCGAGCGACGCGTAAGGCTTCCAGGCATGCAGGTGGTGGTCGCTGTGACGTTGCAGGTTGATGAGCAGGCTGTTCGTGATCAGGTGGTCGGCGTTCCAGGCGTGCTCTACACCGAAAGGCTCGGGCCGCCCCTGCCGTACGCGGCGTTGCAACCCATAGTGCTCGATGTAGTTGATCGTCTCGAGCAGGAGCACCGCGTAGGCGGATTGCGCCACCCAGAAAAGCAGCGCCGTGGTGCCGAGCGCAAAGCCGATCGACAGCATCACGAAGACCTGCATCAAGGTCGCCCACAACAACGGGCTGCGAGACCAACCGCGTCCGAGCTGCCGCAACTGCCGCGCCTCGAGCCGCCAGGCGCTGCGCCAGCTGCCGATCAGCGTGCGCGGCAAGAAGCGCCATAGCGATTCACCGCGCCGCGCGCTCGCCGGGTCGGCCGCGGTGGCCACTTGCACGTGGTGGCCGCGGTAGTGCTCGACCATGAAATGCGCGTAGTTGACGCTCACCATCAACAGCCAGCCCAACGAGCGCTCGGCGCGTGAGCGTGAATGCCCCAGCTCATGCGCGAACGAGATGCCCTGCGCACCGGTCACCGTGCCCACCGCGATGGCCAGCGCGAGCGCCGCGCCGGGCGCCACCGGCTCGCGCGTCAACAGCCACAGCGCCCAGCCGAGCAGGCCCAGTTGCAACGGCACATGCACGAGCACGCAGCAGCGGTGCCAGCCGGTGCTGGCTGCAGCGGCCGGCGAATCCCTGAGCGCGGGCACGACCTCGGCCGCCATCAGCACGACGTGGATCACCAGCACCGTGCCCCAAGCGGCCCAGGGCGACCAGGCCGCAGCAACCGCCACCGCGAGCGGCAGCATCCAGGCCAGCGCGAAGCGCGAACGTCCAAGCATGGCGGCATCATCGCATTCCAGATAATGGCCGGCATGAACCCCCGGCTCGAAGCGCTGCACCCCTACCCTTTCGAGCGGCTTCGCACACTCACCGCGGACATCCGGCCGCCGCGGCACCTGGCGCCCATCAACCTGGGCATCGGCGAGCCCAAGCACGCCACGCCGGCGTTGGTGACGCAGGCGCTCACGGCAGGGTTGGCCGGCTTGTCGAGCTATCCCGCCACGGCCGGTGAAAGCTCGCTGCGCGAGGCCATCGGCTGCTGGCTGCAGCGCCGCTACAGCGTGGCAGTGAACGCCGCCACCCAGGTGCTACCGGTGATCGGCTCGCGAGAGGCGCTCTTTTCGTTTGCGCAGACCGTCGTCGATTCGAGCCGGCCCGGCGCCACGGTGGTGTGCCCGAATCCTTTCTATCAAATCTACGAGGGCGCAGCCTTGCTTGCCGGCGCAAGCACCGAGTTCGCCAACAGCGACCCGGCGCGCAACTTCGCCGCGGATTGGGGCGCCATCGATGAGGCCACCTGGCGGCGCACGCAGCTGCTGTACGTCTGCTCGCCGGGCAACCCGACCGGCGCGGTGATGCCGCTCGAGGAATGGCGCCGCTTGTTCGAGCTCAGCGATCGCCATGGTTTCGTGATCGCCAGTGACGAGTGTTACTCGGAGATCTACTTCCGCGACGAGCCGCCGCTGGGTGCGCTGCAGGCCGCGACGGCGTGCGGCCGCGGCGACTTTCGCCGCCTCGTGATCTTCTCGAGCCTGTCCAAACGCAGCAACGTGCCCGGCATGCGTTCGGGTTTCGTCGCCGGCGATGCCGCGCTGATCAAGGCTTTCCTGCTCTACCGCACCTACCACGGCAGCGCGATGAGCCCGCCGGTGCAGCGCGCCAGCAGCGCCGCGTGGAGCGACGAAGCGCATGTCGTGGCGAACCGCGACCTCTACCGCGCCAAGTTCGCGCAGGTCACGCCGCTGCTGGCCGATGCACTCGACGTGCGGCTGCCGGACGCAGGCTTCTATCTGTGGGCGGGCGTCCCGGGTCAGGACGATGTCGGGTTCGCCCGCGGCCTGCTCGCTCAATACAATGTCACGGTACTTCCCGGCAGCCTGCTGGCCCGCAGCGCGCATGGCGTCAATCCCGGCAGCGGCCGGATTCGCATGGCTCTGGTGGCCCCGGTCGACGAGTGCCTCGAAGCCGCGCAACGCATCATCTCGTACGTCAAGAACTCATGAGCCAAACCACCACCGGCATCGAACACATCATCGACATGGCCTGGGAGCGGCGTGCCGATATCACGGCTTTGAACGCGCCCCAGGTGCGCGAGCGCGTCGAGTCCGTCATCGCCGACCTCAACGCCGGCCGCATCCGCGTCGCCGAGCGCCAGGGCGTGGGCCAGTGGACGGTGAACCAGTGGGTGAAGAAGGCGGTGTTGCTGAGCTTTCGCTTGAACGACAACCGCGTGATGCGCGCCGGCGACCTCGGTTTCTTCGACAAGGTGCCCACCAAGTTCGCGCACCTGGACGAAGCGCAGATGCGCGCCACCGGTGTACGCGTGGTGCCGCCGGCGGTGGCGCGGCGCGGCAGCTACATCGCCAGGAACGTGGTGCTGATGCCGAGCTACGTGAACATCGGGGCGTATGTCGACGAAGGCACGATGGTCGACACCTGGGCGACGGTCGGTTCCTGCGCGCAGATCGGCAAGAACGTGCACCTGTCCGGCGGTGTGGGCATCGGCGGTGTGCTCGAGCCGCTGCAGGCCAATCCGACCATCATCGAGGACAACTGTTTCGTCGGCGCGCGTTCCGAGGTCGTCGAAGGCGTGATCGTCGAGGAGAACTCGGTCATCAGCATGGGCGTCTACATCGGCCAGAGCACGAAGATCTACAACCGCATGACCGGAGAAGTGAGCTACGGCCGGGTGCCAGCCGGCTCGGTGGTGGTGAGCGGTTCGCTGCCGGCGGCCGACGGATCGCACAGCCTGTACTGTGCGGTGATCGTGAAGCGCGTGACGGCCGAGACGCGCGCCAAGACCAGCATCAACGAATTGCTCAGAGCATGAGCTGACCAGGGGTGGAAAAAATGAGCGGAAACATGGAGCGCGTGCTGCGGCTGATGGCCGAGAAAACCGCGTCGGACGTCTACATCTCGGCCAACACGCCGATCCTCATCAAGATCCACGGGCAGATCCTGCAGCTGTCCGATCAGCTCGTCAGCCCGACGCAGATCCGCCAGTTGCTCGGCGAGTTGCTGTCGCCGCAGCAGATGGAAGAACTCACCGAAAGCGGCGAACTCAACGTCGGCGTGGCCCTGGCTGGCGTCGGCAGCTTTCGCATCTCGGGCTTCCGCCAGCGCGGCACGATCGCCGCGGTGATCCGCTGCATCCCGCGCGACATTCCCGCGCTCGACACCTTGGGCGTGCCGAGCTTGCTCTCGACACTGGTGGTGGAGCCGCGCGGGCTGTTGCTGATGGTGGGCGCCACCGGCACCGGCAAGTCGACGACGATGGCCTCGATGCTCGAATGGCGCAACCAGCAGCTGGCCGGCCACATCCTCACCATCGAAGAGCCGATCGAGTTCCTGTTCAGCAACAAGCGTTCCATCGTCAACCAGCGCGAAGTCGGGCGCGACACGCAATCGCTGCAGATCGCGCTGAAGAACGCGCTGCGCCAGGCGCCCGACTGCATCATGATCGGCGAGATTCGCGACCGCGAGACGATGACCGCGGCGATCTCGTACGCACTCTCGGGCCACCTGGTGCTGGCCACGCTGCACGCCAACAACAGCTACCACGCGCTGGGGCGCATCCTGTCGTTCTACACGCCGGAAGCGCGGCCGACGCTGCTCTCGGACTTGTCCGCGGGCCTGCGCGCGATCATCTCGCAGCGCTTGTTGCGCGCCAATGCCGGCGGCCGCGTGGCGGCGGTGGAGGTGATGCTCAACACCAAGCTGGTGGCCGAAATGATCGAAAAGGGCGACCTGTCGGGCGTGAAGGAAGCGATGGAAAAGTCGCTCGCGGAAGGCTCGCAGACTTTCGAGCAGGACATCGCGCGGCTCATCAACCTGGGCGTCGTGTCGCGCGACGAGGGCCTGGCGCAGAGCGACTCGCCGACGAATCTGCTGTGGCGGCTGCAGAACGAGATGGCGCCGATCTCGCGCGCCGCGCCACGCCGTGAAGAGCCCGATGCGGCTTCGTTCAGCGAGCTGACGATCGAAGTGCGGCCCGAAGAGGTGCCGGTGGCGGCCAACGCGACGCCCTGGAGTCGGCCGCAGTGAGCGCGCGCCGGGCCGCCCCAAGCGCGCTCACCCCTCGGGATGCGACGCCGCAGACGAGTGGCTGAACGTGGCCGACATCGAACCGCTGAAGAACGTCTGCCGGCGCACCCTGGAATCCCTGCTGAAGTGACGCTCCTCGAGCTCGTTCAAGCCAGCAGCGCCCGCCTCGACCAGGCGGGCGTTTGTTTTGGCCATGGCACGACGAATGCCTTCGACGAAGCGGCCTGGCTCGTGCTATGGCGGCTCGGCTGGGCGCCCGATGCGCTGGAAGCACAGGCGGCGCGTAAGGTGAGTACCGATCGGCAGCAGCAGGTCGAGGCCTTCATCGGCGAGCGCATCCACAGCCGCAAGCCGGCCGCCTACCTCACCGGCGAGGCCTGGTTGCAGGGCGTGCCGTTCACGGTCGACGAGCGTGTCATCGTGCCGCGTTCGCTGATCGCCGAGCCGCTGCTGGACGGAACGCTCGACGCCTGGCTGTCCGAACGCACCGAGACCGTCCTCGATCTGTGCACCGGCAACGGCAGCCTGGCCGTGCTGGCGGCGCTCGCCTGGCCCGAGGTACGGGTGATCGCGACCGATCTGTCGATGGACGCGCTCATCGTCGCGCGGCGCAATGTCGAGAGGCACCGGCTCGCCGATCGGATCACGCTGCACCAAGGCGACGGCCTGGCTGCGGCGCCCGGCCGCTTCGATCTGATCCTGTGCAACCCGCCTTACGTGAACCGAGGCTCGTTGGCCGCCCTGCCCGCCGAGTACCGAGCCGAGCCCGCGCTGGCGCTGGACGGCGGCGCCGACGGCATGGACTTCATCCGCGGACTCATCGCGCAAGCGCGCGAGCACCTCAGCGAGCAAGGCGTGCTGGTGATCGAGATCGGCCACGAGCGCGACCACTTCGAAGCCGCGTTTGCACAACTCGATGTGGTCTGGCTGCCCACCAGCGCCGGCGACGACCAGGTGCTGCTGCTCGAAAGACAATCGTTGCCATGATTTCATTGCGCGACATCACGCTGCGCCGCGGCGCCAAGGTGGTGCTGCAAGGCGCCGGCACCACGTTGCAGCCGGGCGAGAAGATCGGCCTCATCGGCCGCAACGGCGCCGGCAAATCGAGCCTGTTCTCGCTGCTCGCCGGCCGGCTGCACGCCGACATCGGCGACGTCGAAAAACCGCCGCGCTGGCGCATCGGCGAAGTGGCGCAAGAGATGCCCGAGACCGACGCCGGTGCCTCCGACTTCGTGCTGCAAGGCGACTCGCCGTTGGTCGCGGCACATGCCGAGCTGGCGCAGGCCGAGGCGAGTGGCGACGGCGAGGCCATCGCACACGCCCACCTCGCGCTCGAAGAAGCCGGCGCCTTCGACGCCCGCCCGCGCGCGCAGGCACTTCTGCTCGGCCTGGGCTTTCGCAGCCAACAGCTCGACGCGCCGGTGAGCAGCTTCTCGGGCGGTTGGCGCATGCGGCTGCAGCTGGCGCGCGCGCTGATGTGCCCGGCCGAGCTGCTGCTGTTGGACGAACCGACCAACCACCTCGACCTGGACGCACTCGTCTGGCTCGAGGCCTGGCTGCAACGCTTCGACGGCACGCTGGTGGTGATCAGCCACGACCGCGAGTTTCTGGATGCGATCGTGCGCGTCATCGTGCACCTGGACGAGGGCACGCTGACGCGTTACACGGGCAACTACAGCGCCTTCGAAGAGATGCGCGCAGAGCGGCTGATGCAGGCGCAAGCGGCCTACTCGCGCCAGCAGGAACGCATTGCGCACCTGCAGAAATTCATCGACCGCTTCAAGGCCAAAGCGACCAAGGCCAAGCAGGCACAAAGCCGCGTCAAGGCGCTGGCGCGCATGGAGCGGCTGGCGCCGGCGATGACGGCGGGCGATTTCGACTTCGAGTTCCGCGAGCCGCCGAGCCTGCCGAACCCGATGCTGGCGCTGGACGAGTTGGCGTGCGGCTACGGCGAAACCATCATCGTTCGCAACGTGCACCGCTCGGTGCTGGCCGGGCAGCGCATCGGCATCCTGGGCGCCAACGGCCAGGGCAAGTCGACGCTGGTGAAGACCATCGCTCGCGAGCTGCCGCCGCTGGCCGGCCGCATCACCGAAGGCAAAGGCCTGCGCATCGGCTACTTCGCGCAGCAGGAACTCGAACTGCTGCACGCCGACGACGGCGCGCTCGGCCACCTGGTGCGTCTGGCGCGCGACACGGGCCCGCCGGCGCGCGAGCAGGAACTGCGCGACTTTCTGGGCCAGTTCCGCTTCGGCGGCCCGATGGTGATGCAGCCGGTGGGCACGCTGTCCGGCGGCGAGAAGGCGCGCCTGGTGCTGGCGATGATCGTCTGGCAGCGTCCCAACCTGTTGTTGCTCGACGAACCGACGAATCACCTGGACCTGACGACGCGCGAAGCCTTGTCGATCGCGCTGAACGAGTTCGAAGGCACGGTGATGCTGGTCAGCCACGACCGCGCGCTGCTGCGCGAGGTGTGCGACGAGTTCTGGCTGGTCACGCGCGGCGGCGTGCAGCCCTTCGACGGCGACCTGGACGACTACCAACGCTGGCTGCTCGAGGTTTCGCGTGCAGTGGCCCGTGGGCAGGAAGCGCCACCGCCGCCGAAGGCCACCGAGGTGATCATCGAAGCACAGCGCAGGCCGGCGCCGCCGCCGGCCGCCGCGCCACCGGCGCGCGATCAGCGCCAGGCCGCGAAACAGTCGCGCGCGCGGCTGGCCGAGAGCACCCGGCCGCTTCGCGCCGAGTTGCAACGCATCGACGAACGGCTGGCCAGGCTCGGCGCAGAGAAAACCGAGGTCGAACGTTCGCTGGCGGCCGGCACGGCGGACGCCGAGCAGATCGCCGAGCTCGGCCGCCGCCACCACCACATCCTGGCCGAGACCTCGATGCTCGAAGAGCGCTGGCTCGAGTTGCACACCGAGCTGGAGGCGATGCAGGCCGCGGTGTGACACTCATGGCCTGACCTTCCTGGAGCCCCGCATGCATCGCCGCCACATCACTCTCGCCGCCCTCTCATCGGGCCTAGCCCTCGCGCGCCCCGCCCACGCGCTTTCCGAAGCCGATGCTGGCAGCGGCGTTCGCGCCGCGCTCGAGCGCGGCGCGGTGGCCGCGGTCTCGCTGCTGGGCCAGAACGACGGCTTCCTCGGCAACCCGAAAGTACGCATCGCGCTGCCGAAATTTCTCGACTCCGCTGCCAAGGTGCTGAAGGCCACCGGCCAGCAGAAGAAGGTCGACGAACTGGTCACCGCGATGAACCGCGCCGCCGAAGCTGCGGTTCCCGAGGCGAAGTCGCTGCTGGTCGACGCGGCACGCAAGATCACCGTGCAGGACGCGCTGACGATCGTGCGCGGCAGCGAGACCTCGGTCACCGAGTACTTCTCGGGCAAGACGCGCGAGCCGCTGGGTGTGAAGTTCCTGCCCATCGTCACGCAGGCCACCGAGAAGGTGAAACTCGCCGAGCGCTACAACGCGGTGGCGGGCAAGGCCGTCGGGTTGGGTTTGGTGAAAAAGGAAGACGCCAACATCCAGCGCTACATCACCGGCAAGGCCTTGGACGGGATGTACCTGATGATCGGCGAAGAAGAGAAGAAAATCCGCGCCGACCCGATCGGCACCGGCAGCAAGATCCTGGCGGCCGTGTTCGGGCGCTGAAATCCATCCACATCGCAGGAGGCCAGATGGCCATCGAAAAAGCCCTCTACACCGCCCACGCCACCTCCACCGGCGGGCGCACCGGCAGCACCGAATCGTCCGACGGCGCCATCAAGCTGGCCCTCATCACCCCGAAGGAAATGGGCGGCGCCGGCGGCGCTGGCACCAACCCCGAGCAGTTGTTCGCCTCCGGCTACTCGGCCTGTTTCATCGGCGCGATGAAGGCGGTGGCGGCGCGCCAGAAGATCACGTTGCCGGCCGAGGTCTCGATCTCGGCCGATGTGTCGATCGGGCCGATGGCAGGCAAGCCGGGTGCCTTCGGCATCGCGGTTGCGATGGCGGTCTCGGTGCCCGGGATGGAGCGCGCCGCAGCCGAGGCGCTGGTGGCCACGGCGCACGAGGTCTGCCCCTATTCGAACGCGACGCGCGGCAACATCGACGTCACGCTGAAGGTGGTCTGAGCAGCTCCAGCGCCAGTTCGATGCGCGTTTTCACGGCGTTCAGCCCGGGGTAGATCCGCCAGCCGTCGGGACGCGCTGCCAGCACCGGCCCGGCGGCACAGCGGCTGGCCAGCGCGATGGCCACGCCGCGGCGCTGCGCATCGGCCAGCGCCGGCAGCCAAGCTTCGTGCACGGTGCCGTTGCCGCTGCCGGCGATCACGAGTCCTTGCACGCCGGCCTGCACCAGCGCTTGCACGGTCTCGGGCCGGGCCAGTGCGTGGCTGGTGATGATCTCCACCCAAGGCCAGGCGGAGCCCGCCGGCCAGGCCACGGCCTCTCCGATCGGCCATGCACGCAACACCCGCAAGACGCCTTCTTCGATGCGCGCCACAGCGCCCGAATCGGGCGCTGCGAAGGCGTTGACTCGGTAGCTGTGCACCTTCTGCACATCGGCCGCGGCGAAGACCTCGCCCGCGATGATGACCAGCACGCCGCGCGCGCCACGATGTTCGGCCAGCCACACCGCATCGAGCAGGTTCTGCGGCCCGTCGGCGGACATCGAGGTGGCCGGCCGCATCGCGGCGGTCAACACGACAGGCTTGCTTGGCGCCAGCACGCGTTGCAGCAACCAGGCGGTTTCTTCCAGCGTGTCGGTGCCGTGCGTGATCACGACGCCGCTGACCTCGGGCCGCGCGAGATGCGCCGAGCAGCGCTCGACCAGCGCCCGCCACACGGCCTCGTTCATGTCGCGGCTGTCGATTTGCGCCACTTGCTCGGCTTGCAGACGACGCCCCGCCAATGCCGGCACGTCGGCGATCAGCTGTTGCACACCGACCTGACCGGCGCGGTAGCCGACGTTGTCGGTGGCCTCGGCCGCCGCGCCGGCGATCGTGCCGCCGGTGGCCAGAACGACGGTGAGCGGGCTTGAATCGCTGAAGGGGCTTGGCATCGCGGCGCTTTCTGGATGAAAATACAGCAGCTGTATGAAATCTCAGTCTTCAAAGGAGATCGGCATGTCCGAAAGCCCCAAGCTCACCCCGCGCCAGCAGCAGATCCTGGATCTCGTGCAAAGCGCCATCGAGCGCAGCGGAGCGCCACCCACACGCGCCGAGATCGCCACCGAGCTGGGTTTTCGCTCCGCCAACGCCGCCGAAGAGCATCTGCAGGCACTGGCCCGCAAGGGTGTCATCGAACTGGTGGGCGGCACCTCGCGCGGCATCCGATTGAAGTCTGACACATTGCGTGCGCTGAACGAGGCGCGCTTGTCGCAGTACGGCAAGCAGTTCAGTCTGCCGCTGCCGAGCCTGGCGCAACTCACGTTGCCGCTGGTCGGCCGCGTCGCTGCCGGCAGCCCGATCCTCGCGCAAGAGCACATCGATCAGACCTACCTGATGGAAGCCAGCATGTTCCCGCGCCGGCCCGACTACCTGCTGAAGGTGCGCGGCATGAGCATGCGCGATGCCGGCATCCTCGATGGCGACCTGCTAGCTGTGCAGCGCACGAAAGAAGCCAAAAACGGCCAGATCGTCGTCGCGCGTTTGGGTGACGACGTCACCGTGAAGCGCCTGCGCCGCACGCGCACCACCATCGAGCTGCTGTCCGAGAACCCCGATTTCGAGCCCATCGTGGTGCCGTTCGGTGATGTCGATTTCGAGCTCGAGGGCATCGCCGTCGGGCTGATCCGCAACACGATGCTGATGTGAGCCAGGGATGAAAGCAGCGAAAGCCGGCACGGCTCGCGAGTGCGAACAACTCGAACAGCTGCCCAACATCGGGCCGTCGATCGCCGCCGACCTGCGCCTGCTGGGCATTCGCCACCCGCGCGACCTGGCGGCGCGCGACGCGTTCGTGCTGTACCAGAACTTGTGCTTGCAGACCGGCAAGCGCCACGACCCCTGCGTGCTCGACACATTCATGGCCGCCACCGATTTCATGCGCGGAGCGCCGGCGCTGCCCTGGTGGCACTATACGGCGCAGCGCAAGCTGATTTACGGCCAGGTCTGATGCAGCGTCCCCGCGGGCGCTGCGCTTCGATCGCCGGCGAATAGCACCGAGCCAGTGCCGCTGTTCGGCCCTTTGGCCAGAGTCCAGCGGCGCACCATCGCTTCAGGTCGGGATGAACCCATCCGATAACCTGGATCATGAAAACCTTCAGCCTGCCATCGCTTCGCTGGCGCCGCCCGACATCGTTGCCGACGCTGTCCACGCAGCGTTTGTCGACCCCGGGCACGTCGCGGTTGGAGGTGCGGCCGCCCTCGCTGCGCCACGCCCCGTCGTCGTGGTGGGAGCGCCTGGCCTTTTGGCTGTTTGCGCCCGCGCCGCATGACGTCGCACCGCCGCTGAACCGCCTGCCCGGCGTGCAGGAGGATTTCCTGCACAGCATCGCCGACCTGCACTGCGACGAAGGCCGCCGCCTGGCGATGCGCGTCGGCCACGCGCGCTCGCTGCGCGAGCTGTGGCACATGCGCATCGACGTCTACAACCTGGTGGCCACGCAGCGCAGCGAGTTCGAGGCCACCCAGCGGCTGTCGCTGTTGAATCGGCATTTCCCCACCCGAGCCCCACGGTCGGGCTTCGCGCCGCTCATTTCATGAGCACCGCAGGTCCGCGCCGATTTTTCGCCAGCGCGGACCTGCCCGGCGCCGGTCTGCCGCACGATCGCATGTCGCGGCTGGCGGCGCGGCGCGCTTTCGTCGAACTGAAACATGTCTTTACTGCAGCGATCGAGCCGCTGCCAGGGCGCCAGGGCGACTGGCTGCGACTGCAGGTGCGCGCTGCCGAAGAGCCGGTCGATCTGTGGCTGCTGCGCGCCCCGGTGATGCAGGCGCTCTCGGCACGTGACGAAGCCACGTCGCGCTGGCGCGCGCAGCTGCGCAAGAGCCTGACGGCGCTGTTCCCCGACGGCGGCGTGCAACTCGCCACGGGCTTCGGCGTCCTCGCCGCCCATTGACGGCTTGCGTCAAGCGCAGCATCGTGCGCTGACCATGCCCCGACCCCGCTAAACGCGCACGCGTGCGAGGAATGTCTTCTTGAACTTCTCCACCTTCGGCGCGACCACGAAAGCGCAGTAGCCCTGCCCCGGGTTGCGCGCGAAGTAGTGCTGGTGGTGGTCCTCGGCACGCCAATAGCTGGCCAGTGGCGAGGCTTCGGTGACCATCCGGCCGCGGTGTTCGCGCTGCGCTTGGGCCAGCACATCGCGCACGACTGCCTCTTGCTCGGCGCGGTGCCAGTAGATGCCCGATCGGTACTGCGGACCGACATCGTTGCCTTGCCGGTTCATCGTGGTTGGGTCGTGGATGTGGAAGAAGATCTCCAGCACCTCGCGCAAACCGATGCGATCGGCATCGAACTGCACCCGCACCACCTCGACATGGCCCGTGTCGCCCTCGCAGACCTCGGCGTAGCTGGGGTTGTCGACATGGCCGTTGGCGTAGCCGGATTCGACTGCCTGCACACCGTCCACCTGCTCGTAGACAGCTTCCAGGCACCAGAAGCAGCCGCCGCCAAGGGTGATGAGTTCGCTGGCCATGAGGATTCTCTTTGGTTGATGAAAGCCGTTGGGTCGTCGCGCAGCGCCAGCGCTTACACGGGGGGTGATGCGCCGCCGCGAGCCCTCACAATCCTACGCTGATGAGTTCCCTCAACGACTTGTTCCAGCAGCTCGAGCTCGGCTCGCTGAAAGGTGTGCTGAGTGCTCTGGTGTTGCCGCCGGTGCCTTTGATCCTGCTCGTCATCGTGGGCGCGGTGATGCTGCGCCGCAAGCGGCTGCTGTTGGGCTGGCTCTGCATCTGGCTGGCCTGCATCGGCCTGTGGGTGGCGAGCACACCCCTGGTCGGCAACGCGCTGACGATGGGACTGGTGAAGCCGCCGCCGGCACTGTCCACCGGCGCGGTGGCCGATCTGAAGGCGGTCGCGTCGGCGCAGAAGACCGCCATCGTCGTGCTCGGTGCCGGGCGCGAGGTGTTCGCGCCTGAGTACGGCATGTCCAACCTGAACGGCCTGTCGGTGGAGCGGCTGCGCTACGGCGTGTGGCTGAGCCGAGCCACCGGGTTGCCGCTGGCCTTCAGCGGGGGCATCGGCCATGGCGCCGCCGAAGGTGCCACCGAGGCCGAGATCGCGTCGCGCATCGCCGCCGCCGAGTTCGGCCGGCCGCTGAAATGGACCGAAAGTCGCTCGCGCGACACCAGCGAAAACGCTCAGTTCACGGTGAGCCTGCTGCGCGAAGCCGGCATCGAGCGCATCGTCATCGTCACGCATGGTTTTCACATGCGCCGCGCGGTCGGTGCGTTCGAGCGTGCCGTCGTGCGCCAGGGTGCGTCGATGGCCTTGCTGCCTGCCCCGATGGATATGGCGGCCCGCTCGACCGGCTGGCTGCCCAGCGCCGACGGAGCGTTCCGCGTGCGCATGGCGCTGCGCGAGTGGCTCGGGCAACTGGCCGGTGCATGACTGACCAGCGGCGATTGGGGTTATTCGCAGCTTGTCCTTTCCGGATGGGCCCACACTTCAGCTTTCGCTGCGCAGTCAGCGCGTAACCGTACAGGACATGACCATGAAGACTTGGCTCCTCGGCCTCACGATCGCCGCCCTCGCGGTCACGATGTTGCCCAACGACGCTGCTGCCAAGCGCCTGGGCGGCGGCAAATCCACCGGCATGCAGCGCGACATGCCGGCCCGTACGGCACCCGACGCCACGCCGGGCAAGCCCGCCAACGGCGCAGCGCCGGCCAACCAAACACCCGCCGGCCAGAACGCGCAAGCGCCGGCTGCGGCAGGGGCCACGGCCGCCGCTGCGGCGCCAGCCAAGCGTTCCTGGATGGGGCCGCTGGCGGGCCTGGCTGCAGGTCTGGGCCTGGCGGCGCTGATGAGTCACCTGGGCATGGGCGAAGGCTTCGCCAACATCCTGCTGATCATGTTGCTGGCCGTGGCAGCGTTTTTCGTCATCCGGCTGGTGATGCGCCGCTTTGCGCCGCAGCCGGCGGCAGCCGCGCCGATGCGCTACAGCCCGACACCCACCCAGGTGGCGTGGCCAGCCGGTGGCTCAGGCGAAGCGCAAGCCTTGCCCGCGGCGCCGATTGAATCGCCAGCCGCCGGAACACCCGCCTTGCCGGAAGCGCCCGCCGCGGTACCGAAGGCCTTCGTGCCGGCCAGTTTCGACCACGAGGCTTTCGAGCGCGCCGCCAAGCTGATCTTCATCCGCTTGCAAGCCGCCAACGACGCCGCCGACCTCGACGACCTGCGCAGCTTCACCACGCCGGAGATGTTCGCGTCGGTGCGCCTGGACCTGCAGGAGCGTGGCAGTACCCAGCAGCACACCGACGTGGTGCGCGTCGAAGCGCAAGTGCTCGACGTGACGCAGGAAGGCGAGCGCCAGGTCGTCAGCGTGCGCTTCCATGGTGAGTTGCGTGAAGAATCCGGTGCCGCACCGGCACCGTTCAGCGAGGTCTGGCACCTTGTCAAGCCGCTGGACGACAGCCGCTCCTGGGCCATCGCCGGCATCGAGCAAACGGTCTAAGCGATTCGCGACGCCGCCAGCTGCGCGCCCTGCACCAGCGCGCGCAGCTTGGCTTGTGCCACCGCGCGTGGCATCGGCGCCAGGCCGCAGTTGGTGCAGGCAATGAGGCGCTCGCGCGGCACGAAGCGCAGCGCGCTGCTGATCGTCTGGGCCACTTCTTCCGGCGTTTCGATCGCCTCGCTGGCGACGTCGATCACGCCCACCATCACGTCTTTGCCGGTCAGCAGCGCCATCAGCTCGGGCGGCACCTGCGAGTGCAGACATTCGAGCGAGACCTGGTCGATGCGGCTCGCGGCCAGCGCCGGGAAGACCTGTTCGTACTGCCGCCACTGTTCGCCCAGCGTCTTCTTCCAGTCGATATTCGCCTGGATGCCGTAGCCGTAGCAGATGTGCACGGCGGTCGTGCAGGTGAGCCCCTGCGCCGCGCGCTCCAGCGCCTGCACGCCCCACGCGGCGGCATCAGCCATGTAGACGTTGAAGGCCGGCTCGTCGAACTGCACCACGTCCACGCCGTCGGCCTGCAGGGCCAGCGCTTCCTGGTTCAGCAGTTCGGCGAAGGCCTTGGCGAGCTTGAAGCGGTCGCCATAGAAACGGTCGGCCACGGTATCCACGATGGTCATCGGGCCGGGCAGCGTGAATTTGAGCTTGCGCGTGGTATGCGCGCGGGCCGCTTGCGCTTCCATGCCATGCACAGAGCCCTTGCGGCGGATTTTGCCAATAACCGTGGGCACCTCCGCCTTGTAGCGGTTGTTGCGAATGCCCATAAGCGTTTTCTTGGCAAAGTCGATACCGTCGAGATTGGCGAGGAAGCCATGCACGAAATGCACCCGCGCTTGCTCGCCATCGCCCACGATGTCAAGGCCAGCGTCCTCTTGCAGCTTGACGGCAAGGATGGTGGCATCACGCTTGCCGTCCGCGAGGGCATCGCCTTCGAGACGCCAGGGGGCCCAGAGCTTTTCGGGTTCTGCAAGCCAGAGCGGTTTGGG
>JANNQO010000157.1:0-4021 GCA_031400795.1 Rubrivivax sp. | reverse complement strand
GCACGCGTGGTGCTGTAGTGCTCTTCGCCGACGACGTTGGGGTCGACCTGGCGGCTGTTCGAATCGAGCGGGTCGACCGCCGGGTAGATACCCAGCGAGGCAATGTCGCGGCTCAGCACCACTGTGGCGTCCAGGTGCTCGAAGGTGGTGGCTGGCGATGGGTCGGTCAGGTCGTCGGCCGGGACGTACACGGCCTGGATCGAGGTGATCGAGCCGACCTTGGTGGACGTGATGCGCTCCTGCAGGCGGCCCATCTCTTCGGCCAGTGTCGGCTGGTAGCCCACCGCCGAAGGCATGCGGCCCAGCAGCGCCGAAACCTCGGTGCCGGCCAGCGTGTAGCGGTAGATGTTGTCGACGAAGAAGAGCACGTCGCGGCCTTCGTCGCGGAACGATTCGGCGATGGTCAACCCGGTCAGTGCCACGCGCAGCCGGTTGCCCGGCGGCTCGTTCATCTGGCCGTAGACCATCGACACCTTGCTGTCGCCCAGGCTCTCGAGGTTCACGACACCCGAATCGGCCATCTCGTGATAGAAATCGTTGCCCTCGCGCGTGCGCTCGCCGACGCCGGCAAACACCGACAAGCCGCTGTGCGCCTTGGCGATGTTGTTGATGAGTTCCATCATGTTCACGGTCTTGCCGACACCGGCACCGCCGAACAGGCCGACCTTGCCGCCTTTGGCGAACGGGCAGATCAGGTCGATCACCTTGATGCCGGTCTCCAGCAGCTCTTGCGACGGGCTCAGTTCGTCGTAGGCGGGCGCCTTGCGGTGGATCGATGCGGTGAGCGTCTGGTCGACCGGGCCGCGTTCGTCGATCGGGTTGCCGAGCACGTCCATGATTCGGCCCAGGGTGGCTTTGCCCACCGGCACGGTGATCGCCGCGCCGGTGTTGCTGACCATCAGGCCCCGGCGCAGGCCGTCCGACGAGCCCAGCGCAATGGTGCGCACGACGCCGTCGCCGAGCTGCTGCTGCACCTCGAGCGTGAGCGCGGTGCCGTCGAGCTTGAGCGCGTCGTAGATGCGCGGCATGCTGTCGCGCGGGAATTCGACGTCCACCACCGCGCCGATGCACTGGACGATCTTGCCTTGTTGTGCCATGTCAGTTCCTTGGGATCTTCGATTCGCTAGACCGCTGCCGCACCGCCGACGATCTCACTCAATTCCTTGGTGATCGCGGCTTGACGGGTCTTGTTGTAGATGAGCTTGAGCTCGTCGATGAGGCTGCCGGCGTTGTCGGTGGCGGCCTTCATGGCCACCATGCGCGCGCTCTGTTCGCTGGCCATGTTCTCGGCCACCGCCTGGAACACCAGCGCTTCGATGTAGCGCGTGAGCAGTTCTTTGATCACCGTCGGCGCATCGGGCTCGTAGATGTAGTCCCAGCCGAACTGCGACCTCTCGGTCTCGCTCAGCGCCAGCCGCGCCGCCTGCAGCGGCAGCAACTGCTCGACCAGCGGCTCCTGCTTCATCGTGTTGATGAACTTGGTGAAGCACAGGTGCACGGCGTCGAGCTTGCCGTCGACGAAGGCGTCGAGCATCACCTTCACCGGGCCGATCAGCTTGTCGAGCTGCGGCGCATCGCCGAGCTGCACGGCGTGGCTCAGCAGCGGCACGCCGAAGCGGTTCAGGAAGCCGAAGCCCTTGTTGCCGATGGCCACCGCATGCACCGTGCCGCCGGCGCTTTGCACTTCTTTCATCTTCTGCGTCACGGCACGCAGGATGTTGGTGTTCAAGCCGCCGCACAGGCCCTTGTCGGTGGAGACGACGATGAAGCCGACGGCCTTGGAGGTGCCGCCTGTGCGCTGGTAGGGTGACTTGTACTCGGGGTTGGCCTTCGACAGGTTCGCCGTGATGTTGCGGATCTTGTCGGCATAAGGCCGCGCCGCGCGCATGCGTTCTTGCGCCTTGCGCATCTTCGAAGCGGCCACCATCTCCATGGCCTTGGTGATCTTCCGGGTGTTTTCCACCGATTTGATCTTGGTACGTATTTCCTTGCCGACTGCCATGCAGAACTCCTGTCAGACGCGCGGGGTCGGCCGACGCCGGGCCGCCCCAAGGCGGCCGAAGCCCCCTCGGGGGGCAGCGAACGAAGTGAGCGTGGGGGCCGTCATTTCAGGCGAAGGATTTCTTGAACGCGGTCACAGCGCTCGTCAGTTCGGCTTCGGCGTCCTTGTCCATGGCCTTGTCTTTTTCGAGCTTTGCCACCAGACCCGCGTGGCTGGACTTCAGGTGCTGGTGCAGGCCGTGCTCGAAGGCCAGCACTTTCTTCACGTCGATGTCGTCGACGAAGCCCTTGTTCACGGCGAACAGCGTGGCCGCCATCATGCTGATCGGCAGCGGCGAATACTGGGCCTGCTTGAGCAGCTCGGTGACGCGCGCGCCGCGGTCGAGTTGTTTGCGCGTGGCGGCGTCGAGGTCGCTGGCAAACTGCGCGAAGGCGGCCAGTTCGCGGTACTGCGCCAGGTCGGTGCGGATGCCGCCCGAGAGGCCCTTGACGAGCTTGGTCTGCGCCGCACCACCGACCCGCGACACCGAGATGCCGGCGTTGATGGCGGGGCGGATGCCGGCGTTGAACAGCGAGGTCTCGAGGAAGATCTGGCCGTCGGTGATCGAGATGACGTTGGTGGGCACGAAGGCCGACACGTCACCGGCTTGCGTTTCGATGATCGGCAGCGCGGTCAGCGAGCCGGTACGGCCCTTCACGGCGCCTTTGGTGAAGGCCTCGACGTAGTTGGCGTTGACACGCGCGGCGCGCTCGAGCAGGCGCGAGTGCAGATAGAACACGTCGCCGGGGAATGCCTCGCGGCCCGGCGGGCGGCGCAGCAGCAGCGAGACCTGGCGGTACGCCACGGCTTGTTTGGAGAGGTCGTCGTAGATGATCAGCGCGTCCTGCCCGCGGTCACGGAAGTACTCGCCCATCGTGCAGCCGGAGTAGGCCGAGACGTACTGCATCGCCGCCGATTCCGACGCCGAGGCGGCCACCACGATCGTGTAATCCATCGCGCCGTTGGCTTCGAGCGAGCGCACCACGTTCTTGATCGAGCTCGCCTTCTGGCCGATCGCCACGTAGACGCAGGTCATGTCCTGACCCTTCTGGTTGATGATCGTGTCGATCGCCACTGCAGTCTTGCCGGTCTGGCGGTCGCCGATGATCAGCTCGCGCTGGCCGCGCCCGATCGGCACCATCGAGTCGATCGACTTCAGGCCGGTCTGCACCGGCTGGCTCACGCTCTGGCGCGCGATCACGCCCGGCGCGACCTTCTCGATCACGTCCGTCATCTTGGCGTTGATCGGGCCCTTGCCGTCGATCGGCGCGCCCAGCGCATTGACGACGCGGCCAATCAGTTCGGGGCCGACCGGCACGGCCAGGATGCGGCCGGTGCACTTGACCGTGTCGCCTTCCGAGATGTGCTCATATTCGCCCAGGATCACCGAGCCGACGGAGTCGCGCTCGAGGTTCAGCGCCAGGCCGTAGGTGGGCGTGCCGTCGGCCGTGGGCGGGAACTCCAGCATTTCGCCGGCCATCACGTCCGACAGGCCGTGCACGCGGCAGATGCCGTCGGTGACCGAGACCACGGTGCCCTGGTTCTTGATGTCCGACGAGGCCGCGAGGCCCTCGATGCGGCTCTTGATCAGTTCGGAAATTTCTGCGGGATTGAGTTGCATCGTTTTCTCCTGTGGTGGCCCTCGCTCAAGCGGCGAGCGCGACCTTCATTTGTTCGAGGCGGGCCTTGACCGAGGTGTCGAGCACCTCGTCGCCGACCACCACACGGATGCCGCCGATCAGCTCGGGCTGCACGACCACGCTGGCATTGAGTTTTCGGGCGAAGCGCTTCTCCAGCGTGGCCACCACGTCGGCGAGTTGCGCGCCATCGATCGGGAAGGCGCTGTACACCGTGGCGTCGGAAATGCCGGACTGGGCGTTGACCAGCGCATGAAACTGCGAGGCGATCTCCGGCAGTGCGTCGAGACGGCCGTTGTCGAGCACGGCACGCAGGAAGTTCTGCACTTGCGACGACAGCGGC
>JANNQO010000156.1:0-17521 GCA_031400795.1 Rubrivivax sp. | reverse complement strand
TGTTCGATGGTCTCGATGCGCCGCCCGACGCAGGTCGCCGCCAGCGTCAGACAAGCCAGCTGCGGCTGGTCGTCGACGAGCACAGTGCAGGCGCCGCACTCGCCTGCGTCGCAGCCCTGTTTGGTGCCGGTCAGGCCCAGCGTGTCGCGCAGCACGTCGAGCAGCAGCGCGTTGTCGGCCACCGCGTGCTGCTCGGTCCGGTTGTTGACGCTCAGGTTCAGCAGGCTCTTGCTCACGGTGTCGCGCTCCTCGGGGCTGCCGCGGCGGGCCCCCGCGCTCAGGGCGGGTGCATCTCGTCCTATAAATCTATTCTGGTACCGGAATACGATAAAGGAATTGATCTGGTTCAATCCCTTCGGGCCGAACACGTGAACGCCGCGCTCAGGTGCCCGCCCACCACCAGCCAGCAGCCCGCCATGTGCGGGCTGTTCGTCGTGCGCGTCCCGTTCAGTCGGCCGTGGCCGCCGGGCCTGCGCCGTCGGATCCTGCCGCCACGGCGCAAATGTTCTGCGCCAAGTTGCCCTTGGGACCCTGCACCAGCTCGAAGCTGACGCGACCGCCTTGCCGCAAGCTGCGAAAGCCGTCCATCTGCACAGCCGAAAAGTGCGCGAAGACATCGGGCCCGCCATCGTCCGGGGCGATGAACCCGAAGCCCTTGGCATCACTGAACCACTTCACGGTACCGCTCGGCATCCCCATCCCCCTGGTCTTGTACGGACAACAAAATTCTGGGCTTGTCGCTCGTACCTTGTCAAACCGTGTGCTTGGACAAACCCGTGGCGTGGCACAAAGCGCGGAACGAGGCCCTGTTCGTCCCTTGAAGCGCACCGACATGCGGCAATATGCGGGCTCGATAGAATGGCTTATGCCTGACGAAACCCCTTCTGGGCCCCCTGAAATGCCGCCCCGGCCGCCCGGTCACGATCGCGACGGCGAGGATGGCGGCACGGTGGTGGCCGAGCGCAAGAAGGCACGCACCAAACCGCCCATCCTGTACCAAGTGGTGCTGCTCAACGACGACTACACGCCGATGGAGTTTGTTGTCATGGTCTTGCAGCAATACTTCGGGCACGGTCTGGAAACCGCCACCCACATCATGCTCAAGATTCACCACGAAGGCCGTGGCGTCTGCGGGGTCTTCCCCAAGGACATCGCTGCCACCAAAGTCGAACTCGTTTCCGCTGCAGCGCGCCGTGACGGCCACCCCCTGCAGTGCATCATGGAGGCCGCATGATTGCGCAAGAGTTGGAAGTCAGCCTGCACATGGCGTTCGTCGAGGCGCGCCAGCAGCGCCACGAGTTCATCACCGTCGAGCACCTGCTGATGGCGCTGCTCGACAACCCCTCGGCCGCCGAGGTGCTGCGCGCCTGCGCGGCCAACATCGACGAGCTGCGCAAGAGCCTGGCGGGCTTCATCAAGGAGAACACACCCACCGTTTCGGGAAGCGAAGAGGTCGATACGCAGCCCACGCTGGGCTTCCAGCGCGTCATCCAGCGCGCCATCATGCATGTGCAGTCCACCGGCAGCGGCAAGAAGGAAGTGACCGGTGCCAACGTGCTCGTGGCGATCTTCGGCGAGAAGGATTCGCACGCCGTGTACTACCTGCACCAGCAGGGCGTGACGCGGCTGGACGTGGTGAACTTCATCGCCCACGGCATCAAGAAATCCGACCCGCCCGAGCCGGCGAAGAGCAACGACGCGAGCGGCAACGAGCAGGAGAAGGAAGAGGGCGGCGGTGAGAAAGGCTCGCCGCTGGACCAGTTCACGCAGAACCTGAACGCACTCGCCCGCGACGGCAAGATCGACCCGCTGATCGGCCGCGAGCTCGAAGTCGAGCGTGTCATCCAGGTGCTGTGCCGCCGGCGCAAGAACAACCCGCTGCTGGTCGGAGAGGCCGGCGTGGGCAAGACCGCCATCGCCGAAGGTCTGGCCTGGCGCATTACGCAGGGCGAGGTGCCCGAAGTGCTGGCCGACGCCACCGTCTATTCGCTGGACATGGGCGCGCTGCTGGCCGGCACCAAGTACCGCGGTGACTTCGAACAGCGCCTGAAAGGCGTGTTGAAGCAGCTGAAAGATCAGCCGCGCGCCATCCTCTTCATCGACGAGATCCACACGCTGATCGGCGCCGGCGCGGCTTCCGGTGGCACGCTGGACGCGAGCAACCTGCTCAAGCCCGCGCTGGGCAACGGGCAAATGAAATGCATCGGTGCCACCACCTTCACCGAGTACCGCGGCATCTTCGAGAAAGACGCGGCACTGTCGCGGCGCTTCCAGAAGGTCGATGTGGTCGAGCCCTCGGTCGAACAGACCATCGAGATCCTGAAAGGGCTGAAGACGCGCTTCGAGGAGCACCACAGCGTGAAGTACGCGGCGGGCGCATTACAGGCCGCGGCCGAACTGTCGGCCAAGTACATCAACGACCGGCATCTGCCCGACAAGGCCATCGACGTCATCGACGAAGCCGGTGCTGCGCAGCGCATCTTGCCCAAGAGCAAGCAAAAGAAGACCATCACCCGCACGGAAGTCGAGGAGATCGTCGCCAAGATCGCGCGCATCCCGCCGGCCAGCGTTTCCAGCGACGACCGCGGCAAGCTGAAGAGCCTGGACCGCGACCTGAAGAGTGTCGTCTTCGGGCAAGACCCGGCGATCGACGCCCTCGCCGCGGCGATCAAGATGTCGCGCTCGGGCCTGGGCAAGCCCGACAAGCCGATCGGCTCGTTCCTGTTCTCCGGTCCCACCGGCGTCGGCAAGACCGAAGTCGCCAAACAGCTGGCGTTCATCCTGGGCATCGAGCTGATCCGCTTCGACATGAGCGAGTACATGGAGCGCCATGCGGTGAGCCGCTTGATCGGCGCACCGCCGGGTTACGTGGGCTTCGACCAGGGCGGCCTGCTCACCGAAGCGATCAGCAAGAAGCCGCACGCGGTGCTGCTGATGGACGAGATCGAGAAAGCGCACCCGGATGTCTTCAACGTGCTGCTGCAGGTGATGGACCACGGCACGCTGACCGACAACAACGGCCGCAAAGCCGATTTCCGCAGCGTGATGATCGTGATGACGACCAACGCGGGGGCCGAGACCATCAACCGCTCGTCGATCGGCTTCACCAACTCGCGCGAGGCAGGCGATGAGATGGCCGACATCAAGCGCATGTTCACGCCCGAGTTCCGCAACCGGCTCGACGCGATCGTCAGTTTCAGGTCGCTGGACGCCGACATCATCCTGCGTGTGGTCGACAAGTTCCTGCTGCAGCTCGAGGGCCAGTTGGCCGAGAAGAAGGTCGAAGTCACGTTCACGGACACACTGCGCCAGCACCTGGCCAAGAAGGGCTTCGATCCGTTGATGGGCGCCCGGCCGATGCAGCGGCTGATCCAGGACACCATCCGCCGCGCCTTGGCCGACGAACTGCTGTTTGGCCGGCTGGTCGATGGCGGACGCCTGACGGTGGACATCGACGCCGCTGGGCAAATCCAGCTCGATATCCAGCCGCCCAAGCGCAGCGACAAGCCGCGCACCGAAGCGACCGCGGTGTGATCAAGATCCCGCGGCCTCGGCCGCGGGATCTTGCCGGTACAGCTGGGTGAAGAGCGCGTACAGCGCCGGATGTGCCTCGCGCATCGGATTCGGTGCGACAAAGAAGGACTCACTGGCCACCGCGAAAAACTCCTCCGGCGCTTCTGCGCCGTAGGGGTCGAGCACGGTCTGTTCCTCGCGATCGACGGCCGCGCGCAGCGCGGTCAGGCCTTCAGCCAAGGCCGACTTCCAGACGCGGGCATCCATGTTCGATGGCAGCCGCGGCCGATCCCCCGACAGGCCGCTGGCCATGTCCAGCACATGCGCGAACTCGTGGATCACCACGTTGTAGCCCTGGCCGGCGCTTTGCCCCGCGCTGCGCACGTCGCGCCAGGAGAGCATCAGGGGCCCGCCGAGCATCGCCTCGCCGCTGAGCACCTCGTCGTACTCGTGCACGAGCCCGTCGTCGTCGTGCACTTCGCGCCGCGCCACCACGGCATCGGCGTGCAGCACGATGCCGACGAAGCCATCGTAGGCGGCCAGACCGAGTTCCAGCACCGGCAGGCAGGCTTGCGCCGCGACAGCGACGACGACGTCGTTGCCCAGCCGCACGGGGCCGACGGCGGTGAACTCCTTGCGGTCGAGAAAGAGGCTGGCGAGCTGGCGCAGCTTCGCCGCGGCGGCCGGGTCGCGGCGGCGCAGGAACGGGTAGCGCTTCAGCGTACGGCGCCACAGGTCGTCGGCGATCGGCCGGCGCGCCACGGCACGCGCGTCGCGCCAGGCTTGCAAACGCCGCCAGATCAAGCTAGGGCCTGTGCGGGCTCGGCCCGAAGGATGATCTCGGCAAACAGCCGCCAGCGGCGTTGGCAGGCCCTGCGTCGCCCTCGGGTGCGATGCGGCGCAAACCGTCGCGCGTCCAGCGCAGCAGCTCGGCGCGCTGGCCCTGGTCGAGATCCCAGTCGGTGAGCACATGGCGAACTGCTGATGCGCCGAACGCCCCGCTGAACGGGCGGTGCGTGTGCCCATGCACGAGCACGGGGGCGCCGGCTGAACGCATCACCGCGCTGGCTGCTGCAACGTCGACATCGGCGTTCGAGGCGCCGTCGAAGCGCTTGCGTGTTTCGCTGCGGCTGCGAATGTCCGCCGCGATGCGCTGGCGCTCGGCCAAAGGCCTGGCCAGGAACTCGCGCTGCCATGGCTGTCCTCGCACCAGGCTTCGAAACTGCTGGTACTCGGCATCGTCCAGGCACCAGGCGTCGCCGTGGCTGACCAGCACGCGCTGGCCGAAAGCTTCGATCACGGTCGGGTCCACCAGGCCTCGCGCGGCGCTGTCTCGCAGTAACTCGTCACCGATCAGGAAGTCGCGGTTGCCGACCATCAAGGCCAGCGTTACGCGCTGCGCGGCTGCGTGCATCGTCGCCACACAGGCCGCCTCGAAGGGCAGGTGGCGGGCATCGTCGCCCACCCACACCTCGAACAAGTCACCGAGCATGATCACCGCGTCCGCCGTTGTCTCGAGCAAGTGCGCGCGCCAGGCCGCAAAGGTGCGCGGCAGCGCCGGCGACAGGTGCAGATCGGAGATGAAGTCCACTGCCCGCCATGAAGGCGGCAGGTTCCAGGTCGCGAAGGTGTCGCCGGCGACACCCTGGGGCATCAGACCACCTCGGTGGCGCGCAGGATCAGCAGGTCTTCCTGGGGCACGTCGCTGTGCGTGCCGCTGCGGCCGGTGCGCACGCCTTCCATCGCGTCGACCACCTCGGTGCCCTTCACGACGCGGCCGAACACCGCGTAGCCCCAGCCTTGCGCGGTGGGCGCGGTGTGGTCGAGGAAACTGTTGTCCGCGGTGTTGATGAAGAACTGCGCGGTGGCCGAATGCGGATCGGAAGTACGCGCCATCGCCAGCGTGTAGCGCTTGTTCTTCAAGCCGTTGCCGGCCTCGTTGGTGATCGCCGCTTGCGTGGACTTCTGCTTCATGCCCGCCGCGAAGCCGCCGCCCTGGACCATGAAGCCCTTGATGACGCGATGGAACACCGTGCCGTCGTAGTGCCCCGCGGCCACGTAGGCGAGGAAGTTGCGCACGCTCTCGGGTGCGCGTTCGTCGTCCAGTTCGATCGTGATCGTGCCGAAGTGGGTGTCGAGTTGTACGGTCTTGCTCATCTCAGTTCTCCAAAGTGGCCTTCTGAAGCAGAACCGGCGTCACCGGCAAGTGTTGATTCATGCCACTGGGCGCCACCGGCACGGCCTTGATGCGGTCGACCACGTCCATGCCTTCGACGACGCGGCCGAACACCGCGTACCCCTGGCCATCGCGCGCGTTGGCGGCGTCCAGGAAAGCATTGTCGACGACGTTGACGAAGAACTGCGACGTGGCCGAGTTCGGGTCACCGGTGCGCGCCATCGCGATCGTGCCGCGCAGGTTGATGAGGCCGTTGCGGGCCTCCAGCGGGATCGGTGCGCGCGTCGGCTTCTGTGACAGATCGGGCTTCATGCCGCCGCCCTGGATCATGAAGTTCTCGATGACGCGGTGGAAAACCGTGCCGTCGTAGTGCCTGGCTCGCACGTACTGCACGAAGTTGGCCACCGACTTGGGCGCCTTCTCGGCGTCGAGCTCGACCACGAACTCGCCCAGCGAAGTGACGAGTCGAACCTTTTGCGCCAAGGCAGGCGGGGCTATCAGCGCGGCCAGCAGGGCGGCTGCCGGCAAGCCAAACGAAATCATCTTGGTCATGTGGAACGTTGGGGGTTGAAGAAAGGGGAGGGGAGGCGATGCCGTCAGGGCGCCGGGGCGCCGGCGGTGGCCAGCGCCGTGGCGAAACGGATCTTGCGCGCCAGCGCCGGTTCGGTGCGTTCGGGCAGCGCCGCGCCGCGCCAAGCGGCGATGGCCAGCTGCAGGTGCACATCGCCGAGGTTCTCCTGCGCCAGACGGTTGCCCGGGTCGTTGCGCAGCGCCAGTTCGAGCGACCTGCGCGCCTGCTCCCAGTCGCCGGCGCGGGCATGGATCGCGGCGATGTTGTTGTGTGGCTCGGGCAGCTGCGGATAGTCCTGTGTCAGCGCGACGAAGGTGGCCATTGCCTGGCTGTCGCTGCGCGTCTCCAACAGCGCCACGCCGTGCAGGAAGCGAATCCGCGCGCCGGGATTCGGTGCCTTCATCGCCGCTTCGCTGCGCAGCAGCGCAGCCGAGGCATCGCCGCGAGCGAGCAGGGCCTGGATATCCTGGGCCACATCGGCGCGAACGGGTGCGGCGATCAGCCATGCCAACAACAAGCAGAAGCGAAAGTGCATGCGCAGGGTGATGCAGAGGGTGTAAGACGCCGGCGCCCGGGAAGCCCGCCGCTATACTGATTTTCATTCTATCGGCGCGCCTTCATGACGGTCTCGACGCTACACATTCACAACACCTTGACGCGCCGCCTGGAGCCCTTCGCGCCGCTCGAGCCCGGCCACGTGCGCATGTACGTGTGCGGCATCACGGTCTACGACCTGTGCCATGTCGGGCACGCGCGAATGATGATGGCCTTCGATGTCGCCTACCGGTGGTTGATGGCCTCGGGCTGGCGGGTGACCTACGTGCGCAACATCACCGACATCGAGGACAAGATCATCAAGCGCGCGGTGGAGCGCGGCCTGCCGATTCGCGAGCTCACCGATTCGATGATCGCCGCGATGCATCGCGACCTGGCGGCACTGGGCACGTTGCCGCCCACGGCCGAGCCGCGTGCCACGGAGTACGTGCCGCAGATGCTCGAGCTGATCGAGAAGCTCGAAAGCAAAGGCTTGGCCTACCGCGCCGCAGGCGGGGACGTGAACTACTCGGTGCGGCGCTTCGCGGGTTACGGCAAGCTGTCGGGCAAGTCGCTGGACGAGCTGCGCGCCGGTGAACGTGTGGCGGTGCTCGGCGACAAGGAAGACCCGCTGGACTTCGTGCTGTGGAAATCGGCCAAGCCCGACGAGCCCGCCGACGCGCAATGGGCCAGCCCCTTCGGCCGCGGCCGCCCGGGTTGGCACATCGAGTGCTCGGCGATGAGCTGCGCGCTGCTCGGCGAGCCCTTTGACATCCATGGCGGCGGTATGGACCTGCAGTTCCCGCACCACGAAAACGAGATCGCGCAGAGCGAAGGCGCCTCGGGCCGGCCGTTCGTCAAGCTGTGGATGCACAACGGCTTCCTGAACATCGATGACGAGAAGATGTCGAAGTCGCTCGGAAACTTCTTCACCATCGAAGACGTGCTGAAACGCTACGACGGCGAGTGCTTGCGCTTTTTCATGCTGCGCACGCACTACCGCAGCCCGCTGAACTTCGGCGATGCGAACCTCGACGATGCGCGCGCCGGCCTGCGCCGCCTGTACACCGCGCTGGACAGCGTGGACCTGTCCGGGCCTGCCGGCGCCGTCGACTGGAACGAGCCGCGTGCTGCCGCTTTCCGCGCTGCGATGGACGACGACTTCAACACGCCGCTGGCAGTGGCCGTGCTGTTCGAGCTGGCCAGTAGTGTGAATCGCACGCGCGATACGAAGACAGCCGCCACGCTGCGCGCGCTGGGCGCCGTGCTGGGCCTGCTGCAACAGCGACCGCGCGCCTACCTGCAAGCCGGCGCGGGCCTGGACGAAACCACCATCCAGCGCCTGATCAGCGAACGCGCGGCGGCCAAAGCCGCGCGCAACTTCACCGAGGCCGATCGCCTGCGCCAGCAACTCGCCGAGCAAGGCGTGGTGCTGAAGGATTCGGCCCTCGGCACGACCTGGGTCAAAGCCTGAGCATGGCCACCCCCGCCAAGGCCGGTACGGCGCCGGACACCACGCCGCAGTGTCCGCAGTACTGGGACGATGCCTGCCGCCACCTGAGCCGCCGCGACCGGGTGATGAAGAAGCTCATCCCGCGCTTCGGCGATGCGCGTTTGCAAAGCCGCGGCGATGCGTTCACCACGCTGGCCCGTTCGATCACCGGGCAGCAGATCTCGGTGAAGGCGGCGCAGGCCGTGTGGGACCGCTTTGCCGCCAAGGTCGGCGGTGCACCGGGCAAGCTGCACCCCGAGGCGGTGCAGGCGCTGCCCGCCACTGCGTTGCGCGAAGCCGGCATGTCGCAGCGCAAAGCCGAGTACCTGCTCGACCTGGCCCGCCACTTCAACTCCGGCCTGGTGCATGTGGCGCTGTGGCGCGAGATGGACGACGAGACGATCATCGACGAGCTGGTGGCGATCCGCGGCATCGGCCGCTGGACTGCCGAGATGTTCCTCATCTTCCACCTGATGCGCCCGAACGTGATGCCGCTGGACGACCTCGGCCTGCTCAAGGGCATCAGCCTGAACTACTTCAGCGGCGAGCCGGTTTCACGTGCCGAGGCGCGTGAAGTCGGCGAGGCCTGGGCGCCGTTTCGCTCAGTAGCCACATGGTACATTTGGCGCAGCCTCGACCCTCTGCCGGTGGACTACTGAATCCACTGCGCGACCCTCGGATGAGCAAACGCCATTTTCTCGATTTCGAGCAGCCGATCGCCGAACTCGAGTCCAAGATCGACGAGTTGCGTTTCGTGCAGAACGAGTCTGCGGTGGACATCTCCGAAGAGATCGGCCGCCTCGATCAGAAGAGCCAGCAGCTCACCAAAGAGATCTACGCCAGCCTGAGCCCCTGGCAGGTGACGCAGATCGCTCGCCACCCGCAGCGACCGTACACGCTGGACTACGTGGCCGAGTGCTTCAGCGACTTTCACGAACTGCACGGCGATCGCCACTACGCCGACGACACGTCGATCGTCGGTGGCCTGGCGCGCTTCAACGGCCAGGCCTGCATGGTGCTCGGGCACCAGAAGGGCCGCGACACGAAAGAGCGCACGCTGCGCAACTTCGGCATGTCGCGCCCCGAGGGCTACCGCAAGGCCTTGCGGCTGATGAAGCTGGCGGAGAAATTCAAGTTGCCGCTCTTCACCTTCGTCGACACGCCGGGCGCCTATCCCGGTATCGGCGCCGAAGAGCGTGGCCAGTCCGAAGCCATCGGCCGCAATATCTTCGAGATGGCGCAGCTCGAAGTGCCGATCATCACCACCGTCATCGGCGAAGGCGGCTCAGGCGGCGCGCTGGCGATCAGCGTGGCCGACCAGGTGCTGATGCTTCAGTACTCGGTGTATTCGGTGATCTCGCCCGAAGGCTGTGCGTCGATCTTGTGGAAGACCGCCGAACGCGCGGCCGACGCCGCCGAGGCGCTGGGCATCACTGCGCATCGCCTGAAGGCGCTGGGCGTCATCGACAAGATCGTCGCCGAGCCGGTGGGCGGTGCGCATCGCGACATGAAGTGGATGGCCTCGCACCTGAAGCGCGCGTTGAACGATGCGCTGCGCCAAGTGGCCGACCTGTCGACCAAGGCGTTGCTGCAGCGCCGCTACGAACGGCTGCAGTCCTACGGCCGCTTCAACGACACCAAGGACCGCTGATTGCGCATCGCCGTGGCTGCCAGCGGTGGCCGCGATTCGACGGCACTGCTGCATTGCACGCTGCGCATGGCGCGACCGCTGGGCATCGAGGTGGTCGCGCTGCACGTGCACCATGGGCTCGTGGCGCAAGCCGATGACTGGGTGGCGCACCTGCGCCGGCAGACCTCGCGCTGGTCGCGTAGCGGTTGGCCACTAACGTTCGAAATGACTCGATTGTTGGGCGCGCCGCAGCGCGGCGACAGTGTCGAAGCTTGGGCGCGTACCCGTCGCTACGCCGCGCTGGCAGCGATGGCGCGCGGGCAGGGCTGCGCCGCCGTGCTGCTGGGCCACCACCGCCGCGACCAGGCCGAGACCGTGCTGCTGCAAGCATTGCGCGGCGCCAGTGCGGCGGGCCTGGCGGCGAGCCCGAAAGCCGCCGAGCGCGATGGCCTGTGGTGGTACCGGCCGTGGCTGGATCTGCCGCGCGAGTCGATCGAAGCCTACGTGGCGCGCTGGCGTCTGGCGTTCGTGCACGACAACAGCAACGACGACCTGCGCTTCGCGCGCAACCGGCTGCGCTCCCGGCTGTGGCCGGCGTTCATCGAGGCTTTCGGCGACGCTGAACAGGCGCTGGCCAGCGTGGCGCGACACGCGCAGGAGGCCAAAGCGTGCCTGGCGGCGCTCGCGCTCATCGATGCCGGCCTGGCCACCGAAGGCGATGCACTGCGGGTGGCGCCTTGGCTGGCGCTGGAGCCGGCACGACGCGCGAACCTGCTGCGCCACTGGTTGCATTCCTTGTCCGGGCAGGCGTTGCCGCAGAGCCTGGTGCAGCGGCTGCTCGACGAACTGCCGCGCGTGCGCCACGGCCGCTGGCCTTGGCACCATCGCTGGTTGCTGCTGCGCCGCGGCCGCTTGATGCTGGGCGATTGAGTGGCGCGCGTGCCGGTCCGCGGAAGCGGCCGCTTTAGAATTCGCAGCTTTCGCCAAGCGCCAGGGCCTGCTTCTGCACGGGACCGGCCACGAGGGATCGACCCAATCGATGGCATTGATTGTTCACAAATACGGTGGCACCTCGATGGGTTCCACCGAGCGCATACGCAACGTCGCGTTGCGTGTGGCGAAGTGGCATCGCGCCGGTCATCGCATGGTGGTCGTGCCGTCGGCGATGAGCGGCGAAACGAATCGCTTGCTCGGCCTGGCAAAAGAACTGCAACCGGGCTCGCTGGACGCCAGCGCGCAGCGCGAACTCGACGCGCTGGCCGCCACCGGCGAGCAGGTATCAGTGGGCCTGCTGGCCTTGGCGCTGCAGGCGCTGGGGCTGCACGCCGTGAGCTACGCCGGCTGGCAGGTGCCGATCGAGACTGATTCGGCGTTTACCAAAGCACGCATCGCACGCATCGACGACGTGCGCATCCGCGCCGACCTGGACTCCGGCAAGGTCGTCATCATCGCCGGCTTCCAGGGTATCGATCCCGATGGGCATGTCACGACGCTCGGGCGCGGCGGCTCGGACACCTCCGCGGTGGCCGTGGCGGCGGCACTGAAGGCCGCCGAGTGCCTGATTTACACCGATGTCGACGGCGTCTACACCACCGACCCGCGCGTCGTGCCCGAGGCGCGACGCCTCATCAAGGTGAGCTTCGAAGAGATGCTCGAGATGGCGAGCATGGGCTCCAAGGTGCTGCAGATCCGCTCGGTGGAGTTCGCCGGCAAGTACCGCGTGCCGCTGCGCGTGCTGTCGAGCTTCACGCCCTGGGACATTCCGATCGACGAAGAAGCGCGATCGGGCACCCTCATCACTTTCGAGGAAGAAGAGAAGATGGAACAAGCCGTCGTGTCCGGCATCGCCTTCAACCGCGACGAAGCCAAGGTCAGCGTCATCGGCGTGCCCGACAAGCCTGGCATCGCCTACCAGATCCTCGGCCCGGTGGCCGAGGCCAACATCGATGTCGACGTCATCATCCAGAACGTCTCGCACGACGGGCGCACCGACTTTTCGTTCACCGTGCATCGCAGCGACTATCCACGCACGCTGGAACTGCTGCGCGGCAAGGTGGCGCCGTCGCTGGGTGCGCTGGAGGTGCTGGGCGATCCGCGCATCTGCAAGGTCTCGATCGTCGGCATCGGCATGCGCAGCCATGTCGGCGTGGCGAGCCGGATGTTCCGCACCTTGAGCGAGGAGGGCATCAACATCCAGATGATCTCCACCAGCGAGATCAAGACCAGCGTCGTCATCGACGAGAAGTACATGGAGCTGGCGGTGCGCGCGTTGCACCGTGCTTTCGATCTCGATCAGCCCGCGGTGTGACTGCTGCGCGGCGACGGCAGGCTAGAATGCAAATCGCTTCGCTGGAGTCGTGACCGAGCGGCCGAAGGTGCTCCCCTGCTAAGGGAGTATGCGGGCAAAACCTGCATCGAGGGTTCGAATCCCTCCGACTCCGCCAGGATCCTCCTTCCCCAAGGTGCACCGATCCTCGACAAGGCGCGATCCGCAGCGACGCAGATCTAACTCTTGACCAGACTCGAAGCGACGCTCTGCACCGCTTCCTTCAACTTGGTCTTGGCCAGGCCCTTGCACTGCTCGGCGCTGGCACCCGGTTGCGCGTCGAAGGTGGTGGCGGTCTTGGTCGGCCGGAACAACATCGCTTTCACCGTGGGCGTGAGCTGCATCATCATCACGCGCGCCGTCACGACGCAGGTGCCGTTGCTGGTGATGCCGCCTTCGACCTGACTCACGAAACCCCACTTGTTGGCTGGGTAGACCTTCAGCACGCGCGCCGTGATGCCCTCGGCGAGGATGGCCTTCGCACTTCCCTCGTCGATGAGGGCGTCGGACGAATGGTCGACAAACATCGTCTTCGGCGGCGCCGCGTGTGCGGAGCCGAGCAGGGCGATCGAGAGCAGGGGCGCGGCGAACAGTGGCTTCATGGTGCGTGCGGGGCGGGCTGAAAAGGCTCGCGCGAGTGTACTCAGCTTGCCTCGGTCGGCGATCGAGGCTGACCCTGAGAGGGCAGCGTGGCGATCGCCTGCTTGTGCTGGGTCAATTGCTCCTCGAGCCGGCGCACGTCGGCCGACAGGCGTGATGCGATGAGGCGCACGATCTCGAAGCCGAAGCCCGGATCCTGGAAGTAGACCTGCTTGAAGGTGGTTTCGTCGATGCGCAGTACGGTGCAGGCGGTGCGGCAGCGGGCGGTCTGGGTGCGTCGGCGGTCGGGCGCGAAAAACGCGATCTCGCCGAACACCCGCCCGGGCTCGATGCTTCGGCCGGCTTCGATCAGCTCGAGCTCGCCTTCCACCAGCATGTACAGATGGTCGGCCGTATCCCCCTTGGCGAAGACCACGCTGCCGGCCCGAAAGCGCTTGCGCTTCATGTACGAGCGAAGCCATACGCCGGTGGTGTCGCGGGCATCCGAGGCGCGGCGCACGCGCCGCGTCAGGCGCATCATTTCCAGCGCCCGCCAGACGTTGATCGGCAGCAAGGTCAAGTGCAGGGCCAGCACCAGCCACGCGGGAGACAAGGCCCCGTAGATCACGAAGCCCAGGTTGCTGGCCACGAGCAGCCAGCGCAGCGGCATGATCGTTTTCACGATCGCCCCGAGCAGCACCAGCACCGCTGCCACCGCGGCAAAGAACAGCGCCGCGAGTTGGCGTGGATCGAGCATGGCCGCCGCCACTTGTGCCTGGGCCAAGTGCCACCAATCCAGCAAAGCCACGAGCCGATTCCCTCCGTGCAACGCCGCGCAGTATCGCCGCGCCCGGAGGCGCGTGTCCGTGCGGCATGCCGCTACAGTGGCGCGCCATGGCCAACACTGCTCGCCTGTACCGCATCGAATCGATGATCCGCCGCCGTGGGCATGTCAGCCGGCGCGAGCTGCTGGAGGCTCTGGAGGTGTCGCGGGCCACGCTGAAGCGCGATCTCGAGTACTTGCGCAGCCGCCTCGGCGCGCCGATCGAATACGACGCCGAAGCGGACGGCTACCGTTTCGCGGCGCCGGCTCGCGACGCGGTGCAGGAGCTGCCCGGCCTGTGGTTCAATGAGCGCGAGCTGTACGCGCTGCTCGGCGCCCACCAGTTGCTCAGCGACGTGGATCGCGATGGCGTGCTGAGCCGGCATCTGCAACCTTTGCTCGACCGCGTGCGGCAGATGCTGGGCAGCGGCGACCGCCGGCGCGCTGACGATCTGATGCGTCGCGTGAAGATCGTCAGCGCCCTGCGGCGGCCGGTGCGCAGCGAGTTTTTCGAACTCATCGGCGAGGCCCTGATGTCGCGGCGCCGCGTGACGATGAGTTACCTGACGCGCGGCCGCCACGAGCTGGGCGAGCGCGAGGTCTCGCCGCAACGCCTGGTGCATTACCGAAGCACCTGGTACCTGGACGCCTGGTGCCATCGCGCGCAGGCGCTGCGGCGCTTTGCGCTGGATGCGGTGGAGCGCGCAGCGATCAGCGAGGCGGCCGCGCTCGAACTGTCGCTGGCCGAGGTGGAGGCCGCGATGGACGCCGGCTACGGCATCTACGCCGGCGGCAAGCGACGCTGGGCGACGCTGGTCTTTTCAGCACGGGCGGCGGTTTGGGTGGGACGTGAGGAGTGGCATTCGATGCAGCGCTCGCGCTGGCTCGACGACGGCCGCTACGAACTGCGCTTGCCCTATGTGGACGACACCGAACTGGTGATGGACATCCTGCGCCAGGCAGAGGATGTGGAGGTTCAGTCGCCCGCAGATCTGCGCGACAAGGTGCAGCGCAAGCTGCGAGCGGGGCTGGTCGTGTATTCCGTATGAGTTAACATAATATACATCGTGCACAGTATGAAAATCAATGGAACGGACAGTGTCGGCAGACCTTACATGATGCAGCGGCGATCACCACTCGACTGTCGCTTGCAACTTCAGCACGCAAGCAACAACGGCGTTGTCGGTGCGAAACTTGCATCGGGTCACACCTCGATGACGATCAGACTTCCCGGGCTTCGATCCCCGATCACCGCGATCAGTTTTGCGCTCTTGAGCGCGCTCGCAGCTGCCGAGGCGGGCGCGCCTGTGGCGACCCAAGCCAAGGTCGAAGCAGCGTCGAATGACCCGGCCGCCAAGCCACCAGGCGGCCCGGCGATCACCCCGCCTCTGGGCCCCAGCATCCGCTCCGACACCGATGCCGCCGACCCGCAAGCGTCCCGCCAGGAGCGACGAGCGGCGGCCGAAGCAGCATCCGCCGCGGGCCGGTTGCCGCCGATCGATGACATCCTGGAAGAAACACGCGGTGCGCCGGAATCGGCGTTCGATCGCGCCATTGGCCTGATGAGCGACCACCCTTTGGCTTTGCTGGCCGCGATCGTCGTCGGCGGGGCGCTGATGCTGCTGCTGCTGGCGCTGGTGCGCTTCAATCATCGGCGCGTCGCGCTGGCTCTGGATGCTTCAGAGCGCGCCGCGCGCGGCCGCGCGGGGGAGGACCTCAGTCGGCGTGATCGCCGTCATCAGCGTCATCGCCAGGATCCGTCAGATCGGGATCGTCGCTCGCCGCACCGTCCGCGCGAAGCGACGTCGAGCCGCCCGCCGTCGCTGCCTGAGCGTTCGCGGGGGCGTGAGGCCGATCGAGCGGGCGACAGAGATGGCGATTCAACTGACCCAGGTGCTCGGAGCGCTCGATCGCGGCAATCACGACCTCGGGGTTCGTCATCAAGATGAACGGGTTGCGGACCAGCGATTCTTGAGCCATCAGCGGCCTCCAGCAGTTGCATTGCTCGGTGAAGCCGCGAATCTAGCCAGAAGCCGAGCGCCTGCGCATCGGCGAAGCACCATCCGTCGTGTCAGCGGACTTCTGACACGGAATTCCATCACCGCCCGACGCGCTGTCAGCGCGCGGCGGATTCGAGTCGCTCGGCCAGCGTGGCGCGACCAACGCGGCGGGCGATGTCGGCCGCGCTATCGCCGCGGCGGTTGCGCAACTTGATGTCGGCGCCGCGCTCGAGCAGCAGCCGCGCCGAATCCTCGGCACCGTATTGCACCGCCATCATCAACGCCGTGCTCAGGTTGGGCGACAAGGCGTCGATCTTTGCACCACGCGCCAGCACCATGTCCACGGCGCGCGGCTCGGGCCCGGTGGCCGCGTAATGCAGCGGTGCCCACCCTTCCTTGTTGATCTGCGCGCCGCGCTCCAGCAAGCGCTGCATCCAGTCGAGCTGCCCGCGCAGCGCCGCCATCATCAGCGCAGTTTCGCCCACGCCGTTCATCGCGTCGACCTTCAGCTCGGGCTGCGCCAGCAGCACTGCGGCCACCTTGAAGTTCGCGCTGCGCAGCGCGAGGTACAGCGGCCGGTGGCCCGACTCATCGGGCGTGTTGGGGTCGAAACCTCTGGCGAGCAGCTCGCCGACCGCCGAAGCGTTGTCGACATCCAGCGCTCGGAAGAACTGCACGTAACTCTGCGCATGCGCCGCCATCGTCAGTGCTGCCAGCAGCAACGCGCCACCGATGCAGCGACGGCGCTTCATACCGCGATCCCAACACGATCGAAGAGGCGATCGAAGTTTTCGCTGGTCGCGCGCGCGACCTCTTCCACCTCCAGGCCCTTCAGGCGCGCGAGTTCTGCGGCCACGAAAGGCACATAGGCCGGTATGTTGAGCTTGCCGCGGTGCGGTGCCGGCGCCAGGTACGGGCTGTCGGTCTCGATCAGGCAGCGTTCCAGCGGCACCTCGCGCGCCACCTGGCGCAGCTCTTCGGCGTTGCGAAAGGTGAGGATGCCCGAGAACGAGATGTGAAAACCCAGTGCGAGCGCCGCGCGCGCCACCTCGCGGGTCTCGGTAAAACAATGGAATACACCCCTCGCGTGCCCCTGCCCTTCTTCGCGCAGGATCGCCAAGGTGTCGTCGCTGGCGCTGCGCGTATGCACTACCAGCGGCAATGCGGCAGCGCGAGCGGCCCGGATGTGGACGCGAAAGCGCTCGCGCTGCCAAGCCATGTCGCCGACGCTGCGGCCGTTCAGCCGGTAGTAGTCCAGGCCCGTTTCGCCGATCGCGACCACCTTGGCACGCCCGGCACGCTCGAGCAGCGCCCGCTCGTCGGGTTCGGTGACGCCTTCGTTGTCGGGATGCACGCCCACCGTGCACCAGAAGTTGTCGTTCTCGGCGGCCAGCGCGTGCACCGTTTCGAATTCTTCGAGCGTGGTGCAGATGCACAGCGCGCGATCGACCCGCGCCGCCTGCATGGCCGCGCGGATCTGCGCGACCTGGCCATGCAGTTCAGGAAAACTCAGGTGGCAATGCGAATCGACGAACATCGCGACGGCGCGGGGGCGGGCGCGGGCGCGTTCGCGATCAGATCGTCTGCGTCGGCTTGGACGAAGAGATGCTGGTACCCAGCAGTTCTTCGATCTTCACGCGCAGCAGGCGGGTCTTGTCGTCGCCCGGGAAGCGCACGCCCACGCCCTGCGTGCGGCCGCCCGGGGCGTTCATCGGCGTAATCCACGCCACCTTGCCGGCCACCGGGTAACGCTGCGGATCGTCGGGCAGCGAGAGCAGCAGGTAGATGTCTTCGCCGAGTTTGTACTCTCGGGTGGTGGGCACGAACAGGCCACCGTCGGAGAACACCGGCATGTAGGCGGCGTAGAGCGCGCCCTT
>JANNQO010000155.1:0-7215 GCA_031400795.1 Rubrivivax sp. | reverse complement strand
GACCCCGATCCGAAGGCGCAAGGACCGAAGTCTTCACTACAAGCGTTCAGCTCATGTGATGCGTTAGGAATCAAGCCCTTGCGAGGACGAAACGCCTCGATTCGCGCGAAAGCAACGGCGAGTTGAGAAAGACGGGCTAGGTCGAGAACGCTCACCGTGGTTCCGGGCGACAGGCGCTGAAGCCGCCCGGGGGGCTCTACCATATCGGCCCGGCGTTGCCGTCGCAGTGCCCAAGGTCCAACAGGAGCCCCTTATGAGCCAACGTGATGTGGTTGTGCTGAGCGCCGTGCGCTCTGCCATCGGAACTTTCAACGGCGCGCTCGCCGCCATCGAACCGGCCGAGTTGGCTGGCACCGTGATGAAGGAGGCCGTGGCCCGCTCCGGCGCCGACCCGAAGCAGATCAACTACGTGACGGTGGGCAACTGCATCCCGACCGAAGCGCGATTCGCCTACGTGGCGCGGGTGGCCAGCATTCAAGCCGGACTGCCGATGGAATCGGTGGCGATGGCGGTCAACCGGCTGTGTTCATCCGGCCTGCAGGCCATCGTCTCGACGGCGCAGAACATCCTGCTCGGTGACTGCGAGATGGGTGTGGGCGGCGGTGTGGAAGTGATGTCGCGCGGCGCGTACATGCTGCCTTCGCTGCGTTCAGGCGCGCGCATGGGCGACACCAAGGCCATCGACTCGATGGTGGCCACGCTGACCGACCCCTTCGGCGTCGGCCACATGGGCATCACCGCCGAGAACCTGGCCACCAAGTGGGTCATCACCCGCGAGCAGCAGGACGCGCTGGCCGTGGAGTCGCACCGGCGCGCCGCGGCAGCCATCGCCGAGGGCCGCTTCAAGAGCCAGATCGTGCCCATCGTGCAGCAGAGCAGGAAGGGCGACATCGCCTTCGACACCGACGAACACGTGAAAGCCGGCACCACGATGGAGACGCTGGGCAAGATGAAGCCGGCGTTCAAGAAGGATGGTTCGGTCACGGCCGGCAACGCCTCGGGCATCAACGACGGCGCGGCCTTCATGGTGCTGGCCGAGGCCGGCGCTGCGGCCAGTGCGGGCTTGAAGCCGATGGCGCGGCTGGTGAGCTATGCCGTGGCCGGTGTGCCCAACGAGGTGATGGGCGAAGGCCCGATCCCGGCCTCGCGCATGGCCATGAAGAAGGCCGGACTGATGTTCTCGCAGCTCGACGTGATCGAGTCCAACGAAGCCTTCGCCGCACAGGCCATCGCCGTCACCCGCGCGCTGGACCTGGACCCGGCCAAGACCAACCCCAACGGCGGCGCCATCGCGCTGGGCCATCCGATCGGCTGCTCGGGCGCTTTCATCGCGATGAAGGCTCTGTACGAGTTGCAGCGCACCGGCGGCCGCTATGCGCTGGTGACCATGTGTATCGGCGGCGGGCAGGGGATCGCGGCGGTGTTCGAGCGGGTTTGAAAATCGCCAGGAGCGGGCGCGCCCACTTCTGGCGGGCGGCTGAACCTCCGCTCAGCCGGCCAGCATGTCCTGCATGTAGTTGGCCTTGAAGGTGTCCAGGGCGTGAGCGCCGCGCGGCTTCAACCCACGTGATGGCGTTCGCGCAGGATCTGTGTTGCCTGCGCCAGCACCGCGAGTTTGGCCGCAGCGGTCGCGGCTGAGTTGACGGGGTTGTCGGCAAAGGTGGCAAAACCACAGTCGGGTGTGAGCAGCACACGCTCCGCGCCGAAGAGCTGGATGGCATGTTCGGCATGCGCCAGCACCGAATCCAGCGACTCGACATGCGCGTGTTTTTGGTTGCAGGCGCCGACGCCGATGCGCGGTGGCCGATGCCAAGGCTGGAATTGCACGCTACATCGACTTCTACAATTCCCGGAGGCCGCATTCTTCGCTCGACAAGAAGACTCCCGACGAAGAAGCGGAGCCACCTCCGTTACATCGTCGCCAACACCCGATCGACCATCACACCCGACTGGCCGAGGTAGTTCGCTGGGTCGCACAGCCGCGCGAGGGCCGCGCGGTCGAGGTGCACACTGATCTTCGGGTGTTCGGCCAGCAGATCCAGCAGCGGGCGCTGGTCCTTCAGCGCCTGGCGGCACAGGTCGTAGACCAGGTCGTGCGCGAACTCGCGGCCGATGTGCGGGCCCAGGCCCATCATCACCGCCTCGCTCATCACCAGGCCATGCGTCATGTCGATGTTGCGCCGCATCGCCTGCGCGTCCACCTCCAGGCCTTGCAGCACGGCGAGCGATTGTTTGAGCGCGCCGGCCATCAGGCAGAAGGCCTCGGGCAGCACGATCCACTCGATCTCCCAGGGGCCGGTGCTGCGTTCGTGGTCAGCGACCATCGCGTCCATGAGCGCCGCGGCATGCTGGCGCAGCACCGAGATCGAAGCATGGATGTAGCAGCTGGAGATCGGGTTGCGCTTTTGCGGCATCGTGCTGCTCGATCCCCGGCCATGCGCATAGGGCTCGAAGACTTCGCCGACCTCGGTCTGCATCATCAACTTCACGTCCATGCTCAGCTTGCCCAGCGTGCCGCCGACCAGCCCGAGGAAGGCGCCCACCTCGGCGATGTTGTCGCGGATGGTGTGCCAGGCAATGACGGGCTGCTTCAGGCCGAGCTCGGCGCACAGGCCGGCCTGCGTTTGCATCGCGCCGGTCTGCAACGACGCCAGCGTGCCCGCTGCGCCGGCGAATTCGCCCACCAGCACACGTTCCTTCAGCTGCGCCAGGCGCTCGCGGTGCCGCTGCACGGCCGAAAGCAGCCCGGCCATCTTGTAGCCGAAGGTCACGGGAATGGCCTGCTGCAGGTTGCTGCGGCCGATCATCGGCGTGTCGCGGTGTTCCTTGGCCAGCCGCGCCATCTGCGTGGCGATGGCTTCGAGATCGGCTTGCACCAGTTCCAGCGCCTCGCGGATCTGCAGCACGGTGGCGGTGTCGGTGATGTCCTGCGTCGTCGCGCCCCAATGGCAGTACTCGCCGAGCTTGTCGCGGCAGAGTTGGTTGAGCTGCGTCACGACGCCGAGAATCGGATAGCCGATGCGCTCGGTCTGCTGGCGCAGCCGCGCCATGTCGATCTGCTCGAGCTGGCAGTGGCTGACGATCTCGTCGGCCGCCACCTGCGGGATCAGCCCGAGGCGTCCCTGCACACGCGCCAGCGCGGCCTCGATGTCGAGGTATTTCTGCGTGCGGTTCTCGTCGCTCCACACCGCGCGCATCGGATCGGTGGTGAAGATGCCCTGGAAAATGATCGAGTCGATGATGCTGGCGGCCATGGAGCGCTCCTGATGACGGAAGTTCAGAGGGCCTGCTCGGCGCGCAGCGCGGCGATGTCCGCGGCGTTCACACCCAGCTCGGCCAGGATGGTGTCGGTGTGCTGGCCCAACGCGGGCACGGCGTCCAGCCGCGGGTCGCCGTCGTCCCACGAGCCCGGCGGCAGCAATGTGGGCAGTGCACCTGCCGCCGAGGGCACTTCACGCCAGCGGCTGCGTGCGGCCAGTTGCGGATGGCGCCACAGGCCGGCCATGTCGTTGACCTCGGCGTTGGCGATCTGGGCCCCTTCCAGGCGCCGCGTCACCTGCTCGGCGTCGAGCGCAGCGAATGCCTCGACGATCAGAGCGCGCAGCGCGTCGCGGTGTTTCACGCGCTGCGCGTTGCCTGCGAAGCGTTCGTCCCGCACCAGCGCCGGCTGCTCGAGCACCTTCTCGCAGAACTGCTGCCACTCGCGCTCGTTCTGCAGTCCCAGCATCACGGTCTTGCCGTCGCCGGTGGGGAAGGGGCCGTAGGGGTAGATGGTGGCGTGCGCAGCGCCTGCGCGAGGTGGCGGCGGCGCGCCGTCGAAGGCGTAGTACAGCGGGTAGCCCATCCACTCGCCCATGGCTTCGAGCATGCTGATGTCGATGCGCCGGCCGCGGCCGTCCAGCTTGCGTTGCAGCAGTGCGGCGAGGATGTTGCTGTAGGCGTACATGCCGGCGGCGATGTCGGCGATCGACAGGCCCGCCTTGCTCGGCTCGTCGGGGGTGCCGGTGATGGAGACGAAGCCCGATTCGCTCTGAATCAACAGGTCGTAGGCCTTCTTGTCGCGATAGGGGCCCGGCGCGGACGGGTCGTCACCGTAGCCGGAGATGTCGCAGACGACGAGGTCGGGGCGGCGCGCGCTCAACGCGTCGAACGACACGCCCAGGCGCGCTGCGGCACCAGGGGCGAGGTTTTGCACGACCACGTCGGCCTTGTCGACGATGAGCTTCAGGAGCAGCTCGGCGGCGCGCGGGTGTTTCACGTCCAGCGTGAGGCTTTCCTTGCTGCGGTTCGTCCACACGAAGTGCGACGCGAGGCCTTTCACGCGCTGGTCGTAGCCGCGCGCGAAATCGCCGACGCCGGGGCGTTCGATCTTGATCACGCGCGCGCCCAGGTCAGCGAGCTGGCGCGTGGCAAACGGCGCGGCGATGGCGTGTTCGAGCGTGACGACCGTGAGGCCCTTCAGCGGTTGCATGGTCACGCCTTCAGGGTTGCGGTGGCGTCCATCGTCAGCCAGCCTTCGTGGTCTTGCGCCCAGAGCTTGACCGTGCTGCCGTCGCGCTGGCCGTTGACCTGGAACGGGTGCAGATCGAAGGTCGGCCGCACGGCCTTGAAGCGAAAGCTCGCCACCCTCTCGCCGCCCGCGTGCCGGCGCACCAGGTCCAGCAGCAGCGTGGCGATCAGCGGGCCGTGCACGACGAGCCCTGGATAGCCTTCGACCTCGGTGACGTAACGCCGGTCGTAGTGGATGCGGTGGCCGTTGAAGGTCAGCGCGCTGTAGCGAAACAGCAGCACGTCGTCGGGCACGATCTGCTGCTGCCACGGCGCGCCCGTCGGTGCGGGTTGGGGTGGGGGCTCGACGTCGTCGGGCTTGCGCGCCTGGCGATAGACGATGTCGTGGAACTCGGTCAGCGCCGCGTCGGTGGCCCCGTTGGCAAACAACTCGTGGCGAACCTTCACGAACACCAGCGGCCCCGTGCGGCCTTCCTTCAACTTCACGTCGGCGATGGTCGACACGCGCCGCACCGCATCACCCACAAGCAGCGGCGTGCGGAATTCGAACTGGCTGCCGGCCCACATGCGCCGCGGCAGCGGCACCGGCGGCAGGAAACCGCCGCGCTTGGCGTGGCCGTCCGCGCCGATCTCGCTTTGCCGGTGCAGCGGCAGGAAGTACAGCCAGTGCCACAGCGGGGGCAGCGGCGTGCCGAGGCTGGCGGGCGTGTGCTCGTCGTCGAGCATCGCGCCCAGCGCGCGCACGGGTGTGGCGACGATCGCATCGTCGCGGGTTTCGCGGCGGCCGATCCAGGGGCTGAAATCGTCCATGTCAGCTCACCTCGTGGGTTAGAAGATGTGGCGCACGCCGAACTCGATGCCGCGCGACGATTTGCCACCGGCCAGCCCGCTGGTGCCGCCCGGCACCACGAAGGTGGCCGCGCCGCTGTTGTCGATGCGCGACCAGCTGCCGTACAGCGCGCTGCGCTTGGACAGATGGTGCACGAATCCGAGGCCGAGCTGGTGCGCGTCGTTGGCGTCGATGGCGGCGGTGCCGACGCGGCCGGCACGATCCACACGGTGCAGCGACGCGCGCAGTTCGCTGAGGCCGAAGGTCCACCAGACGCCGGCCAGCAAATGCGACTGCCGCGCGGTGTTCTGCGACAGACGCCGCCAGGCCAGTGACAGGCGCAGATCGCCGATCTGTGCGCTGCCGCCCACCGAGCTGTCCTTGAATTTGCCCGCGGCGGTGAGGTCATTGCTCGACACGGTGTGCGCGGCCCCGACGTTGAAGGCCTTCTCGCGCCAGCCCAGCCGTGCGCCACGCAGATCGTGCTGGCCAGCGGCCGCCGTGCCGCCCTCCCGGAAAGCGATCATCGCTTCGCCTTCCAGCCCGCCCCAGCCCGCCGGCAGCAGCCATTGCACCGAGTTGCTCGAGCGCACCGTGGTCGCCAGGCCGCTGCCGAAAGCCGAGCGGATCGGCCCCAGCGGTGTGGCTGAGACGAAATTGTTGCTGCCGGCCACGCCGACGTAGCTGAAGGGGTCGTAGCGGCTCCAATTGTTGTAGGTGGGCACGAAGTCGCGGCCGATGCGCAGCTCGCCGAGCTTGCGGTCGCCCAGGCTCACGGTGGAGCGGCGGTCGAAGAAGAGCTGCGACGAGGCCGGCGTGCCGGTGTCCAGCGAGATGCCATGTTCGAGGTGGAATCCCGCGTAGAGCCCGCCGCCCATGTCTTCGACGCCGCGAAAGATCAGACGGCTGGTCGCGTTGGAGCCGCTGGCCAGCGTGCGTGCCGAGGGCAGGCCGGCGTTGTCGACGACGCGCAGCGCGGCATCTGCCACGCCGGAGAGCGTGACGCTGCTTTGTGCCCAGGCAGGGGCGGCGAGCAGGGCGGCGGTGAGGAGCATCCAGTGCTTCATGCTGATGCTCCTCAATCCGCCGTGAGCTTGGCGCGCTGCACCACGCTCTTCCATTTCGCCAGCTCGCTCTTCACGAGCGCGGCGAGCTGCTCGGGCGTGCCGGTCTCGACATCCGCGCCATGGTCTTCGATGCGCTTGGTGGTCTCCTTGTCGGCAAGCACCTGGTTCAGCGCCTTGTTGAGCTTCTCGACGATGGGCTTGGGTGTCTTGGCGGGCGCGAAGAAGCCGTACCACTGTTGCACGTCGACGCCGTCGACGCCGGCTTCTTTCAACGTCGGCACGTCGGGCAGCAACGGCGAGCGCTTCGGCCCGGCGATGGCGAGCGCCTTCAGCTTGCCGCCCTTCACGTGCGGCAGGCCGGTGAAGAGGCTCGGGAACATGAATTGCGTCTGCCCGCCGATGGTGTCGCTCACCGCGGGCGCGGAGCCTTTGTAGGGAATGCCCAGCATGACCACGCCGGCATTGAGCTTGAAGAGCTCGGCCGCGTAGTGCGGTGCGGTGCCGTTGCCGGCCGACGCGTAGGTGTACTTGTCGGGCTTGGCCTTGAGCTGCGCAACCAGGTCTTTGACGTCCTTCACCGGCGCGTTCATGCTCGCCACCATCAGCGTGGGCGAATAGCCCACCAGGCCGACGGGCTCGAAGTCGGCCACCGGGTCGTAGCGCAGCTTCTGCAGCGCCGGATTCATCGCATGCGTGGCGATGTAGCCGAACATCAGCGTGTGGCCGTCGGGCGTGGCGCGTGCCACGTACTCGCTGGCGATCGAGCCGTTTGCACCCGCGCGGTTGTCGATGATGATGGTCTGGCCGAGC
>JANNQO010000154.1:0-10359 GCA_031400795.1 Rubrivivax sp. | reverse complement strand
CATTGCGGCGGCGGCGGCCTTGATATCGTCCCAGGTCGGGGCGTCGGGGATGGTGATACCGGCTTTTTCCGCCAGATCCTTGCGATAGTTCACGAATGAAGATTCGCCATAGAAGGGCGAGGCCAGCAGCTCCCGAGTCGGCAGCGGCCAAGGCGGCGCGCTCCGACCTGCCGGTGCCCACCGAGATCAAGGGTCTGCTGGACCAGTACGTGATCGGGCAGGACCCCGCCAAGCGCACGCTGTCGGTGGCCGTCTACAACCACTACAAGCGCCTGAAGCACATGGGCGCCACCGGCAAGGACAAGAAGGACGAGGTCGAGCTGAGCAAGAGCAACATCCTGCTCATCGGCCCCACCGGATCGGGCAAGACGCTGCTCGCGCAGACGCTGGCGCGCATGCTCAACGTGCCGTTCGTGATCGCCGATGCGACCACGCTCACCGAAGCCGGCTACGTGGGCGAGGATGTCGAGAACATCATCCAGAAGCTGCTGCAGAACTGCAACTACGACGTCGAGCGCGCGCAGCGCGGCATCGTCTACATCGACGAGATCGACAAGATCTCGCGCAAGGCAGACAACCCGAGCATCACGCGCGACGTGTCGGGCGAGGGCGTGCAGCAGGCGCTTTTGAAGCTTGTCGAAGGCACCATGGCCAGCGTGCCGCCGCAGGGTGGGCGCAAGCACCCGAACCAGGATTTCCTGCAGATCGACACGACCAACATCCTGTTCATCTGCGGCGGCGCCTTCGACGGTCTCGAGAAAGTCATCCAGAACCGCACCGAGCGCTCCGGCATCGGCTTCGCCGCCACGGTGCACAGCAAGAGCGAGAAGAAGGTTTCCGACCTGTTCCGCGAGGTCGAGCCGCAGGACCTTATCAAGTTCGGCCTGATCCCCGAACTGGTGGGCCGCTTGCCGGTGGTGGCCACACTCGGTGAGCTGACCGAAGAGGCGATGATTCAAATCCTCACCGAGCCGCGCAATGCGCTGGTCAAGCAGTACCAGCGGCTGTTCCTGATGGACGGGGTGGAGCTGGAACTGCGCAATTCGGCGCTCAGCGCCATCGCCCGCAAGGCCATGGCGCGCAAGACGGGGGCACGCGGCTTGCGCTCCATCCTGGAGCAGGCCTTGATCGACACCATGTTCGACCTGCCCACGCTGGACGGCGTGGCCAAGGTGGTGGTGGACGAACACATCATCGAAGACGGCGCCAAGCCGCTGCTGGTCTACCGCGAGCAGGCCAAGGCAAGCGCGTAAGGTGCCGCCCGCAGTGCGTGCGGGGTTGCATTCACCCTCTCGAGCTCCATGTGAGCCCGAGAAAGAGAGGTCTCAATGTCCGGACATCCCGTACTCCCCGCCGAACCGATCACGCTGCCGCTGCTGCCCTTGCGTGACGTGGTGGTGTTCCCGCACATGGTGATCCCGCTGTTCGTCGGGCGCCCGAAGTCGATCAAGGCGCTGGAAGCATCGATGGAAGGCGGCCGCCAGATCATGCTCGTGGCGCAGAAGGCCGCCGGCAAGGACGAGCCCAAGGCCGACGACATGTTCGACGTGGGCTGCGTCTCGAGCATCCTGCAACTGCTGAAGCTGCCCGACGGCACGGTGAAGGTGCTTGTCGAAGGCATGCAGCGCGCCAACGCCGTGCGCGTGATCGACAACGGCGAACATTTCGTCGGCGAAGTGACACCGGTGCCGCCGTCGAGCGAAACATCGCCCGAGGTCGAGGCGCTGCGCCGCGCGGTGACGCAGCAGTTCGACCAGTACGTCAAGCTGAACAAGAAGATCCCGCCCGAAATCCTGACCTCGATTTCGGGCATCGACGATCCCGGCCGGCTGGCCGACACCATCGCCGCGCACCTGCCGCTGAAACTCGAAGCCAAGCAGTCGGTGCTGGACATCTTCGCCACCAGCAAGCGACTGGAGAAGCTGCTCGAATTGCTCGAGCACGAGGTCGACATCCTGCAGGTGGAAAAGCGCATCCGCGGACGCGTCAAGCGCCAGATGGAAAAGAGCCAGCGCGAGTACTACCTGAACGAGCAGGTGAAGGCGATCCAGAAAGAACTCGGTGACGGCGAAGAGGGCGCGGACCTCGAAGAACTCGAGAAGAAGATCGTCGCGGCGAAGATGAGCAAAGAAGCGCGCAAGAAGGCCGAGGGCGAGCTGAAGAAACTGAAGCTCATGTCACCGATGTCGGCCGAAGCCACGGTGGTGCGCAACTACATCGACACGCTCGTCAACCTGCCCTGGGCGAAGAAGACCAAGATCAAGCACGACCTGGCGAACGCCGAGACCGTGCTCAACGAAGACCACTTCGGCCTGGAGAAGGTGAAAGACCGCATCCTCGAATACCTCGCGGTGCAGCAGCGCGTGGACAAGGTGAAAGCGCCGATCCTGTGCTTGGTCGGGCCGCCGGGCGTGGGCAAGACCTCGCTCGGCCAGAGCGTGGCCCGCGCCACGGGCCGCAAGTTCGTGCGCATGGCCCTCGGCGGCATGCGCGACGAGGCCGAGATCCGCGGCCACCGCCGCACTTACATCGGCTCGATGCCGGGCAAGGTGCTGCAGAGCCTGTCCAAGATCGGCACGCGCAATCCGCTGTTCCTGCTCGACGAGATCGACAAGCTGGGCATGGATTTCCGCGGTGACCCGTCGTCGGCGCTGCTGGAAGTGCTGGACCCCGAGCAGAACCACACCTTCAGCGACCACTACGTGGAGGTCGACTTCGACCTGTCGGACGTGATGTTCGTGGCCACGTCCAACTCGATGAACATCCCGCCGGCGTTGCTCGACCGCATGGAAGTCATCCGCCTGGCCGGCTACACCGAAGACGAGAAGCTGAACATCGCCCAGCGCTACTTGCTGCCCAAGCAGGAGAAGAACAATGGCGTGAAGAAGGCCGAGATGGAGATCACCGAGGCCGCACTGCGCGGCATCGTGCGCTACTACACCCGCGAGGCCGGCGTGCGTTCGCTCGAGCGCGAGATCTCCAAGATTTGCCGCAAGGTGGTGAAAGGCGTTCAGCTCAAGCAGTACCAGGGCACCGTGGTCATCGACGAGGAGAACTTGAACGAGTTCCTGGGCGTGCGCAAGTTCGACTTTGGCCGCGCCGAGAAGAAGAATCAGGTCGGCCAGGTGGTGGGCCTGGCGTGGACTGAGGTAGGTGGTGACCTGCTGACGATCGAAGCGGCGGTGATGCCGGGAAAGGGCAACATCATCCGCACCGGCTCACTCGGCGATGTGATGAAGGAGTCAGTGGAAGCAGCACGCTCGGTAGTGCGCTCACGTGCGCGGCGGCTGGGCCTGAAGGACGAATTGTTCGAAAAGCGCGATATCCATATCCACGTGCCCGATGGCGCCACACCCAAGGACGGTCCGAGTGCCGGCGCGGCGATGACCACCGCGTTCGTCTCGGCGCTCAGCGGCATCCCGGTGAGGGCCGACGTGGCGATGACCGGCGAGATCACGCTGCGCGGCGAGGTCACCGGCATCGGTGGCTTGAAGGAGAAGCTGCTGGCGGCACACCGCGGCGGCATCAAGACGGTGCTGATTCCCGAAGAGAACGTCAAGGATCTTCAGGACATTCCCGAGAATGCGAAGAACAACCTCGAAATCGTGCCGGTGCGCTGGATCGATCAGGTGCTCGAGTTCGCGCTGGAAACCAAGCCGCAAGCGCTGCCCGACGAAGACGTCGCGCCCAAGCCTGCGGCAGCCGCTGAGGTGCCGGCGACGGTGGCCGCCGACGGGCTTCCGCACTGAAGATCGGCAGCCGAACCTCGCTATAATGCGCAGCTCATGCGGGAATAGCTCAGTTGGTAGAGCGCAACCTTGCCAAGGTTGAGGTCGCGAGTTCGAGACTCGTTTCCCGCTCCAGGCTGTGTTGAGGAAGGGAAGCTCTCGGGCTTCCCTTCTTTCCATCCGCAGTGGCGCGATAGCAAAGCGGTTATGCAACGGATTGCAAATCCGTCCAGTCCGGTTCGACTCCGGATCGCGCCTCCATTCACACGCGGCGCCGCTGCCGCCAGCCGAGCACAAGCGCGGCGCTGAGCGCCAGTGACAACGAGCCGGGCGCCGACAAGAAGCCTGGCACTACCGCGAGCCCGTACACCTCGCGTGCGCCGATGGCCCCGATTGCGGTGGCTGCGCCGGTGGCCAGGTTGATCGTGAACAGCGACGGCGAACCGCCAGCGGTGAGCGACGCGAAAGCGACGTTGGCACCGGTGATGCCGGTGAGGATGTCGAAGCCGACGAAATCGTCGGTGTCCAAACCCAACGCGCCGATCGTGTTCAGGATGCCGGCGTTGGGGTTGGTGGTGCTCACCAGGATATCGAGCAGGAAATCGATGTAGTAGAGCGTGGTACCGGTGGCGGCAATGCGGTCCGAGTTGGTGTAAGCGGCGTCGACGATCGCTGGTGTTGCGGCGGCATTCGGGTCGCCGGCGGCGTAGGTCAAGGTGCCGTCGGTGAGCGTGGCGCCGGTGTTGGCGTTGATGCGCAGGTTCTGCCGGTCCTGGTTGACCAGGCGCATGCGGTCGGGCACGGGGTTGAAGTCCACGCCCAGCGAGGGGGTGGTCGAGGCCGCGGTCGGCGTGCTCACCAGCGTGGTGGCGCCGGTGGCCAGGTTGACGCGGTAGACGCCGTTGGTGATGCTGTCGTAGCCGTACAACTGGCCGTCGGCGGGGCGGAAGTCCATGCCGTCCAGCGAGGTCGTGGCGCCCGAGATGGCCCCGATCGTTGTCACCGCGCCCGGGCTGGCACTGTCGAAATGCACCAGGGTCCGGCCGTCATTGGCCAGCGCGTAGATCAGCGTCGCCTGGGCGCCGGTGAGCGCGAACAAGCCGGCCAAGCCCGCGCCGAGTGCGCGCAGCAGATGTGATTTCATGACAAGCTCCTCGAAGACATCGCACCGACGGCGCCGCACCACGCAGCGCGCCCGCGATCAGTTGGCATACGCAGGGTGGCCCGGAGCGGATGCAGCGGCTGCACAATGGGCGGCATGATCGAACTGATGCTGCCCAGCATGACCTGCGGCCACTGCGTGCACACGGTCACCGAAGCGGTGCACCGCGTCGACCCCGCGGCCACCCTGGAGATCGAGTTGCCCGCGCACCGCGTGCAGATCGACTCGAACAAGCCGCGCGAGGACTTCGTGCGCGAACTTACGCAGGAGGGTTACGCACCATGCGCTCCTTGATCCTTGGCGCGCTGTTGTGCGGGTTCACCGCCGCCGCGCCGGCGCAGACGCTGCGCTGGGCCACGCAAGGCGACCCGTTGACGATGGACCCGCACTCGCAGAACGAGGGCCTGACCAATGCAATGAACGGACAGGTCTACGAGCGCCTGACCAACAACGACAAGACGCTCGGCATCGTGCCTTGCCTGGCCAGCGAGTGGACGCAGACCGGGCCGACCACCTGGCGCTTCAAGCTGCGCCCGGGCGTGAAGTTTCACGACGGCGCCACGCTCAGCGCCGACGACGTGGTGTTCTCGGTGAACCGCGCCAAGGAGCCGGTGTCGACGTTCAGCGTCTACGCCAACGCCTTGGGCAAACCGCTGGCGATCGATCCGCTGACGGTGGAGTTCCAACTCGAGCGCGTGAACCCGATCTTCCTGCAGCACGTGAACTCGATCGTGATCATGAACAAGGCGTGGGCCGAGAGGCACAAGGTGCAGAAACCCTTGGACTTCAAGAACAAGGAAGAAAGCTACGCCTCGTTCAACGCCAACGGCACCGGCCCCTTCGTGCTGGCACAGCGCCAGCCCGGCATCAAGACCACCTACAAACGAAACCCGACGTGGTGGGGCCGCTTCGAAGGCAACGTGCAGGAGATCGTCTACACGCCGATCGCCAACGACGCCACCCGGCTGGCCGCGCTGATCTCGGGCGAGATCGACTTCGTGCTCGACCCCGCGCCGCGCGACATCCCACGACTGCGCAACACCGCCGGCGTGAAGGTCATCGAAGGGCCTGAGAACCGCATCGTCTTCATCGGCATGGACCAGCAGCGCGACGAATTGCTCTATGGCAGCGTGAAGGGAAAGAACCCGTTCAAGGACCTGCGTGTTCGGCGCGCGATGTACCAGGCCATCGACATCGAGACGATGCGCAGCAAGCTGATGAACGGCATGGCCGTGCCCACCGGGGGCTACACGCCGTCGCCGCTCGGCGCGTTCAACGACGCCGAGATCGAGAAGCGCCTGCCCTTCGATCTGACCCAGGCGCGCAAGCTGATGGCCGACGCCGGTTACGCCGACGGTTTCGAGGTCACCATCGACTGCCCCAACAACCGCTACGTCAACGACGAGGAGATCTGCATCGCGTTGGCGAGCATGTGGGCGCAGATCAAGATCAAGCTGAAGGTCAACGCCATGCCGCGCGCCACCTACTTCCCGAAAATGGAGAAGTGGGACACCAGCCTGTACATGCTTGGCTGGGGCGGCTCGGTGACGGATGCCGAAACCGTGCTCACCCCGGTGATGCGCAACCCCGGAGCCAAGGGGGAGGGCCTGTACAACTACGGACGCTCGCGCAACGACAAGTTCGACGCGCTCGCGGTGCAGTCCACCAGCGAGGCCGACCCGAAGAAGCGAGAGGCGCAGATCAAGGCCGCGCTCACCGAATGGAAGGAGCAGGTGCACAGCATCCCGCTGCACCGGCAGATGATTCCTTGGGCGGCACGCACGAACGTGAACGTCGTACACCGCGCCGACAACTGGCTCGAAGTGCACTGGATCACGATCAACAAGCAAGGAGATTCGCGATGAGATCGATCACCAGCGCGCTGGCCGCCGCAGCTTGCCTGCTTGCCGGCTGCGCCACGCCGGACGGCGGCTGGACGACGCTGATCAACGGCACGCGCGGCCTGGAGAACTTCAACCGCGTGGGCGACGCCAACTGGAGCGCCGCCGACGGCGCCGTCCAGGCCACCGCGAGCCCCACCAACACAGCAGGATTCCTCGTCACCAAGGGCAGCTATCGCGATGTGATGGTGCGCGCCGAGGTCTGGGTGAGCGACGACGCGAACAGCGGCGTCTTCATCCGCTGCGCCGATCCGGGCCGCATCACCGACGAGAACTGCTACGAAGCAAACCTCTTCGACACCCGGCCCGACCCGACCTACGGCACCGGCGCAATCGTCAAGGTCGCCAAGGTGGCGCAGCCGAGCCCGCGTGCGGGCGGCAAGTGGAACACCTACGAGGTCACCGCCAACGGGACCCGGCTGACGCTGGTGTTGAACGGGCAAAAGACCGTCGAGGTCGACGATGGCAAACTGGCCAGCGGCCCGATCGCGCTGCAATGGGCGCGCGGGGTGGTGAAGTTCCGCAAGGTCGAGGTGAAGCCGCTGTAGATTCGCGCGGCGCAAGGCCTCACGCGGTCAGCGCGTCGCGCGTCGCCTCACGCAGGCGATGTAGGCTTGCCCGTCGGGCGGTTGGCCGCTGCGCTGCGATTGCCAGATCATCTCGCCCAGGCACTCCATCACCTCGTGGTGCGCCGCGTGCAGCGAGCCGCGCCGCGCGGCGAGCAACTCCACCGCCTGGCGGATGCCTTGTGGTTGATCGATGGTCACCTGCTCGCTGATCGACAGGTGCATCGACAGGTGCAGGAACGGGTTCTCGCGGCCCGACTCGACGCTGTAGTGCGCGGCCAGCGCGGCTTCTTCGTCGTCCAGGTCGGTGTGGTACTCGGGGTGCTCGTCCAGCCACGGCGCAGCCTGGGCCTGCATCGGATCCAGAGCAAGCGCGTCGCGCTGCCTGCGCCAAGTCTGGCAGAAGAAGCGCCGCACGTCGTGCTGGCTGGGCTGGAACATGGCCACAATTGTCGGCTTGATCTCCGACCTCTGGTTCTATGCAGTCGCCATCCCTGCGGTGCTGCTGATGGGCATCAGCAAGAGCGGCTTCGGCGCCGGCTTCGGGGCGCTGGCCACGCCGTTGATGGCGCTGGCGGTGCCCGTGCCGCAGGCCGCGGCGATCATGCTGCCGGTGCTGGCCGTGGTGGATGTGATGGGCATCTCTGCGCTGTGGCGCGAGCGCGATCGGGTGTTGCTCGGCTTTCTGCTGCCCGCCGGACTGCTCGGTGTGGTGGTGGGCACCTTGCTCTTCGGCGCGTTTTCGGCCAAGGCCGTGGCCGGTCTCGTCGGCGCGCTGACGCTGGTCTTCCTGGCGATCCGGCTGTTTTTCCCGCCGCCGCCAGACGCCGCGCCGCCGCCGCCGCGCTGGCTGGGCTGGATGCTGGGCACGCTGTCGGGATTCACCAGCTTCGTCGCCCACGCGGGTGGCCCGCCGATTGGCTTCTACGTGCTGCCGCTGAAGCTGCGGCCGATCGTCTTCACAGCCACGATGGCGGTGTTTTTCGCGGCAGTGAACACCGCGAAGTGGCTGCCCTACGCCTGGCTCGGCCTGATCGACGGCACCAACATGTTGACGGCGCTGGCGTTGCTGCCCGTGGCACCGCTGGGTGTGTGGGTGGGTCTGCGCATCGTCAAGGTCATTCCGCAGCCGCTCTTCTACCGCCTGTTCCATGTCGGCATGGCGCTCACCGGCACCAAGCTGCTGTGGGACGGATTGCGCTGATCAGTCGGCGGGTGTCGACGACCACCCTGCGCGCGCGCGTTGCTCGCGCCGCTCGGACTGTTCGCGTGCCCAGGTTTCTTCGAGCTGCGCGCGGCCCTGCTTGACCATCGCGATGAGCTTGCTCTCGTCGCCGTAGTGCGGCGCCATCTCGTGCAGCAGATCGATGCTGTGGCGGCGGAACTGCATCGCCCGCGTGCGTGCCGCGTGCGGCTCGAAGCCCATCAGCTCGAGCACGCTGCGCGCGCTCAGCAGAGCCGAATCGAAGGTCTCGCGCTCGATCAGCGTGATGCCGAGCTGGTGCAAGGCGTAGTAATGTGAAACGTTGCGAACGCGGGCCACCACGGTGAGGTGCGGAAAATGCTCGCGCACAAGCTTGGCGACCTCGATGCTCTGCTCGACGTCGTCGATCGCCAGCACGAAGACTTTGGCGCTGCCGGCACCGGCCACGCGCAGCAGGTCCAGCCGTGTCGCATCGCCGTAGAACGCCTTCCAGCCGAAGCGGCGCAGGCTTTCCACCGCCTCGGCGCTGTGGTCGAGCACGGTGGCGCGCAAGCCCGCGCCGCTCATCATGCGGCCGACGATCTGGCCGTAGCGGCCGAAGCCGGCGATGATCACCGGCGCGTCCTGCGCTTGCGCGATCTCCTCCATCTGCGGGCCGCCGGCTTGCGTCTTCAGGTGCGCGGCCCACCAGCGGTCGGCCAGTACCAGCAAGAGCGGCGTGAGCAGCATCGAGATCGCCACCGCGGCCACCAGCAGCGACGATTGCTGCGTGCTGATCACGTTCACGCCCAAGGCGCCCTGGAAGACGACGAAGCCGAACTCGCCGCCCTGCGCGAGCAGGATCACGAACGGCGGCCGCTCGGGCAGCGGGATCGGCATCAGCCGCGCCATGCCCCACAACACCAGCGTCTTCAACAGCAGGAAAACCAGCACCATCGCCGCCACCAGCAGCGGTTGCGCGAGCACCACGGCAAAGTCGATGCTCATGCCCACGGCGATGAAGAAGAGTCCCAGCAGCAGGCCCTTGAACGGCTCGAGGTCGGTCTCCAGTTCGCGCCGGTACTCGCTTTCGGCGAGCAGCACGCCGGCCAGAAAAGCGCCCAAGGCCATTGACAAGCCCACGCCGTGCATCAGCGCCGCGGTGGCCACCACCAGCAGCAGCGCGGCGGCGGTGAAGATCTCCGGCGTCTCGCTGCGCGCGATCCAGCGCAAGGCCGGTCGCAGCAGCAGGCGGCCGCCGAAGACGATGGCCAGGATGGTGCCCAACGCCTTGGCCGCATCGACCCAGCCCGGGCCGTCGTCGGCGGCGCCTGCGGCACTCAACGCGAGGAAGGGCAGCACCGCCAGGATCGGGATCGCTGCGATGTCCTGCATCAGCGCCACCGAGAGCACGCTTTGTCCGGCCGTGCTGCCCAACGCCTTGCGTTCGTTCAGCACCGACAGGCCGATGGCCGTGCTCGACATCGCCAGGCCCAACCCCGCCACCAGCGCCACGCGCCAGTCGATGCCGAACAGCATCCCGGCCCCGGTGATCAGCGCCGCCGAGCCGAGCAACTGCACGCTGCCCCAGCCGAAGATCGGCCGGCGCATCTGCCACAGCCGCCGCGGTTCGAGTTCCAAGCCGACCAGGAACAGCATCAGCACCACGCCGAACTCGGCGAACTGCAGGATCGCCGCCGGATCGGTGACGAACTTCAGCCCCCACGGGCCGATAGCGATGCCTGCGGCCAGGTAGCCGATGATCGAGCCCAGGCCGAGCAGCCGCGCCAGCGGCACCGCGAGAACCGCGGCTCCCAGA
>JANNQO010000153.1:0-6072 GCA_031400795.1 Rubrivivax sp. | reverse complement strand
CGTCTACGGCCTCACCAAAGGCCAGTTCTCGGCCACCGCGGATCGCGGCAGCCAGAGCAAGAAAGGCGCGGTGAACAGCGATGCGCCGGTCGACCTGGTGGGCCTGGCGATGCAGCTCGGCGCCAGCTACGTCGGGCGTGGCTTCTCGGGCGACAAGGCGCAGCTCGTTCCGCTCATCAAGGGCGCCATCGGCCACGGCGGCGCGGCGTTCCTCGATGTCATCAGCCCTTGTGTCGCCTTCAACAACCACACCGGCAGCACGCGCAGCTACGACCATGTGCGCGAGCACAACGAAGCGGTGAGCCGCATCGACTTCATCGACCTGGCGGCCGAGCTGAAGGCCGAGCCCGCACCTGGCGAGGTGATCACGCTGCCGCAGGCCGACGGCAGCCTGATGCGGCTGCGCAAGCTGCACCCCGAGCACGATCCCACCGATCGCCGCGCCGCGATGAATCACATGGCAGCACTGGCCGAAGCCGGCGAGATCGCGACCGGGCTGCTCTACATCGACCCGCAGGCGCGCGATCTGCACGCGGCGATGGGCACCGTGCGGGTGCCGTTGAACCGGCTCGACGAAGCGGCGCTGTGCCCGGGGGCGCAGATGCTGGCGGGGATCAACGCGTCGTTGCGCTGAGGAAGTCTGGGGAGCGAGCGCTGAACGAAGAGCCGCGCCAGCTCGACATCTTCGCGGACAGCCGCGAGGTGATGCTGCGCAACGACCTGGCCGCGGCGCTCGTGGCCAGCGACGATGCGGCGGCACGCTGCGCGGCGGATCAGTTGCGCGCTGAATCTGCCGACGATGCGATGCTCGTGCCGGCAGCGGCCCTGATCGAACACCTCGCGCACGAACAGGCGACGCGTGGCCAAGCCGGTGATGCGCCGGCGATCGCCGCCGGGCGCGTGGTGCTGGAGCAGCGCATCGCGCCGGCGGCTCGCGATGCGTTGGGCGGGGCGGCGGTTTCGTGGCTCGCGGCCCGTTGGTTGCATCTGGCCCGGCGCGCGCGGGCGGTGCCCTGGCACACCGAGCATGCTGGCGCGCACGCGGCCGGCCTCTACATCGCCGCCGGCGCGTGGGCCGAGGCGGCCGAAGCCGTATCGAGCATCGACTCGTGGCGGCGCATTCCGCAGCCGCTCGTGTGGATGGTGCAATCGCGCTGGCGCCTGCACGGAAGCGACGCGGCCTGGCCGCTGCTGGCCGAAGCGCTGTGGCTTGCGCCGGCGGCTGCGGCACGGCTGATCCCGCAGCTGGAAGACGCGCGCCTGGCGCGACTCGCGCAGCGTTTCGAGCAGGCCTTCGACCCCGACGGCGACGCGTGGGCCTGGCTGCCGGCCTGGGTATTGGTCGATCAGCCGTTGTTGGCCGGCGTGCTGGCCGCGGCGGAGCCGAGAGTGGACTGCCCGCCCGCCGACGCGTTCACGCTGGTGTCGGCGCTGCTGCGCCTGGAACGCCAAGGCCGGCATCACGACATCATCGAACACCGCAGGCGTCTGCGTGCGCTGTCGGCGCCCTTGTTCGACGCGTACATGGCCACTCGCTGAAGGCTTCGGAGCCACGGAACGTCTCGCGCGGCCTGGCTGCCGGGCGCAGAATCGCTCGAAGGGGAGGCGCTGATGGCACAGAGCGAGCGGCATGACAAGCTGCGGCGATGGCTGGTTTCAAGGCGATGCGTCACACCGGCGTGGGCGATCGAGCAGCTCGATGTATCGCGCTCGACGCTCACGCGCGACATCGCTTTCCTGCGCGACAGGCTCGGCATGCCGATCGCGTGGAGCCCCGATCGCCAGGGCTGGCAGATCGATCGTGAAGCCGGCGCCGCCACGGCGCAGTTCGAGCTGCCGGGCCTGTGGTTCAGCGCCGACACCCGCTGGGCCGCGGCGTCACGGCACCTCCCGGTTTCGACGGTCAGGCTGCGCGCTCTTGGGAATCCGTCACGGCATACGTGCCGCCCCGACATCACCTTCGTGGTGGCAAGGAGCGTGAGGCGGAGACGCTCGTCGATCAGGTTCGGCGGGAGCTTCAGAGGCGCGGCTTCGCAGACGCCGAGCAGGTCCTGGTCGAGACCGTGGGAGCAGCAACCTGGGTGGCGGTGCACGTGCCTCGTGGGGAGGCGGACAGGCGCGTATTCATCGGAGAGCGCCGTGGACAAGCGGTTCGACTTTTGTTCCCTGCGCCCGTCGTCGGGCCCATCCGCTTGGGCCACTCGAGCAGCTTCGGTCTCGGCCTCGGCCTCTTTCGACCGGTGCGGAGCTGATCGCGGTATGGCCGCCCGTGCCGGGAGTCATGCAACGCTCTGCGCCGCCACCACTCCCCCGCCGTCATGACCACCACCCCTCCTTCGTTCGGAAAGTGCTGCGCGTTCCCCGCGATCACCGGGCACCATCCCGACAGCGCCCCTGAGACGAACGACCAATCGTCAGGTTCAGTCAGCCTCGGCCGCGGCGACCCGTCCGGGTACTCCACCCGCTCGCCGTCAGCCCACTCCTGCACAGGCAAGACCCTGTCCAATCTGCGCGGCCATGGCCTTGCTTGGCGATGACAAGGCATGCGGCACTATCGTTCTCCTCACCGGTAAACACCACCGCGCTGGGCTGCCACGCTCGAAGGAGCATCTTGATGAACTCCGGTACCGACACGCAAACGGCCTTGAACAATGGCGGCACGAGCCCCTCGGCAACGCCATCGATCGCCTTGCCCGATAGCGACTCTTCATTCGGCAACTCGACCCACTCGCCAAGATCGCGCAACAGAGCGAGCAGCGCCGAGACCTCGTCAGCGCCCAGGCGCAGCTTCGGGCGGTGCAGTACCTCGTCGTATTCCTCCAGGATATCGGCAGTCACCACCGGCACGAGTTGCCCGTTGCGGATGTCGTCGATCACCAACCCGGGCGGCCCCTCAGGACGGATCAGTGCCGAGACCAGGATGTTGGTGTCAACGACGGCTCGCGGCACGTTCACGGCGAGCCTTCCGAACCGCGGCGATCTCGGCATTGATCTGCACGTCGGTCAGCTTGTCGGCGCCGTTGTCGCGCGCCTGCCGGCGAAGTGCGTCGACGACTTGCCCGAGCTTGCGCAATCGAACGGCGCGAAGGGTCGCTTCCAGGTCCGCAGGCGCGGTTGGAACGACCAAGGCGAACGGTTTGCCGTTGCGGGTCAGCACGATCTCTTCGCCAGCCGCCACACGGTCCCAGACCTTGCCCGACTCGGCCCGAAGCTCTCTCACGGTGACAAAATCCATGGCCGACTCCAGTACGCAAATGTGTACACCATTGTAGTCGACCGCCGAAGACTCGGCCACTTCGCGCCCGCCAGTCAGCCGGCCATCAACCCCGCCTTCGTCGCCGCCGCCGCGAATCCAAAGTCCTGGGTTGCCAGCGGCACAGTCAGCCGGATCGCGAGTTCGAGGTGTGAAGCGTCGTAGACGGACAGGTCGTACTGCCGTGCCAGGTCGAGCAGCCGCCGCTGGCCCGCTGGCGCCGCGTCGCTTTGCGGCCCGAGCGTGTCGAAGGCGTCAAGGAGGTCGGCCGTGGCCTCGGATTTGAGCTTGCGACGGCGCTCAAGCTGCCGCAGCGCGTTGCCGAAGCGAGCGACGTCTTCCGGGGCTTTGCGCCCCGGCCTCATTGAAGCCTTCGGCCCATCGCCGGGTCGATCGTCACTTGCTGCCGCGCCGATGAAGTGGCATTCACCTGCTCACGCTGCGACGCGTTGTTGAAGCGCTTCTTGCGCCAGCGTGTTGATGCTTTTGCCTTCGGCTTGAGCGACGATTGCAAGCTTCTCGTGCAGGTCAGGAGGGATACGCAGGTTGAACTTGCCAGAGTAGCTTCTGCGAGGTTCGATGCCTTTCTCTCGGCAGACATCAAGAAAGACGTGCAAAGACCTCTTGAACTCGGCGCGCAGCTCTTTCGGGTTCTTGCCCAAGAAGTCGGCGCCGCCCGCAAGGCCAAGAATCTCGCCGCGAAAGACGTCTAGCTCCGCGTCGTACTCGATCCTGGCGTTGTATCCGTCGAGAGTCATCATGTTCATGGCTTCACTCCGTGTTGCTCAAGCCACTTGCGGATGCTGGAGACGGCGCCTTTGTCAGTGCTTGGAGAGGGGTGAGGTCGATGAAAGACCCGGACCTCTGAAAACAAGACGACTGCCACACGACTACCTTCGCGTTCACTGATCTCAGCGCCCAGCTCTCTGAACAAGCCTTCAATGTCCTTCCACTGGACGTTCCCGCTCGTTGGATGGACAAAGATCAGTTCCAGTACGCGCTGGTGCCTCCGCTTCATGCCGTGCATGGTACCACGGCAAGGTACCGATCACTGTGCGCGTTGCTGTGACGGCTAACGAATGGAAGGGACTTCCCCGTCCCGAGCCGGCGCATTGCCGCAGTTAACGACCAGTGCCACGATGGGGATTGCGTCTCTCATCAACCGCTCGAAAGGGGAAGTCCATGAGCATTGTCACCGTCGGAATCGATCTTGCCAAGAACGTGTTCGCGCTGCACGGCGTGAGCGAAGCAGGTAAGCCTGAACTGTTGCGCCCGAGCGTGTCGCGCGCCAAGCTCAACGAGGTGGTGGCGGCGTTGCCGCCGTGCCTGATCGGCATGGAGGCGCGCAGCGGCGCCCACCATTGGGCGCGGCTGTTCGCCGCGCATGGCCATACCGTCAAGCTGATGGCACCGAAGTTCGTCGTGCCGTATCGGCTGTCGGGCAAGCGCGGCAAGAACGACGCGGCCGACGCGCAAGCGATCTGCGAAGCGGTGCAGCGTCCGAATATGCGCTTCGTGCCCGTCAAGAGTGAAGACCAGCAGGCCAGGCTGATGGTGCACCGCGTGCGCCAAGGCTTCGTGCAAGCCCGCACAGCCACGCTCAACCGCATCCGCGGGTTGCTGTCGGAATTGGGCATCGTGCTGCCGCTGAAGGCCGAGGTCGTCCGGCGCGAGGCCGCGGCGCGGCTGGAAGAGTTGCCCGGCTGGGCCAACACCGCCATCGGTGATCTGCTCAGCGAGGTGCACCACCTGGACCAGCGCATCGAGCAGTACGACGTGCACGTGCGCACGATTGCCAAGCAGTGTGCGGCCAGCAAGCGGCTGATGAAGCTCGCCGGCGTCGGGCCCACGACCGCCACGACGATCGTGGCGATGATCGGCAACGGGCACGAGTTCAGCAGCGGGCGGCAGTTTGCCGCCTGGCTGGGGTTGGTGCCGGGGCAGTACAGCTCCGGGGGCAAGACGCGGCTGGGCCACATCACCAAAGCCGGGGATGGCTACCTGCGCAGCCTGCTCGTGCTCGGCGCACGCGCGGTGCTCAATGCCGCCGCCGGCAAGAGCGACTCGCTCAGCCGCTGGGCGGTCAAGCTCTCTGAGCGGCGAGGGTACTGGCGCGCGGTGGTGGCCATTGCGGCGAAGAACGCGCGCATGGCCTGGGCGATGCTGCGCAAGGGCGAAGAGTTCAAGATGCCGGCGTAAAGCCGGCCACACCGCGCAGGACAACTCGATGAAGCCAGACCGACCTCCCACCCATCCCCCCGCCCTTCCCGCCAGCGGGAAGGGGGCGAGTCGCCCTCAGTCGTCAGGCGTGCAGGCCGCCAAATGCGCGCCCCGCACGCCTGGCGGGAGGCTGCGGCCGCGTCGTCGCCGTCAAGCCCAAGCCGCCTTCGGCGGTGGCCTTCGGCCAGGCTTGACCGCGCCGTCGCGGCCAACCCCGAGTACCCCGCGTGCGGCCAGTTCGCCGCATTGACCAAGACCCATTTCCACCACCGCGTGACTTGACCAGCGTTGATGTGCAAAGGTTGGACCTGCGCGGGGAGTGACCGATTAGCTCCAGGAGTCACAGCAAAGCGAAAGCCAGAGCAGACTCGACTAACGAATGGGTCCCCCGCGCGCGTCTTTCATCAGGGTCCGCAGCCAGACGAAGGCTGCATTAATGACCGGTTGTAGTTTTTCCAGTCCGCACCTTTTGCCGCAATTCGACGATCGTCCGAACGCCGGTGGTAGTTGTAAGTGAAGTCAGTTCGACGATGGGTGAATCGCTGGCGCGATTCACACTGGATCGACGTCGCTTGACAAACGGGGAAGCCCTTGTAGTT
>JANNQO010000152.1:0-1858 GCA_031400795.1 Rubrivivax sp. | reverse complement strand
CGACCTTCAGCGTGACCCTGCCGCTGGACACCTGCACCGCCGGCGATTCGCCGTACAGGTTGGGCACGGTGTAGAGCAAGCCGACCAGCAACGCGACGGCGAGCATCACGTACTTCCACAAGGGGTAGCGATTCACTGGGGTGCCTTACTTGTACGTACCTTTTGGCAGCACCTGCACCACCGAGCCGCGTTGCACCTGCAACTCGACGTTGTTGGCCACCTCCACGCTGAGGTAGGAGTCGCCGAGCTTGGAGACGCGGCCGACCACGCCGCCGGCGATGACCACCTCGTCGCCCTTGGCGACGGCCTCGATCATCGCCTTGTGCTCTTTCTGCTTCTTCATCTGCGGGCGGATCATGATGAAGTACAGCACGACGAACATCAGCACCAGCGGCAGCAGGCTGAGCATGGTCGACTCGGCGCCCCCCGCGGCGGCGGGGGCGGTCTGGGCGTAGGCGGAAGTAATGAACACGACGGATCCTCGAGCGTTTTGGGCGTAACCGCGTATTCTAGGAGTGCGCTGCCGACCCCTTGGCAGCGTCGTCGGCGCCACACAGCCAGATCAACACGAGCAGCAGGAACAGGAAGCGCGGCACATCGACGAGGCTGTTCACCAGCCCCGAGGTGAGCATGCCGGCCAGCGCCACCAGCGCCGCCGGCGCCAGCATCTGGCCACGCTGGCGGCGCCGCAAAGCGGCCACCGCCGCGGCCAGCACGGCCACTGCGAACGCGAAGACGCCGAACCAGCCGAGATCGAACCACAGCGCCAGCGGCAAGCTGTGGATGTGCCAGGGCGGGTCGACATCGGTGCTCCAGAACCAGCGCGCGGCGCCTTGTTCGAAGCCGCCGTTTGCCAGCAGCTCGCGGCCGTCGGCGCTGGAGAGGCGGATCGCGGTGACGTCCACGGGCACGCCGGTGCCGGGGGCCAGCAGCGAGAACTTCAGCGGGCGCAACGCGTGCTCCGGCGGCACTTCGATCGTCAGCCGCACGGTCTGCCAGGCTCCCGCGCTGCTGCCCTTGGCGGCGGCACTCGTGCAGGAGGCGGACGTGAGCATCCACTTTTCGCACAAGGCCATCTCCAGAATCGGCACGGCCTTCTCTGCACGCAGCTCCAAGCTCAGTTGCAGTGGGCCCAGGACCGGCCCGGCGACCCATTGTTCGACGTATGTCGGCGCGCCGGGGCCCAGGCGCAGAAAAGGTCGTTCAGGCTCGCGCATGACGCGCAGGGTCGCTGCGCGCGCGACCTCCCGGCTGCGCCAGTAGTGCAGCTCGGGGAAGCGCCCGAGCCCCATGCCGAACAGCGTGCTCGCGAGACTGCCGTCGTGCAGCCCGATGGCGTCCAGCCAATGCTTTTCGCGCACGCCCAGGTCGGCCAGGCTGTTGTCGATGCGCTCGCGCGCGAAGCCGGTCATCGCGATCGGCAGTGCCACCGCCGCAGCCAAGGCCAGCACCGCGGCGCCTTGCAGCGCTCGCCGCTGGCGTCCGCTCGTGCGGCTTGGCAGCAACAGCACGCCGAGCACCAGCACCAGCGCCAACGCGACATAGCCGTTGCGCGAGTAGGTCACCATCACCGCGTAGCCGGCAAGCACGAGCAACACCGCCGCCGCGACTCGCTGCCAGGCATGCTGGGCGCGCAACAGCCACAGCAGCACGAAGGCAGTGGCCAGCACCAGGAAACACTCCAGGTAAGCGCCGCCGCGGTGCATGGCCGAGAACGGTCCGGTGACGCGGTAGTCGGCGCTGAAGTCGAACAGGGCCGTGAAGGCGATGCGCTCCCACAGCACCACGGCCACCGTGGCCGCGAGCGCGCCCACCATGCCGGCGCCGATCCACGTTGAAACAGCAGCCCCGCTGTCGC
>JANNQO010000151.1:0-13072 GCA_031400795.1 Rubrivivax sp. | reverse complement strand
CACCGCATCAGCCGCACGCCGGGCCTGGCGGCGCTGGCCAATTGGCGCAACCGCTCGCCGCGGCTGCGCGCCTGGGGCGAGCGGTGGTTCGGCCTGGCGGCGCAGCGCACGCTGCCGGCTTTTCGGCGCGACACCTTCTGGGCGCAAGCGGCCTTGCTGAAGCTCGCAACCCGCGACGAGGTGCTGGCCGCCGACAAGGGCGTGGTGCTCTTCGTCGACACCTTCAGCGGCCAGTTCGACAGCGAGAACGCGGTGGCCGCCGTGCGCGTGATGCAGGCGGCCGGCTACGCGGTGCATGTACCGCGGCGCAACGGGCGGCCGCTGTGCTGCGGCCGCACGCTGCTGGCCACCGGCCTGGTCGACGAAGCGAAGTCGCGCGCTCGCGAACTGCTCGAATCGTTCGCACCCTTCGTCGGCGACCAGTTGCTGCCCATCATCGGCCTGGAGCCGAGCTGTTTGTTCACGCTGCGCGACGAGGTGCTCGTGATGGGCCTGGGCGAACGCGCCGAACGTGTCGCCCGGCAGGCTGTGATGTTCGAGGAGTGGGCCGCCGCGGAAGCCCGCGCCGGCCGCTTCGCGCCGAAGCTGCGCGCGCCGGGCCGGCCCGTCGTCGTGCACGGCCATTGCCATCAGAAGGCCTTCGGCGCGATGGCCCCGGCGCTCGAAGTCCTGTCACTGCTGCCCGGCGCCAAGCCGCAGCTCATCGAAAGCAGCTGCTGCGGCATGGCCGGCAGCTTCGGCTACGAAGCCGAGCACCACGCAGTCTCGATGCAGATGGCCGAACTCGCGCTGCTGCCCGCGCTGCGCGCCGCGCCGGCCGACGCGATCGTGGTTGCCGACGGCACGAGCTGCCGGCACCAGATCGCCGACGGAACCCGCGGCGCCCGGCAGGCGCATCACGTGGCCTGGGTATTGGCCCAGCACCTGCACCGCTGAAGGACCGGCGGATCGGTTGCGTTGCTCGCTGCTACTGCGCTGGTGAGTCGGGCAGTGCTGCGATTTCCACTGGCGCGTAGTAAGCCCGGCTGCCCAGCGCGTCAACGCGCGCCCAGAACTCGGGTCCGGACGCCAGGCCGCGCGCATCCTTGGCCGCCGCTTGCCGCCACATGGCCCAGGAGTCCGGATGCAGCCGACAGGCCTCGGCCATCACCGCCCGCGCCTCGTCGGCCTGACCCTGACGCAACAGGTACTGCCCGAGGCGAAAGTGCGCGTGCGCCTGGGCAATCACGTCCTGCGGCAAGCTCAGCCTGGCCGCCGCCTGGTCAACGCTGAGCGCGTGCACGCTGCCTGGGCCACGCCGCACCCAGTCGCGCACGGCGTCGAAGTACATCGCCTTGACGCGTGTGCGCTCGGCCACCACCGCCTCGGGCATCGCAAAGGTCTTGCGGTCCATCGCCCGGAATCCGTCGGTCGATCCTGCCGTCTCGGGCGGGCGGACGATGCGGCCCTGCTCGTCGATCCACAGCGCCTGTGGCACGTTCACCAGGTTGTACAGGTCGGCCAGATGATGGTCGCTGTCGATCAGGCAGGGATACGACGGCGCGGCGGCTTCGATCCACGGCCAGGCAGCCTCGGGTTGGTCCATCGCCACGGCCAGCACCGTGAAGCCGTGGTCCTTCAGTTCGTCGAACAGCGACTGCCACACGGGCAAGTCAGCGCGACACCCTCACCACGACGCCCAGGTGGCCAGGAAGACCTTGCGGCCGCGGTACGACGAGAGCCGGTGCTCGCGGCCGTCCAGGTCGGGCAAGGCGAAGTCGGGCGCCTCGAGCGTGGCCAGCGCGGCGCCGCGTTGCGTGGCGCCCGTCCCCAGCACCCAGGTGCGCGAGGCAGCGTCGTGCACCACCGGCTGGGCGCTGCGCCGCCACATCGCGGCCAGGTTCAGGCGGCCGTCGCGCACCCACTCGCCCTCGGCCGGGCGCGGCAACGGCACGCACACCTCGTCGCGGCACAAGCCCTCGGGCTTCCAGGTCCAGCCGGTGGCCTGTTCGATAGCCGCGCCGTCCAGCCAGAGCTTGTCGCCTTCGACGGCCGCATCGGGCCACAACGTCTGGCGCTGTTCATGGAGCAGGGTGATCACGTTCAATGACTCCACGGTTGGGTGGTGGGCGAAGTTCGGCAGACGATCGTAAAGCCGCCGCGGACACGCCTTGCCGAGCCGAGCAGGCCGCGTGGGCCGGCTCAGCGGTCGAAGACCGTACCGTCCTGCACGGCCAGCGCTCCGCTGCGCGCCAGATCGGCCACCAGCGCGTCGACCCAGGCCGCGGGCGATGCCACACCGAGCGGCGGATAACGGTGCCAGAGGTTTTGCATGATCGGCGTGCCCGCGGCCCACTCGCGCAGCGCGGCCAGCGGCTGCGAGCGCTCCTCCATCAGCCGGTACTTGAGCAACACCTTGCTCGCGTAGCGCGCGTGTCGGGCCGGGTCGTCGCGAAAAGCATTCAGCCGCGAGAGCGCGCGCGCCAGCGCGTCGGTCACATCGGAGAACGGCGCGCCGTGGCCGGGGACCACGATTCGCACCGGCAGCGCGGCGATGAGGTCGAGCACCGCGCCCACGTCGTGAAAGCCGCTCTCGCCGGCGGTCTCGGGGAAGACCACGCCGAAGCCGTCTTGCCACAGCGCGTCGCCCGACACCAGCACGCCGGCGTGGGCATCGAACAACATCACGGCGTGCGGGTCGTGGCCCGGCGCGGCGATGACTTGCCAGTCGCGCCCGCCGGCGCGCAGCACCTCGCCTGAGGCCAGTACGCCATCGATCGTGAAGCGCTCGTTGCGCTGGCCGGTCTGGACGTGGCTGAGACCGTCGTGTTGCCAAGCACGCACCGTGGCGGCTTCGCCGGGCGGAATCAGCACCGGCATGCCGAAGGCCGCTTGCAGCGCGGCATTGCCGCCGCAGTGATCGGAGTGCAGGTGCGTGTTGACGAGCAGCGCGAGCCGCTCACCGCGCTGCGCGAGGCCATGCCGCACCAGCTGCACCGTCTGCGCAGAGTGGTTCACGTGGCTGCTGTCGAACAGCGTCGCGCCGGCTTCGCCGGGTGCAGCGTGCACGAGCACGTTGTTCGACGAAAGCCAGCCGCGTTCGAAGACGGTCAGGCCTTGCAGCAGATCGGTTCGGCGCATCGCGGCATTTTGATCGGCGGGGGCTCGGGCATCATCGCGCGCATGGTCATCGTCTACCCCGCCCCGTTGCGGCCCGGCAGCCGCATCGTGATCACCGCGCCCAGCTCCGGCGTGGAGCCGCGCCTGCATCGGCGCCTGGATCTGTGCCTGGCGCACCTGCGCGGGCAAGGCTTCGTCGTCGAAGAAGGGCAGTGCCTGCGCAGCGAAGTGAAGAGCGCCAGCGCGAACGCCGATGCTCGCGCCGCCGAGTTGATGAAGACTTTGCTGCGCGACGATGTCGACGCGGTAATCCCGCCCTGGGGCGGCGAGCTCGCGATCGAGCTGTTGGAACGCCTCGACTTCGCGGCGCTGAAGCACGCCAAGCCGAAATGGGTGCTCGGCTACTCCGACACCAGCACCTGGATGCTGCCGGTCACGCTGAAGCTCGACTGGGCCACCGCGCACGGGCCCTGTCTGATGGACCTGGCGCCCGGGCAGCACGATGCGCTGACCGCCGGCGTGCTGCCGGCCTTGGCCACGCCCGCCGGCGGCAGCTTCGAGCAGCGCAACTCCGAACACTGGCAGTTGCAGTGGACCGACTTCGCCGAGCAGCCCGAGGTGACCTACCGCCTCACCGAGCCGACGCGCTGGCGCTGCCTGAACCGCGCGGGCGAGGTGCAGTTCGAAGGGCGCCTGATCGGCGGCTGCTTCGACACGCTCTTGCACCTGGCCGGCACGCCGTTCGGTGATGTGCCCGGTTTCATCGCCCGGCACCGCGCCAAAGGCACGATCCTTTTCCTCGAGAACTCGGGCATGTCGCCCACCGACATCGTGCGTGCGTTGCACCGGCTGCGCTGGAGCGGCTGGCTCGATGGGCTGGCCGGTCTGCTCATCGGCCGCAGCGCCGCGCCCGACACGACAGCCGCCACGCAGATGCGCTACCACGACGCGCTGGTGCACGGCCTTGCATCGCTGCCTTGTCCGGTGCTGGTCGACGTGGACATCGGCCACCGGCCGCCGCAGATGCTGCTGGTCAACGGTGCGTTTGCCCGAGTGACGTGGAGCGAGACAGCTGGCGGCAGCGTGCGCCAGCAACTCGCCTGAAGCTCACTCGCCGCTGTCGATCAGCGCCTCGAGCCGCGCGCTCACGGCGCGCATGCCTTCGGTCACCTGCAGCATCGTCTTGGTGGGCATCGCCTCGGCCATCACCGCAACGATGGCCGCTTGCACCGCCACCGTGCGTTCGGCCATCTTCGCACCGGCCGGCTCGAGGTACAGGCGCTTGGCGCGCGCATCTGCCGGGTCGGGTTCGCGCCGCACCCAGCCGCGCTCTTCCAGGCTGGTGAGCAGCGCGCTGATGTGGCTCTTCGCGCTGAAACAGCGCTGCGCGAGCAGTTGCTGCGTCAGGCCCGGCTCGCGCCGCAGGTTGGCGATGATTTCGTGCTCGGCCAGCTTCACGCCCAGCACCGCCAGGCGCCGCGACATCAGCGCATCGCACAGGTGGTAGGCGCGCACGACGGCAAGCCACGACCGGATGGCGTCGTCATCTGCGCTGGAGGCGCGCACGGGAGGCCGCGAAGTCCGACTTGCCATATAGTTCACTTTCGAACTAAACTGTTCGACATCGAACCAAATCGTAGCACCCGATGAACCTCTACCTGCGCTTGATCTGGGCCGCGTTGCGCGGCTGGAGGCTGCCCTCGATCGCCCCAGGTGATTGCATCGAGCGGGTCTTTCGTGTGCTGCCCAACGACCTGGACGTGAACGGCCATATGAACAACGGCCGCTACCTGACCATCGTCGATCTGATGCTGGTGGAGTATTTCGTGCGCACCGGCTTCGCCCAGGCGATGCTCGGTGCGGGCTGGCGGCCGATGTCCGGCGGTGCCTTCATCACCTACCGCAAAGGGCTGCAGCCCTGGCAGCGCTACCGGCTGCGCTTCACGCTGGCCGGCGCTGACGAGTCGTGGAACTACATGCGCTTCGAGTTCCTGCGCGAAGACGGCACGCTGTGCGCCGCGGGCTACATGAAAGGCGCCGCCGTCGCTCGCCGCGGGCTGGTGCGCAACGTCGATTCGTATGGTCGCATGGGGCTGGCGTTCACACCGGCGGAATTGCCCGCCGCCGTGGTGCACTGGCTGGCCGCCGAGTCTGCGGTGGTGGGTGCGTGACGGGCGCCTGGCTGTACGCGGCCGGCGGTGCGATCTTCAGCGTGCTCGCGCTGCTGCACGCCGTCTTCACGCTCACCGACCTGCGTCGCCCGCGGCGCATCGTGCCGGCCGATGCGGCCGTGATGCACGCGATGATGGCCAGCCCGGTGCGGCTGGCAGGGCCGGGGTCGAGCATGTGGCGCGCCTGGATTGGCTTCAACCTGAGCCACAGCCTGGGTGCGCTGATGTTCGGCGCGGCCGCAGCCGCGTGGGGGATGTGGCCGGCCGGCACGCCGGCCGCCATCGCCTGGCTGCCGGCGGCGCTGGCTGCGCTCTACCTGGCGATCGGCCTGCCGTACTGGTTCAAGACGCCGAACCGCGGTATCGCGCTGGCGCTTGGCTGCTTCGTGCTCGCGGCAATCATCGGCTGAATGGCTGATCGGCTGCGGCATCATGGCCGCATGCCTGCTTCGTCCAAGATCACGCTCGACGCGCTGCGCCGCTACGCAATCGCCCGATCGCTGTTCACGCCCACCACGCTGCCGCGCGCGATCGAGCGGCTCGGCTTCGTGCAGGCCGACCCGATCCGCGCTCCGGCGCGCGCCCAAGACCTGACGCTGCGCCACCGTGTCGCCGGCTACTGCGCAGGCGACCTCGAACGCCGCTACCCGAGGCTGACGATCGAAGAGGATTTCTTCGTCAACTACGGCTTCCTGCCGCGCGCCACGCATCACCTGATGCACCCGCGCGAGCCACGCACGGTGTGGCCGAAGAAGCGCTGGCAGCAGGCGCGGGACGTGCTGGCCTTCGTGCGCGAACGAGGCGTGGTGCACCCGCGCGATGTCGACGCGCAGTTCAGGCACGGCAAGGTGCAGAACTGGTTCGGCGGCTCGAGCAACGCCAGCACGCAGCTGCTGGACGGCATGCACTACCGGGGGCTCGTGCGCATCGCCGGCCGTGTCGGCGGTGTGCGTGTCTTCGCAGCGCGCGAGCCGGTGCCCGCGGCACCCGACCCCGCGGCCGCGCTCGATGCGCTGGCCGACGTGATCGTGGCCAAGTACGCGCCGCTGCCCGAGCGCTCGCTGTCGGAGCTGATCCACCACCTGCGTTACGGCGCCCCGCAATGGGCCGACGGGCGGCGCGCGGCTTTGGCGCGCGCGAAGGCGCGGCTGCCGAATGCAGAACTCGACGGGGTGCGCTGGTACTGGGCGCCCGGCGAGAACCCTGCGTCGCGGCGCCACGCCGTGGCCGACGAGGTGCGTCTGTTCGCGCCTTTCGATCCGGTAGTCTGGGACCGCCGCCGCTTCGAACTCTTCTGGGGCTGGGCCTACCGCTTCGAGGCCTACACGCCGGCGCCGAAGCGCGTGCGCGGTTATTACGCGCTGCCGCTGTTGTGGCGCGAGCAGGTCATCGGCTGGAGCAACGTGGCGTTGGATGGCGCTCGCTTGAAGGCCGACTTCGGCTACGTCGGCGGCAAGGCGCCGCGCGACGCGGCGTTTCGTGCGGCACAGGACGATGAACTCGCGCGCATGCAGGCCTTCTTGAGTCCGTAGGCAGCCCCGCCGCTACCGCCTTCACGCCGCGCCGCGGGCGGCGAGCACGCGCCGCGCCAGCTCGGCAAAACCAAGGCCGCGTTCGCCGTCGGTGATGAACGCGGGCCAGGTGTGCAGCTGGTCCGCGAAGCGCCGCAGGTTGGCCACGCCCACGCTAAGCGGAAACGCCGCGAACATCGCCTGGTCGTTGGTCGAATCGCCGACGTAGACCCAACGTTTCACTTCATCGGCGAGCCGCCGCCCGAACAGCCGCTGCACCATCCAGCACGCAGCGCTGTACTTGTCGTGCTCGCCGAACCAGCCGTTGATGTGGATCGAGCTGACCGTGGCCTGCATGCCCTGCGCCTGCATCATCGCGACCACGCGTGCGATGGCGGCTTCGTCCAGATGCGCGAACTCGCTGTGGTCGATGGCGATGTCGGTCACGCGGCCGGCACTGTCTTGTGCGCGGCGCGCACCCGGCACCTCGGACTCGATCCGTTCGAGCGTCGCGCGCAATCGAGCCGCGTTGCGCGTGCGGGTGGCATCGTCTTGTGCGAACTCGGTCGATACGCCGCCGGCCGAGGGAATCAGCGCCACCGCCCCGTTTTCGGCGACGATGGCCGCAACCGGCCACAGCCCCGCGAAAGGCAGGCTCCAACCCATCGGCCGCCCGGTGATGGCGATGACCGGCAGGCCGGCGTCGCGCAGCGCCTGCAACGCCGGCAGGGCCGCCGGGTCGAGCGCGCCAGCTGCCGTGAGCGTGTCGTCGATGTCGGTCATCACGCCCAGCACCTGGCGAAGATCGGCGTCGGCCAGCGGGCGCATTCGGGTTGTCACTGATGTGTGGACGGCTCGGCCGCAAACGCCGGGTCGGCAATCTTTACATTGCATTGCGCCCAGCGGCCGTCGATTCGCACAACATTCTGATTTGAAGCGCTTTTCTCGGCTTGCCATGATTCTTGCAAGCCAACTCAGAAATACGGTTGGAGTGGCCTGCACAGGGTGGGGCGTCAAGCAAGGAGCAGCGTCGTCTTGACATCGCGAAGCCAGCAAACGGACAGCAAGGTTGCGACTGCAGCAGCCCTTGCCATGGGCGCTGCGGCTTTCTGGTGCTGCGCAGCGCCGGTGGCCGCCGAGCCGTCGACAACTCCGTTGGTTTCCTACAGCGCCGGCAGGTTGTCGGTGCAACCGCGCGGCCAGCCCTTGAGCGCCGTGTTGCGTGAAGTGGCCGCGGCGACGGGCGCCGTCGTGAAGGGCGCCGAGGCGCTGGGCGAGCCCGTGCGCTGGAACCTCGATCAAGTGTTGCTGGCCGATGGTTTGCGCCGCCTGCTTGCCCATCAGAATTTCGTTCTCATCGAGGGTGCGCCGGGGCACGCCACGCGCGTCTTCGTGTTGGCGGCCGCGTCAGTGGCGTCGCTGCCCGCCGCGGCGCAGCCTGTGCTGCAACCGATTGCCGCGCTCGACGTGGCGCTCGCGAGCCGCGACGCCGCGTCGCGCATCGAAGCCATCGAGCGCGCCGGGGCGCAAGACGATGCGCGCAGCCTCGAGCTGATCCGCCGCGCGCTGAACGAAACCAGCGACGCGGTGCGCGCCGTCGCCACCGAGGCGCTGGCGCAACGCCAGAGTCGCTTCGCCGGCCAGCGGCGCGGCGCCGCGAAGTCCTCCAACCCGATCATCGGCCCCGGGAGTGGGTGATGTTTTCTCGAACGAGCAACACCAGAAAGGTTGAATCCATGCGCAAGAAATTGCTTTCGATGACGCTCACGGCAGTCGCGGCGCTGGCGCTGCAGTTTGCCCCGGTCGCTCAGGCGGCACTGCTGTGGGACAACGGGCCTCCGGCGACAGTGTTCGAGGGTGGCAGCCAGATGTCGGCGTTCAACCAGGCCGCCGACTTCCAGCTCAGCTTCACCTCCAATCTGACGAGCATCACCTTCTGGAGCCTGGAGGGCGGCACAGGCGACTACGCGGGCTCGATCGCCTATCGCATCGTCGGCAATGCCGGCGGCGCGCCTGACGACGCCACGGTGTACGGTTCCGGTTCTGCCACGCCGACGCGCACCGCTGCCGGCACGGCCGCCGGGCTGAGCGTCGTGAAGAATGACTTTGCCGTGGCAGTCGCCGGCCTGGTGGCGGGTACCTATTGGCTGGAGTTGCACAACGGCGCGTTGTCCACGACGAGCGATACGGTGGAGTTCTACTGGAGCTTTGCCGATGCCAACGCGGCCAACGGCACGACCTTCATTGACCAGGAGTTCTCGCTGCTGCCTCCGGGCGTGGCTTGGACGAGCAATGACGCCGAGCACGCTTTCCTCGTCAATGGCGATCGCGTTGTGGTCCCGCCGGGCACCCCCGAGCCGGGTACGATTCTGCTCGCCGCAATGGGCATCGCACTGTTGGCGTCGCGTCGTCGCCGCCAGGCTTGATCTCCCCACACCTCTGTTTCAAAGGACCGATATGAAGAAGCTGATTGCAGCTGGTTTGATAGCAGGTACGGTGGCCGGCAGCGCGTTCGCCCAGGTTGGCGAGACGCAGGTGCTGCCGATGGAATACCACGGGTTGTCCGCGCCCTTGTACGAGTTGGCACTGGCGCAGCCGGCGTTGGGCGCGGCCGGCATGGTGCCGGCCACCGAGATGATCCAGCGCCACGGCCCGCTGATCACCGAGATCGAAGGCGCGGCGGCCCTCGTCTCGGCCGCGGCGGTCACGCAGACCTCGATCGGCCGGCCTCTCACGGCCGTTGCCGGCGCGAATTTCGAGGGCCCCGGCGTCGGCATGCCCGGCTTCATCATGACCGGTGCGCCGCCGGACACCACGCTGCTGGTCGGCCCGAGCCACGTCATCGCGTGGGTCAACAGCATGTACGCGATCATGGACAAGGCCGGCACGGTGCTGTCGCTGGTCAACGGCAACACAGTGTTTTCCGGGGTACCCAACCTGTGCTCGTCCACCAACCGCGGCGACCCGATCCTGCAGTACGACAGGCGCGCCGACCGCTATGTGCTAAGCCAGTTCGCGTTCGCGATCTCGGGTGGCGCCCCGGCCGCGCCGTACCTGCAGTGCGTTGCGGTGTCGCAGACCAACAACCCGCTGGGCGCGTACCACCTCTACACGATCACGTTCAGCAGCACCCCGCCCAACGGTTTCAACGATTACGGCAAGCTGGGCATCTTCGATGACGGCTACTACACCGCGTACAACATCTTCGGCGGTTCGCCGGCTGGCGGCAACACCGGGGCTGCGATGTGCGCCTCGGATCGCACGAAGATGCTGGTCGGCGACCCGGCGGCGACGACGTTGTGCGCGCCGGTGGCGTTCTACGCCGGTGGAGCGGCATTCCTGCCGGGTGACGTCGACGGCGCAACCGCGCCGACTACGGTGGCTCAAGGCAACATCTTCGCGCGCTACTCGTTCGGCGGTATCTCGCTGCGGCTGATGAAGTTGAAGCCCAACTTCGCGGCCGGCACGGTGACGCTGACCAACGGCTTGGGCGGTGCGTCGGGCACGTTCGTCGATCTGCCGGTCGGGGCCACCACGGTGGCGTGCAACGGCGCTGCAGGCTCCTGCGTCAGGCAGCCCACCACCGCCAACCGGCTCGACACGCTGGCCGACCGCCTGATGTATCGGCTGGCTTATCGCAACCGCGGTGGCGTGGACAGCCTGATGGTGACGCAATCGGTGGATCCCGACGGCGCGGGTGCGCGCGGCGCGGCGATGCGCTGGTACGAAGTGCGTTCGCCGTTCGCGGCCGCGCCCACGCTGTACCAGAACGCCACTTTCGACCCGGGCTCCACCGGCGACCGCTGGATGGGCTCGATCGCGATGGACAAGATGGGCAACATGCTGATGGGCTACAGCCATGCCGACGCGCCAGCCGGCAAGTTCGCCTCCGTCGCCGTCACCGGTCGCCTGCGCAGCGATATTCGCAACCAGATGCAGGGTGAGAAGATCGCGTTCACCGGAACCGGAGCGCAGACCGGCACGCTGACACGCTGGGGCGACTACACGACGATGCAGATCGACCCGGCAAACGACTGCACGTTCTGGTACATCGGCCAGTATTTGGCGGCCAACGGCACGTTCAATTGGCAATCGCGGGTGGTGAGCTACAAGTTCAACAGTTGCAGCTGACGCCGGCTGCCCAAACGCGGCAGCCACCCCACAGGGCCGCCGGAGCGCTCCGGCGGCCTTTCTCGTTTTTCGTCATCACGGAGCTACATCGATGGACGCGCGTTCCGCCTTTTTCCTTCTTCCCCTGGTGCTGGCCGCGGCAGGGCCCAGCGCCGCACAGACGCCTGCCGCCGTGGCGCCGGACACGGTCGTGCTGCGCTCGGGCGACTTCACGCTCACCAAGACCGACTACGAAAAACTCGTGATCGGTTTCGAGCGTGCGTCGGGAGCGCCCACCACCGGGCCGGGGCCGCAGGCGCCGCAATCCGGCCAGGAGGTTGCGCGGCTGCTGGCGCTGGTCAGCGAGGCGCAGCGGCGCAAGGTGGATCAGGATCCGAAGGTCGCCGCGTTGATGCGCGTGCGCGCCTACACCGTGCTGGGCAATGCGCTGCTGGCCGACCTGCAAGCGGAAGTGCGCAAGGACGAAGCCGGCACACGCACACTGTGGGAATCGGAAAAGAGCAACTTCATCGAGATCAAGGCGCGCCAGATCCTCGTCCGCTACCAGGGCGCTGCCGCCGAGAAGCCCGGCCTGAAAGGCAGCCAGCGCAGCGAGGCCCAGGCCAGGGCCGAGGCAGCGGCGCTGCACGCCAAGCTCAAGGGCGGCGCCGATTTTGCCGAGCTGGCCAGGAAGAGTTCCGACGATGAAACCACGCGCGCTGGTGGCGGCGCGCTGCCACCCTTCACACGCGGCGCGATGCAGGCCGAGTTCGAGGTCGCGGCCTACGCGCTGCCGGTGGGCGGACTCAGCGATCCGGTGAAGACCAAGTTCGGCTACCACCTGATCCAGGTCACTGAGCGGCGGCCGTTCCCGTTCGAGCGCGTGCGCGCGTCGATCGAGTTCATGCGCGCACGGCAGATGCTGGAGAAGATCGCCAACACGCCGGCGCAACTCAACGACGCCTACTTCAAGCAGCCCTGACGCACCACCTGCGCAACCGCGCAGGTGTTCTCGTACCCGCGCAACCGCGCAGGTGTTCACGCACCACCCGCGCAACCCCGCAGGTGCGCAGGCCTTCACGAAGCGCTCCCCGGCGCTCGCGGGGGGTGTGCTTAGAATGCGCCGCTTTCCGAGGAGCGTTGCAACCTTCGCCACGAAGGCCAGGCTCGGAAATTTCCCCTTGCAACAGCGCTCACCTGCACGACTGCGGTCCGAAGGTGGGCCGCCCCCCGTTCCTGTCGTGTAGGTTCCTACCTTCTTCGGAGCCCCGACATGAACGCTGTTCTCAAGCCCGCTGCCGCCGCGAACGATTTCGCCGTGGCCGACCTCGCCCTCGCCGCCTGGGGCCGCAAGGAAATCGCCATCGCCCAGACCGAGATGCCCGGCCTGATGGCGATCCGCGACGAGTTCGCGGCCCGCCAGCCGCTGCGCGGCGCGCGCGTCACCGGCAGCCTGCACATGACCATCCAGACCGCCGTGCTGGTGGAGACGCTGCAAGCGCTGGGCGCGCAAGTGCGCTGGGCCTCGTGCAATATCTTCAGCACGCAGGACCACGCCGCCGCGGCGCTGGCCGAAAGAGGCACGCCGGTCTTCGCGCACAAGGGCGAGACCTTGAAGGAGTACTGGGACTTCACGCACCGCATCTTCGAGTTCGGCGCGAAGGGCTCGGAAGGCGAAGGCCCGAACATGATCCTCGACGACGGCGGCGACGCCACGTTGTTGATGCACCTGGGCAAGCGCGCCGAGAAAGACGCTTCGCTGATCGCCCATCCGGGCAGCGAAGAAGAGCGTGAACTCTTCGCGGCGATCAAGACCAAGCTCGCCGCGGACGCCAGTTGGTACAGCCGCAAGAGCGCGCAGATCATCGGCGTGACCGAAGAGACCACCACCGGCGTGCACCGGCTCAAGGAGATGTCGGTCAAAGGCACGCTGATGTTCCGCGCCATCAACGTGAATGACAGCGTCACGAAGAGCAAGTTCGACAACCTCTACGGCTGCCGCGAGAGCCTGGTGGATGCCATCAAGCGCGCCACCGACGTGATGGTGGCCGGCAAGGTGGCCCTGGTGTGCGGCTACGGCGACGTGGGCAAGGGTTCGGCGCAGGCCTTGCGTGCACTCTCGGCCCAGGTGTGGGTGACCGAGGTCGACCCCATCAACGCCCTGCAGGCGGCGATGGAAGG
>JANNQO010000150.1:0-2759 GCA_031400795.1 Rubrivivax sp. | reverse complement strand
TGCCGGTCACGTACACCGGCACATGGGTCTTCGTCGAGTCGCCACCGAGATAGCGGTGCAGCGGCACGCCGTCTCGCCGCGCGGCGAGGTCCCACAGCGCGATGTCGATGCCGGCCAGCACCGACGCGATCGGCCCGACCTCGCCGGTCTGCAGCACCAGCACGTGCAGTTCGCGCGTGAGCTGCTCGAAAGCCTGCGCCGGGCCAAGGAAGGCGCGGCCGACAAGGCGCTGGCCGATCTCGATGGCCAGGCGCGCGCGGTGTTCGGCGGTCACCGCCGGCCAGTTGCACCAGACCTCGCCCCAACCCTCGCTGCCGTCTTGTTCAACCGCGCGCACCAGCACCATCGGCCGGTCTCGGAAGGTGCCGAAGGCGACCTTGATCGGGTTGCTGATCGGTACCCGGAATGCGTAGGCCTCGAGGCGGGCGAGCTGGATCGTCGACATTTCAGTTCAGGCGTGGTTCCGGCAGGCCGTGAATGCCCCACTCGCGGCCGATGTCAAGAGCGAACAGCGCGCCAGCCTGCGGGTCGGCCACGCGCTCGGTCTCGCTCATGCTGTGGCTGACGCCGGTGACGTATAAGGTGCCGAAGTCGTCGTCGCCAAACGTCCAAGCGCGTCGGCTTGGGGTTGCGCGAGCGCGGCATGGCGATGGTCGACGCGCCGGTCGGCAAGACCAGCGAACATGCCGTCACCGGCACGCTGACGCTGATGGTCGGCGGCGAGCCGAGAGACATCGCGCGCGCCAAGCCGGTGCTCGACTGCATGGGCACCCAGACTTTTCTCTGCGGCGGCCCCGGCGCCGGCCACGCGATGAAGATGACCAACAACCTGCTGGCCACGACCATCATGTGCGCCAACACCGAAGCGCTGGCGATCGGGGTGAAAGAGGGGTTAACGCTTGAATTGATGGTCGAGGTGATGAAGACGACGATGGCCTGGAACCAGCAGCTCGCGGTGGCGATGCCGAAGAAGGCCTTCATCGGCGACGACAGCCCTGGCTTCATGGTCAAGCTCGCCGCCAAGGACGTGCGTCTGGCCTGCGATGCTGCCAAGGCGCTCGGCTTCCAGGCACTGGTGGGCGAGGGCGCGCTGGCCACGCTAGACCGCGCTGCCGCGAAGGGCTATGCCGAGCGCGACACCGCGGCGCTGATGAAGATCCGCGAGGACGAGCTGGGCATCAAAGTGCGGCCGCAGCCACAGGCGCAGGCGCAGAACCGGGCAGCGTGAGCAGGGCAATGCCGGCCTACGTCATCAACGACATCGAGGTCACCGATCCGGCGACCTTCGACGAGTACCGCAGGCTCTCGCCGCCAACGGTCGCGCTGTATGGCGGGCGCTTTCTCGCGCGCGGCGGCGCAACGCAGACGCTGGAAGGCGGCTGGGCGCCCCAACGCCTCGTGATCTCGAGTTCGCGACTGTCGAGCGGGCGCAGGCCTGGATCGATTCTCCCGAATACGCGTCGGCGCGGCGCTTGCGCCAGGCTTCAGCGCGTTCGAACCTGATCGTCACCGAAGGAATCCCCACATGAAGACGCATACCAAGCGCCTCGGCCTCGTGAAAAAGCGCGACGACATGAGCCATGAACAATTCACCGCGCATTGGCTCGGCGTGCACGCCACGCTCTGCACCAAACTGCCGGGACTGAAGCGCTATTCGGTCAACCTGGTCGACAAGCAGCGCTTCCCGAAGTTCGGCTACGACGGTTTCTCCGAGCTCTGGTTCGACAACGAGCAGGCACTGTGGGCCGCGTTCGAAAGCCCCGAGGGCAAGACGCTGCTGGCGGACTTGCCCAACTTTGCGGGCAGCATCGATCCGATCATCTCCGTTGAGACACCGGTGATCTGGCCATGAGCGCAGGCCAACTGCAAGGCAAGGTCGCCATCGTCACCGGTGCGGCGGGAGGCTTTGGCGAAGGCATCGCGAGGTTGTTCGTCGCCGAAGGTGCCAAGGTGCTGATCGCCGACCTCGATGGCGACAAGGCGCAGGCGGTGGCCGCCTCGCTTGGTGCGTCGGCAGCGCGCGCGGTGCGCTGCGATGTCTCCAAGCGTGCCGACATCGACGCCGCCGTGAAGGCCTGCGTCGATGCCTTCGGCGTCCCCGACATCGTCGTCAACAACGCCGGCACCACGCACAGGAACCAACCGATGTTGGAGACCGACGAGGCGACCTTCGACCGCGTCTTCGCGGTCAACGTCAAGTCGATCTACCACATGACGCAGGCCGTGCTGCCGCTGATGCGCGAGCGCCGAAGTGGCCAAAGCGCGGGTTCGATCATCAACATCGGCTCGACGGCCGGCATCCGGCCGCGGCCGGGTTTGAGTTGGTACAACGCCAGCAAGGGCGCGGTCAACGTGTTGTCCAAATCGATGGCCGCCGAACTCGGCCCCGACAACATCCGCGTCAACGCGGTCTGCCCAGTGATGGGCGCCACCGGGCTGATCGAGCAGTTCCTCGGCACCGCCGACACGCCCGAGGCGCGCGCCAAGATCGTCGCCGGCATCCCCCTGGGCCGCATGTCCACGCCCGAAGACGTGGCGCAGGCGACGCTCTACCTGGCCAGCGACACAGCACGCTTTATCACTGGGGTTGAGTTGCCGGTCGATGGGGGCCGCACGATCTAGCCCGTCTTTCTCAACTCGCCGTTGCTTTCGCGCGAATCGAGGCGTTTCGTCCTCGCAAGGGCTTGATTCCTAACGCATGACATGAGCTGAACGCTTGTAGTGAAGACTTCGGTCCTTGCGCCTTCGGATCGGGGTCC
>JANNQO010000149.1:0-4132 GCA_031400795.1 Rubrivivax sp. | reverse complement strand
GCCCCTGGGTCGGCGCGGCGCTGTTGACCTGGCTGCAAGACACGCTGATGCGCCAGACCGACTACTGGCGCGCCCTGCTCGGCGCGACGATGCTGGCGCTGGTGCTGGTGTTTCCGTTGGGTGTGGCCGGTGGCTTGCGGCGTGTCTTTCTAAAGGAGCCGGCGTGACCGCTGCGCCGCCACTGCTCGCCGTGCAAGGCCTGAGCAAGGCCTTCGGCGGCCTGCGCGCCGTGCACGATGTGAGTTTCACGCTCGCGCCGGGCGAGATGCTGGCGCTGATCGGCCCGAACGGCGCGGGCAAGTCGACCTGCTTCAACATCGTCAACGGCCAGCTTGCGCCCGACGCGGGCTCGGTGCGGTTGGATGGCACGGAGCTGATCGGCCGCACGCCCAACGCCATCTGGCGCCTCGGTGTGGGCCGCACGTTTCAGATTGCCGAGACGTTTGCCTCGCTGACGGTGGTTGAAAACGTGCAGCTCGCGCTGCTCTCGCACGCCGGCCGAATCTTGCGTTTCTGGCGCAGTGCGCGCGCGCAGTTCCGCGATGAAGCGCTGGCGCTGCTGGAGCGCGTGGGCATGGCGGCGCAGGCCGAACGTGCGATGAGCGTGCTGGCCTATGGCGACGTGAAGCGGGTTGAGCTCGCGCTGGCGCTGGCGAACCAGCCACGCCTGCTGCTGATGGACGAGCCCACCGCCGGCATGGCGCCGCGCGAGCGTCATCAGTTGATGGAGTTGACGCGCGCGCTGGCGCACGCGCAGGGCATTGGCGTGCTGTTCACCGAGCACAGCATGGACGTGGTGTTCGCCCACGCGGATCGCCTGATCGTTCTGGCACGCGGCGAGTTGATCGCCGGCGGCGCGCCCGCCACGGTGCGCGACGACCCACGGGTGCGCGAGGTTTACTTCGGCATGGGTTCTACCTTCGATTCGCCCGCCGTGCCGGCGGCGCTGGCTGCATCGGCCGGCGCCGCAGCGACGCTGCCAGGAGCCGCACCGCATGCTTGAGGTACAGCAACTGTGCGCCTGGTACGGCAAGGCGCAAATCCTGTTCGACGTCTCGCTGCATGTCGGCGCGGGCGCGTGTGTGGCCCTGATGGGGCGCAACGGCGCGGGCAAGTCAACGACGATGAAGGCGCTCATGGGACTGCTGGCGCAGCGCAGCGGGCGCGTGAGCTTCGAGGGGCGCGACATCTCCGCGCTGGCCTCGCACGGCATCAGCCGGCTCGGCATGGGCTGGGTGCCGGAAGACCGGCGCATCTTCACCGACCTGAGCGTGCGCGAAAACCTGGAAGTGGGGCGCCAGCCACCGCGCGCCGGCGCGCCCACCTGGACGATCGATAAATTGACCGCGCTGTTCCCGAACCTGGCAACAATGCTGGACCGCCCCGGCGGGCGCACCAGCGGCGGCGAGCAGCAAATGCTGACGATCGCGCGCACGCTGATGGGCAACCCGCGGCTGATCTTGCTCGACGAACCGTCGGAAGGCGTGGCGCCGTTGATCGTCGAACAACTGGCCGGCATGATGGTGTCGCTGAAGGCTCAGGGTTTGTCGATTCTGCTGTCGGAGCAGAACATCCACTTCGCGCGCCTCGTCAGCGACCGGGCGGTGGTGCTAGAGAAAGGCCAGGTCCAGTTCACCGGCACGATGGAGCAACTGATGGCTGACGATGTGGTGCAGCGGACTTATCTCAGCGTATGAGGTGCCCCGGATGAAACTTGCTGGCGTCGCCGTGCCTCAAGCCCGCGGCGCGACGCGGACTGCTTTCGGCCCATTGCTGGTATTCGAATGTCCGCTATGCATGCGTCTGTCCGTGCGGCGCGGCAACAGTCATGGACTTCGTCGCAAGGCCTACGCGAGTGCCTACGATTCGCCGCGCGCTCGTAGGGCGACCGACGGTCACGCATCGCGGCGAATTCGTTCTTCGGTTGATTTGGTCGAAGGAAACCAATGGTGGCAGGGCGGCAGGCGGCACCCGGTGGGGTCTGGTGGGGGCGATTTCTGGGGCGACGAGCAGCGCAGGCTTGGCGTCGGCGCGCGCAGCGCGCATCCAAAACTGACTCGCCGCGCCTGTTTGAGCGTAGCGAACGAAGTGAGCGCAGCGAGTTCGCGGCGCGACGCCGAGCCGAGCAGCACAGTGGAGTCGGCGCGCAGCGCCGACCGCCCCAGCATGAGCCCCCGCCAGGCCCCACCGGGTGCCGCCTGCCGCGCCGCTCCAACCTACGCCCGCATAGCGGACGCTCAACCGGCAGCAATGGGCCGAAAGCGGTCCTTCCCGTGCGCCGGCTCGACAGACTTGTCGAACGGCGCGTCGGTCACCGTGAGTTCGCCCCCATGAGCCGCATCGCAGGCATCGACGTCGGCGGAACCTTCACCGACCTGATCTTCGTCGACGACGAGACCGGCGAAGTGCGCCTGGCCAAGGTGCCGACGACCATCGAAAACCAGGCGTTTGGCGTGATCGCCGCACTGGACGCGGCGCACGTCGATGCAGCGACGCTGGAGGCCATCGTGCATGGCACGACGACGACGACGAATGCGATGCTGGAGCGGCGCACGGCGCGTGTCGGTCTGATCACGACGCGAGGCTTTCGGGATGTACTGGAACTTGGCCGGCGCACCCGACCTACACCCTATGGATTGAAGGGCCGCTTCACGCCTTTGATCGAACGCTCACTGCGATTGGAAGTCGACGAACGGGTCGATGCGCAGGGTCTCGTGATCACGTCGCTGGACGAAGCCCAAGTCGAGGCGGCGGCGCGCCAGTTGCTCGCCTCGGGTGCCGAGAGCGTGGTGATTCACTTTCTGCACAGCTACATCTTTCCGGCGCATGAAGCGCGCGCCGCGCAGCTCGTGCGTGCGCTGTGGCCGAATTCGCATGTGACGGCGGGTCACGCCATCGTTGCCGAGTACCGAGAATACGAGCGCGGCGTCACCGCGGCGGTGAATGCGTCGATCCAGCCGGTGCTGCACCGCTACATCGCACGGCTGCAGAGTGAGCTGGCAAAGCGCGGCTTCACGCGCGAGCTGCTTGTGATGCAGGGCAACGGCGGCACCGTGGCGGCGAGCATCGTTGCTGAGCATGCGGTGAACACCGTCATGTCGGGCCCCGCGTCGGGCGTGATCGCAGCCGCGGCCACCGCGATGCAGGCGGGCAGCGCGCCCGCGGAGTTCGCCAACGTTGTCACCTACGACATGGGCGGCACCTCGACCGACGTGGCGCTCGTGCTCGGCGGGCTGCCGGAGGTGTCGAGCGAGCTTGAACTCGAATACGCGATGCCGATACATGTGCCGATGGTCGATGTGCACACGATCGGCGCGGGCGGCGGGTCGCTGGCGAGCGTGGACGCTTCGGGCATGTTGCGCGTCGGGCCGCGGAGTGCCGGGGCATCGCCCGGGCCGATGTGCTACGGGCGCGGCGGCACGTTGATCACGATCACCGATGCGAACCTGGTGCTCGGACGCCTGGACCCGGCGCGCCTGCTTTCGGTGGATGCGCCCGTGGACATGGGCGTTCTGCATAACGCCTTGATGCAGCAGATCGGCACACCGCTCGGCCTGGACGCCACCGCGGCAGCGGCCGCGGTGCTGCGCGTGGCGAACGACAAGATGGCCGGCGCGGTGCGCATGGTGAGCCTGTCGCGTGGCCATGACCCGCGTGACTTTGCGCTGTTCGCCTTCGGCGGCGCCGGGCCGCTGCACGCGGTGGCGTTGGCGCGCGAACTCGGCATTCCCAAGGTGTTGATTCCGGCGCGGCCGGGCCTGACGAATGCGCTGGGCTGCGTCGTCGCCGATCTGCGGCACGACTTCGTCGCGACGATCAACTTGCCGCTCGAAGCGCTGGCGCAGGGGCAGATCGCCAAGGCCTTCGAGGCGCAGGTGCGCCTGGGGGCTGAGCGCATCGAGCGCGAGAAGGCCAAGGTCGACGCCATCGTCACGGTGCACCGCGCCGACATGCAGTTCCAGGGCCAGAGCCATGTGTTGCCGGTGGCGATTTCCGACCCGCACATCAGCCTGCCTGAGTTGCGCAAACTGTTCGAAGCCGCTTACTGGCAGCGCTTCGGCGTGGAGCTGGCCGAGATCAAGCCGGTGCTCGTGAACCTGCACACCGCCGTGATCGGCAAGCGCAAGGGGGT
>JANNQO010000148.1:0-16004 GCA_031400795.1 Rubrivivax sp. | reverse complement strand
TCTGCAACGCGGTAGCCGATGTGGAACAGATGCCGCCGGCGGTGGTAGAGGAAGCCGAAGTCGCAGCCCCAGGCGAATGCTTCGCACTGCGCGGCAACGACCTCGAGACGGCGCTGCACATCGTTGTCGGTGGGGTTGCAGGTGGAGTCGAGGGCGCAAGGTTCGCGGCAAGCCTGTGCGACCGCGAGCAGATGGCCGCTGAGGTTGCCGCTGTCCACGGTGGACACGTACATCGGCAGCAGCGGCGTGCACGTCTGCGTGTCGTACCAGTTCAGGAAGTGGCCGCGATGGCGCTGCAGCGTGGCCAGCGTGGCCAGCGTGGCCTCCAGTCGCGCCAGCATGTCCGCGCTGCCGATCCAGCCGAACTGCCGCGCACAGGCCGTGCTCAGCAGGTACAGGCCGATGTTGGTCGGCGAGGTGCGGTGCGCCACGATGTCGTAGGGCGTGGTCTGCAGGTTGTCGGGCGGCAGGTGGTGGTCTTCGGCACCGACACAGCGCTCGAAGAAGCGCCAGGTGTCGCGCGCGATGCCTTCCAGGTAGGCGGCCTCGGCGGCGGGCAGCGCTGCATCGCGGCGCGCGCCCTGGCGCCGGCTGACCCACCAGGTCGACGCCGGCGAGGCCGCCCACAACAGGCACAGCGCCGCGGCCAGCGCCGGGTGCGGCGTGCCGGCGGCCAGCAAGGCACCGAGCAGCAGCAGCGCGAGCACCGGTTCGACCGCGTGCCGGCGCGCCAGCGCCACGAAGCCGCTCGAGGCCTGCGCCTGGGCGGTGGCGGCGGTGGTCCATTGCAGCAGGTGGCGGCGGCTGACGAGCATGCGGTGCAGCGCGCGCGCGATGGCGTCGGCGGCCGCCCGCGCCTGTTGCAGCAATTGCGCGATGTGCCACAGGCCGGCCCACGAGGCGCGCGCCAGATCGGCGGCTGCGCGAGCGTAGAAGTGGCGTTTGGCCAGGTCATCGCGGCTCGGCGAAAAGCCGGCCACGGCACCCATCAGCGGCCCGGCCGAGTACGCGGCGGCGATCAGCAGCAAGGCCGCCCAGGGCGACACCGCCGCCCCGGCCAATGCCAGCAACAACAGCGCCAGCGACATCGGCGCCACCAGCGAGCGGCGCAGGTTGTCGAACATCTTCCAGCGGTTGATGGCGCGCAGGCGATAGCGCAGCGGGTTCACGAGGAAGGGCAGCAGTTGCCAGTCGCCGCGTGTCCAGCGGTGCACGCGCGCCGCGGCCACGTCGGCATGGAAAGGCGCGTCCTCGATCACGGTGATGTCGGAGACGGCCGCGCAGCGCGCGATCGAGCCTTCGAGCAGGTCGTGGCTCAACACCCGGCCACTCGGCAAACGACCGCCGAGCACGGCGTGCACCGCGTCGACGACAAGCAGGCCCTTGCCCGAGAAGCTGCCCTCGCCGAACAAATCCTGGTAGACCTCCGAGGTCGAGGCGCTGTACGGGTCGATGCCGCATTGCCCGGCAAACAGCCAATGGAAGAGCGTGACATCGCGTGGCGCCGGCAGCGGCGTGACGACACGTGGCTGCAGGATGCCGTAGCCGCTCGCCACACTGCGGCCGTCGGCCGACAGGCGCGGCTGGTTCTGCGGATGCGCGGCCACCCCCACCAGCTCGCGCAAACGTCCGGGGGGCAACTGGGTGTCGCTGTCCAGCGTGACCAGGTAGCGTGTGCCGGTGGCGATGCGCGAGACTTCGCCGAGGTCGACAAAAACGTCGGCCGAACCGGGCTGCGCCAAGGCTGCGATCAGTTGCTCCAGCTTGCCGCGCTTTCTTTCCCAGCCGATCCAGCGCTGCTCGCTTTCGCTGAAGCTGCGCGTGCGGTGCAGCAGGATGAAACGCGGGGCCGCGCCGGCGTCATCGCTCGTGCGCGGATGGCGCGCATTGAGTTCGCGGATGCGTTGCACGGCGCCGGCCAGCAAGTCTTCGTCCGCGGCTGCCTGCGGCGTGTCGGCGTCGGCCCAGTCGGTGAGCAGCGCGAACTGAGCGTGGCGCTCGGGGTTGGCGAGGTGGTGCAGTTGCAGGCGGTGCGCGAGCGCGGCGATCGAGTCGGCGTCGCTCAGCATGCCGGGGATCACCACCATCACCCGGTGTTCGACCGGGATTCCGCCGGCCAGCGCCAGGCGCGGCAGGTGGCTCGGCCGCGACGATTCGCTGACCAGCCGGTTGATGACCGCCACCAGCGCTTCGCTGGCCGGGAACAGCATCAGCGCCGCCGCCAAACCGAACAGCCACAGCGGTGTGGTGTCGTCCGCCATGGCCGCGCTGCGCCACGTGATCCAGGCCACGAGCGCCAGCGTGCCCAGAAGCACCGTGCCCAGATACCCCGGCAGGGCCAGCCAGCGCGCACTGGCCCGCAGCGGCACGCGCAGCGGTTCGCTCAGCCCCAGAGCCTGGGCCAGAGCGGGCCGGCCGGGGCCCACGAGCCAATGCGCGGCCGAGCTGCTGCGCGTGTCCTCGCAGGCAGTGGCACCCGCTGCCTGCATCAGCTCGAGCAACGATCGCGCCACATCCAGTTCGCTGCAGCTGCTCGTTTGCGCCAGACGCTCGATGCCATGCAGCGTGACGTCGCGCGTGGTGGTGTGCTCGGACTCGAACAGCCGCGAGGCCGACATCAGCCGCATCAAGGCGCTGCTGCGGGCGACGATGTCGGGCCAATCGGCATCGCCGATGGCGCGCAGCGAACTCACCGCATTGCTCACGCTCAGGTTGTCGGCGGCCTGGTCGGCGCTTTGCTGGGCTTGCAACGCGGCCGCATCGGGCAGCGCGTTGCGCAGCCACGCCTGCTGGTCGGCACGCTGGCCGGCATCACCCGCACTGCCGTCCTGCAGGCGTTGTGCCATCTGCGCCAGGAAGACACGGCCGACGCCGCGGCGATCGAGCAGGCGCAGCAGCTGTTCGAGCGCAGGCACCGTGAAGGTGTCGATGCGGTCGCAGCACAGGTTGGCCACTTCGCGCGCCGCCTTGTTGGTGGCCACGCGCTCGGCCAGCCGGCGCAGGTTCTCCACCAGCACCACGCGCAAGGTGGTCGGCAGCGCCCACATCTCGGCCAGGTTCAGCTCGCGTGTTTCCTGGTAGGCGCGCAGGAAGTGCACCAGCAGCTCGTCGTCGAACGCGCCATCGGTATGCGCCACGAAGGCCCAGGCCACGCCATACACGCGCGGCAGGTCGGCCAGCGGCTCGTCGACCAGCACCGGCAAGGCGCGAAAGTAGCGCGGCGGCAGCCCCCGGTGGATTTCCTCGAGCTGCGCTTCGATGAGGTGAAAGTTGTCGAGCAACCACTCGGCTGCGGGGCTGATGTCGTAGCCCGTGGCGGCCTGCACGCCGATGTAGCGGTGCGCCTCGCGCAGCGTGCTGATGTTGTCGCGCAGGCGCGGAAAAAACCCGCCGCGAGCCAAGCGCGACCGCGCCGCGCGGTGCGTGTCGCCCAGGCTGCGGCCATGTTGCGCGAAACGCTGAAGGCCGAAGATTTCGGAGCGGATGGGTGGCTGCACGGCGCCGCGTGCGCCATCGAGGATGCCGCACAGCGCCGGCCGGGCTTGCGGGATCAGGCGCAGCAACTCAGGCTGCGCCATGGTTCACCCCAGCGACAGGCTCAGGCCGAACAGCAGCAGCGCGACGACCAGGGTGGTGACGAAACGCGGCACCATGAATCGGTGCACCGCGTCCGCGCCGCAGCGCAGCGCGAACAGGCGCCCGGTGGCACCCCGGCACAGCTCGAGGTGTTCGCCCAGTGCTGCCAGTTCCTTCGCCAGCGCCTGGGCGTCGGCAGCGAACGAGCGGGTGCTCCAGCGCGGTCCGGCGGTCAGCTCGGTGTTCATGAATGACTCCGCGCGCACGGCAGCCGCGGCGGCGCCACCGTGCAAATGATGGGGTGGGGCCCGGCTGCGCGACTCTCGTGGATCGCAACGCCAGGGCGGCCTAGTGTCGGAACGACAGCGCGTGCTGTCTGTAGGACAGCACGCCGATGTCTGTGCCGCTCGGGCTTGTCGCCCGCGCTGCGCTTACTTGCGGTTCGGATCGATCTTGTTGCCGATCACGCCCCCGACTGCTGCGCCGCCCACGGTACCGGCGGTGCTGCCGCCGGTGAGCACGGCACCGGCGACGCCGCCGATGGCGGCACCCGCGGCGGTGTTCTTGTCGCGCGTGGACATGCCGCTGCAGGCGGCCAGCGAGAAGGCGAACGAAATCATTGCGAATGATGTAATCAGGCGGATGTTCATGGTGTGTGTTCCTCGAGGTTCAGTGAGTGGCGATTCGAGCCCGGTTGGGCGCCGATCAGTGGTCTTGTTTGTCTTTCGCAAACCAGTCATCGGTTGCTTTGAGCTGCCAGGCGTTGATCTGCTGTTCGGCTTCGTCCTTGGCCACACCGTAGCGTTCCTGGATCTTGCCGGAGAGCTGGTCGCGCCGCCCTGCCACCACGTCGAAGTCGTCGTTCGTCAGCTTGCCCCACTGCTCCTGGGCCTTGCCGGTGAGTTGTTTCCAGTTGCCTTCGATTCGATCCCAGTTCATTGCAATTCCTTTGAGAGGTGAGGGGGATGACGGTGCGCCGGAGGCAGGGCCAGCCGATGCAGCCGATACGTCACTGTAGGCAGCGACCGATGCGGCGGCCATCGGCCGGCGACGAACGCGCTTGTAGGAGAGCGCCGCGCTGCATCCGTCCACGCCGACGGGCTCTGCTGCGCTCAAGCGCGCCCCGTCGTGAAAGGCCGCGCAGGTACGCCCGGATCAGCGCTGTCGAAGCGCTCGTACTCCGAGATCACCTGGGCACCCAGCAAGAGCAGCGTGGCCGCCACCTCCAGGCTCAACAGCACCGCCACGGCCGTGGTCAGCGATCCGTAGACAGTGCTGATCTGCGACAGCGTGGTGAAGTACCAGACCAGCGCATGGCGCGACAGCTCCCACAGCAGCGCCGCGGTCACCGCGCCGATCAAGGCATGGCGCAGCGACAGCCGCCCCACCGGCATCACGAGGTACACCGATGTGATGACGAAGATCTCGCCGGCCAGACCGAGCAAGTACAGCAGCAGCCCCGACACGCCGCCCAGCGACCAGCTGCGCCACAGGAAGTCGGCGCGCTCCTGGCCCATCGCCTGCAAACTGCCGGCCACCAGCGTCACGAGCAGGAACCCCAGGCCCAGGCACAGGATGTAGACATAGGGCAGCAGCGCGGAGACCAGGAAGTGGCGCCGCCGTATCGCCACGCGGTGGTAGAAGATCACCGAGAGCGCGTTTTCGAGCACCGTGAAGGCCAGCGAGCTGAAGAACAGCATGCTGATCAATAGCACCCAGCCGATCGTCTCGCGGTGCGCCAGAAACTGCGCCAACTCGGCCACGATGGCCGTGGATTGCCCCGGCACCAGCCACTCCAGATAGCGCGCCAGCGTCTGCAGCAGCTCGCCCTGATCGACGAAGTGCGACAGCGCGATCAGCGTCAGGATCAGCAGCGGCACGATCGACAGCAGCGCGTAGTACGCCACCGCGCCGGCCAGCAGCAACCCCTGGTTGGCGCGAAAGCCCTTCAGCGTGCGCACGACGAAGAGCCCCGGGTGGGCGAGCACCTGCGCGGCGCGGTGGGTCAGGAGGGGCATGCAGGCCTGCTTGCCAGTCGCTTGCCGGAGTCACGCCGACCGGCCCTACTTGGCTCGCGGACGCTCCAGCTTCGGCTGCACCGCCTGCAGCCGCCCGCTGCGCAGTTCGAGCACCGCCTTGGCCACCGCGCGGGCAACGTTGCGCGATTCTTCCTGCACCGCGACGTCACGGTCCAGCGCCTCGTGACTGGTGGCGTAGGGCTCGTAGTAGCCGATGTAGCGGTCCAGCCGCGCGGCCGCGCCGGCGTCGATGAAGCCCATCCAGTCGAGCCAGTCCGACAGCGCGCGGCGCGAGCCTTCGATGCCGGCCACGTCGCCGTGCACGATCAAGCCGTAGGCGCGCCCGGCCAGGTGCTGCGGGTAGTGCCAGCCCGCCATCTCGATGTCCTTGGCAATCGCCGCCTTCTTGCCGCCGGTGGCGGTCGGGTCGGGGTTGCCGCCGTCGGCGCACACCAGGCGATCGATCATCAGCTTCAGCGGGCTCGGGCTCTGGTACCAGTACACCGGCGTGACGATGAGCACGGCGTGGGCCGCGGTCCAGCGCTCGTAGATCTCGGCCATCCAGTCGTTGGTCTGGTCCAGCGCGTGGTTCGGGTAACAGCTGCACGGCCAGTGGCACAAGGGCATGGCCGTGGACGCGCAGCCTTTGCACGGATGGATGTGGCGGCCGTACTCGGAGGTGATCAAGCTCAGGTCGAGCACGTCGGTATGCATCTGCGCTGCCTTCAGCGTCTCCTGCGCCAGGCCGAGCAAGCGGAAAGACTTGGACATCTCACCCGGGCAGGTGCCGTCGTTGCGCGCAGAACCGCACACCAGCAGCACGCGCGAGGCGGCTGCCTTGTCGGCCCATTGCGCCTGCGCTTGGTCGATACGCTGTTTGGTGGCCTCCCACTCGGTGGAAAGCTCGTAGTCCGGATCGGCATAGCCTGGCCCGGCTTTGCGCGTCGAAGGCGCCTTGCGGCCCTCGCTGTAGGCCAGCCAGGCAATCGCTTCCAGGCGCGCGATGGCGGGCTCTTCTTCGCGAAAGGCCGGATCGGCAAACGAGGCACGAAAGCGTTCGCTGAAAGTGGGCCGCGGCAGCGCCTCGCCCACCTGGCCCTTGCGGATGCGGATCACGGCGGGGGTGGTCATGTTTCGCTCCTGGGTCGGCACACGAGCGCTGTAGGTTAAGGAACTCGGCACGAGGCGGTCTGTTCGGCAGCGAACACAGTGTCTTGTGTTCACGAGCGCACAGACCGAAGTGGCAATGCGTACTACGGTCCATGCCTTCTGGAGATCCGCATGCAAATCGCCCCCTCGACCAGAGCCGGCCATGCCGAGCCCATGCGTCCGAATGACCGCTTCGTGGCCCTTCTCAACGCGTATCGAGGCAGCGGCGGGATGGTCCGCGGCGGCGAAGTGCTCGCCCTGTTCGGCCGCCGCGGTGCGTGCGATCTCGCGCAGCTCGCACGGCGCATGCTCGAGCGGCAGGTCATCGCCTTCGAGTGGCAATCGCAGACCTGGCTGCCCTGGTTCCAGTTCAACGCGCTCGACCTCGGCACGCACGCCGCACTGGCACCGATGCTGGTGGAGCTGAACGCCATCTACAGCCCCTGGGAGCTGGCGAGTTGGTTCGTGCAGCGCAACGATTTGCTGGACATGCGCACACCGGTCGAGGTCTTCAGCTGCGACCCCGACGCGGTGCAACACGCCGCGTGCACCCAGCGCTGGGCGGTCAGCGCATTGCCACCTGCGCGGGAAGACCGCGCGCTTCGGGTTTGAGCGCAACCCCCGTAGTCAGACATGGAGATCGCATGAAACGACTCACCTCGCCAGGTGGAACAGGCCGCGAGGCCGAGCCGGCAACGCCGGTCGCTCCTACCGCGGCGCGATGGTCGAGCCCATGTCGTCCGAGAGCACGATCTCGACCCGACGGTTGAGCTGACGACCATCGATGCTGTCGTTGGAGGCCACCGGGTACTGCTCGCCGAAGCCCTGCGTGCGGATGCGCTCGCCGCCCACGCCCATGTCGACCAAGGCCATGCGCACGGCTGCGGCGCGGCGGCCGGAAAGCTCTTGGTTGCTGCTGTCGCTGCCCACGCTGTCGGTGAAGCCTTCGATCATCGCGTTGCGCTGCGGGTACTGCTTGAGGAAGCTGACGAGCTTCTCCACGTTGCGCATCGCGCCGGGCTTGAGTTCGGCCCGGTTCGTGTCGAACAGCACGTCGCCGATGGTGATGACCATGCCGCGCTCGGTCTTCCTGGCGTTCAGCTCACCCAACTGCGCCTGCAGTTGCGCGGCGCGCATTTCGGCATCGCGGGCCTGTTGCTGGGCCACGGCCGACTGCTGCGCGGAGGCTTGCGCTTGTTGTTGCGAGGCTTGCGCCTGGCGCAGCGAGGCGTCGGCCTGGCGCTGCGACTCGTTGGCCTGGCGCTGCGCGCTCTCGGCGCTGAGCTGTGCCGCATCGGCCTGCCGCGTGCGGGCCGCCAGGCGCACGCTGTCGCGCGCGGCAGTGGCTTCGCTGACGGCCAGCTCCGCTGTCTTGCGGCTGCTGATTTCTTGGGCAATGGCCACGCGTTGCTTGGCCACGTAGGCCAGGTGGTCGACGTCGGCGATGCTGTCGCTGCGGCCCCAGGCGGCCTCGGCAAGCGCCAGCGCGTCGCCGGCCTGCTTCAACTCGGCGCCGGCCAGTTCACGAGTGGACCCGCTGTCTTGCGCTGCGCGGTAGCTGCCGCGGGCCTCGTCGAGCATGGCGTTGTTCGAAGGCGTGGTGCTGCAGCCCGCCAACACGGCCCAGGCGATGAGCGAGACCGAAAGCGGCAGCGTGCGGAGGTGTTTCATGATGGGGTCCTTCAAGGAAGCGTGGTTCGGGTGGGCGCCGTTCAAGGCGTCTTGCGATCGAGTTCGAGGCGCAGCACGCGCGTGGACTCCTGCAATTCGGCGGCGGCCTTGCCTGCCTTGCTGGATTCCGCCTTGGCTTGTGCCAGCTGTGCGTCGACCTGGGCCTCGAGGGCCAGACGGCGCGCACGCTCATGGTCCCTGGCGGCCAGGGCGACGTTGGCTTGCTCCAGCTTGTCTCGCGCGTTGCGCAGGTCCATCGCGGAGAGTTCGGTGGCCCCGGCGCTGACCGCTCGCCCCACCGCGGCGGTGGAGACGGCCATCTCGGCGGTGGGCGGCGGCGTGCTGGCGCAGGCCGTGAGCGCCAGTGCGGCGAAAGCCGCCAGGGCAGCGCAGACAGGGCGGAAGTGCGTTTTCATCGGTGGTTCCTGTGGGTGTGAGAGGAATGGGGCTGGACAAGACCCAGCTGCGATCAAGACTTACCTTGTCGGCTCGGTGACGACTTCGCGCGTCACCAGCTCGCGGTAGATGCCGCCGGCTTGCACGCTGCCGCTGACGGTGCCCTGGCCCTGGATGCGCGCCATGCAGTCCTTGCGCTCGGCTTCGGGCAACGGTTCGCAGCGTTTGAGCGCATTGCGTGCGAGCGCGTCGGCACGCTCTTCCTCGGGCAGAGCCCGGGTGCTGGCGTAACGGGTGCTGGCCTCGCTCAGGCAGTTGGCGCGCTCATCCGAGAGTCGAACGGGAGAGCAGGCGGCGCTCTCGCGCTGGTAGCGCAGCTTCGGGTCGAGCGGGGTCGCCTTGCCGGCGGCCAGCGCCGACGAGCAGCCCAGCGCAGCCAGCAGCCCGAGCAGGGCCCAGGCCGGGCGCGAAGATCGACCTCGAGCGGTGTTCATTGCAGTGTTCATTGACTTGTCCTTGGGTTTGAAACGCACTACCGGCGGCCATGTGCTGCCGCCACCTGCGCCAGGCAAGCGTCGCGGTCGGCGCGGTCGCGCAGCAGCTTGCAGCGCCAGTCGCCCTCGACCTGGGCGGCGCTGGCGAGGCGCGCCAGCTCGCCCTGTTCGGCGACCCCGGCCACCACCTGCTGGAAGGTGAGCAGCAACGCCAGGCCGAGCAGCGTCGCGGCGATCGCGGGCCATCCAGCCAGGCGCAGCGCCGTCAGCGCCGGCTGCCACCACGGCGCTGGCCAGCGCGCCAATCCGCCCGCTGCGCCAGGGGCGGCGAGCTTCCAGCCGGGATTCACGCGGTGCATGGCGGCTCTTTCACTTGCCGTCGCGATCCGAGTCGCCGGGCACCGCCCGCTCGACGGCATCGCTGAGCCGATTCCAGGCGTCGCGGGTGGCGTGCTTGGCCTGTTCCCAGCTCAGCGTCGAGGCACCGCGTGCGGTGGGCCAGTCGCGCGACAGGTCGGGCTCGATGTCGTCGAAGTCGCGGCCACGGTACTGGCTGAACGAATCGACGCCATAGAGGTACGCCGGCTCGTAAGGTTCGAAGCTCGCGCCGCTGCCGGCGTAGGGGCGGGTATTGAAGTTCTCGCGCCAGTACGTGGTCTCGACGGTCGGGTCGATCACCTCGGCGAAGGTCTTGCCGGCGTAGCCGCCGACGAGGGCGCCCACCGCCGCGCCGACGACGGTGCCGACCGGGCCCACCATCGTGCCGGCCACTGCGCCGGCCGCGGCGCCGCCCAGCGCCGCACCGACACCGGTGCCCATCGGGTGGGCGCCCGGTGTGCCGGTGATCGGGTCGAGGTGGGTGCTGGTCTTGTGGAGCTCGCGGGATTGATGTGCGTGATTCATGGTGAAGTCCCGAGCAGCCAAACGATGATGTTCATCCGAGATCCCGGTGGGCAGTGAAGGGAAGGCCAGCGTAGGCCTGGCAAAGCGCCGGCACCATGGACGAACGGCGCGTCGCAAAGCGTGACAACACGCCCTTCGAGTGTCGGAGCGCGCCTACAAGGGCAAGTCAGCGCGGAGCGCGGCTACAAGCGCAAGTCAGCCGGAGCGCGCCTACAGGCGCGCGTCGCCGCCGTCGGTAGACAAAGCCACCTGCGCATGCTGCGGCAGCACGAAGCCGCGCGCGGCGTCTTCGACCGCGGCGGCGCGGATCAGCGGTGCTTGCGAGCCGACGCTGCCGAAGATGGTGGCGAACGCCACGTCCGCGGCATCGCGCCCGGTGCCCAGCCGCACCAGGCCCATCGGCATCGCGGTGCCCGAGGGGTCGAAGATGAACCAGCGCTGGCCGAGATAGGCCTCCACATAGGCATGAAAGTCCGGCGGGCCCAGCGCCGGGTCGGCGCCGTAGTCGGTGCCGCTGGCAAAGCGCGCCGGAATGTTGACCGCGCGGCACAGCGCGATCATCAAATGCGCGAAGTCGCGGCAAACGCCGACCTGCTCGATCAAGGTGTCCACCGCCGAAGTGTTGGAGTTCGAGGTGTTCGACGTGAAGGTCACGCGCTGCTGCACCCATTGCTGGATCGCCTGCACGCGGCGGTAGCCTTGCGGCAGGCCGCCGAACTCGTTGACCGCCAGCTTGATCAAGCGGTCCGACTGGCAATAGCGGCTCGGGTACAGGTAGCCCAGCACGGCCGGCGGCAGGGCAGCCACCGGTACTTCGGCCAGTTCGGCCGGTTCGGCGCTGTCGTGCGCCAGATCGACGCTGGCGGTGTAGCCGAGCTTCAGCGGCCCGGGCAGAGCGTGCAGGCGCAGGTAGCGGTTGCCGGTGCCAGGGTCGGTGTGCACCGCCGTCGCGATGGGCTGGTTCAGCAGCAGGCCTTCGGCCGCGATGGTCTGGCGCGGCGTGCGTGCGGCGTGGATGTTGAAAATGAAGTCGGCACCTTGCTCGCCGACTTCGTAGTTCAACTCGACCTGGATCTCGATGCGCACCATGCGCCTCAAGCTAGCCTGTGCACAGCGCGCAGTCTGTGCGCCAGCGTACAGACGGCTCGGCCGCGCAAGCTCATAGTGCGCAGAGAGTCCACCACCCGTGAGCCTGCAGATGCTGAACTCGCACGACTCGGCTGCCGGCGATCTGACGCCTGCTGCGCGGCCCGACGCGGTCGTGCTCGACAGGGCCGGCGTGCGCGTGAAGAACGATGAGCGCGGCGCCAGGCCCGGCCATTCCATCGAAGTTGCGATCATCGATTGGGACTTGCTCTTCCGCGCCGTGATCGCCAAGCTGCGGCAGACCGGCGGCACGACCGCGCTGTTCGAGCCCTTGCCGCACGATGCCCCGGGTGCGGTGCAGGCGCAGGTGCTGCAATGCGCGGCAGCGCTGGACCAGTTGCACGCCACGATGCTGCATCAGGTCGAGCGCGGCCGCGCGCTCGAAGCGGCGCTGCGCGACGCGCAATCGGCGTTGACTCAGGTGCGCGGCGAGTGGGCCCGCGCCGAGGCCGGCGAACGCAACGCGCGCCACCTCGCCGAGCACGATGGTCTGACCTCGTTGCCCAACGGCAGCAGCTTTCGCGTTCGGCTGGCCACGGTGCTGAGTGAAGCTGCAATGAAGGGCCAAACCTTCGCGGTGCTCTACATCGACCTCGACGGCTTCAAGGCCATCAACGATGTGCATGGCCACGCCACCGGCGACGAGCTGTTGCGCATCATCGCCGCGCGCCTTGCCGGCGCGGTGCGCGCCCAGGACATGGTGAGCCGCGTCGGTGGCGACGAGTTCGCGTGCTAGCTGTGGAACGCGCCGCCGGGCCACGCGGCCTTGACGAGGCTGGCCGGCAGCCTCTTCGACGCCGTGTCGGCGCCGTTCCAGATCGGTGCGCTGTGCCTCGTCGTGCGCCCGAGCATCGGCATCGCGATGTGGCCCGCCGACGGCGCGACGCCCGAGGGGCTGCTCGCGAACGCCGACGCTGCGATGTACCGCGCCAAGCGGCCGCAAAGCGGATATGCCTTCTTCGATCAGACGCAGCGCCGGCAGACTGACATGTCGTTCAGTCTGCACCAGCCTCGGAATCGATGATCGGCTCGCCCCTGCGCGCAGCGCGTAGGAGTGCGACTACAGCCACAGGCGATGGCGTCCGCTGTTCGCCGGCCCGCAGGCCCGGCAACATCCCCTGCGTCCCATAACCCGCTCTGACGAGCGTCCACCGTGAACGTTGTCGCCTTGTCTGTCGTGTTCATCACCGTGCTCGCCTCCTTCGGCATTGCGGCGTGGACTTGGCACGTCGTAGCCGCCATGGGCGACGAGTTGCGCGATTTCGCGGGTCTCGATGTCACTCACATCGACGAAGGCCAAAAGTCTTCACCGCACGTTTCCTGACCACCCAACCCCCTCCGAGGATTCGCATGAACAAGACCCTGTCTCTCAAAGCTTCGCTGGTTGTTGCTGCGCTGCTGGTATTGCCGCTGGCCCAGGCCGCGACCATGACCGGGACCGATTACAAAGCCGGCAAGGCCCGCATCGGCGCCGACTACAAGACCGACAAGGCCGCTTGCGCCTCGTTCACCGAGAACGCCAAGGACATCTGCGTCGAAGAAGCCAAGGCCAAGGAAAAGGTCGCCCGCGCCGAGCTGGAATACGGCTACAGCGCCAAGGTCTCCGATCAGAACAAGGTGCTGGTGGCCAAGGCCGAGTCCAGCTACGCCGTGGCCAAGGAACGCTGCGACGACAAGACCGGCAACGCGAAGGATGTCTGCGTGAAGGAAGCCAAGGCCCTCGAGACCAGGACCCTGGCCGACGCCAAGATGGCCAAGCAGATCGGCGCGGCCAAGAACGAAGCCGTCGATGACAAGCGCGATGCCGAGTACAAGCTTGCTGCGGAAAAGTGCGACGCGACGACGGGTGATGCCAAGAGCGCGTGCGTCGCGGCGGCCAAGTCCCGTTTCGGCAAGAGCTGAGCCCAATGCTCGAGCGGATGCAGCTGATGGCCAATCGCTACACCCTGGATCCGCGTCTGCCGCGTACAGCGGCAATCGTGTTGGCGCAGCCCTTGGTTCCCAAGGCGCCGGCCAAGGTGCTGCAGCCGACGCTGAAGTCCTTCGCCTGCCCCAGGTGCTCGGGTCCGTTGGTTCGCGTTCATCGGCATCTGGTCGATATCGCTATCGGCCTGCTGACGTTTCTGCCGGTGAGGCGATACCGATGCCGCCGCAATGCTTGCAGCTGGGGCGGAGTCCTCGAGCACCCGTCGTCGCGGCGCTCCAGCTACAACATCGATGCGCGCTATCGCTCGCGGCTGCAGCGCCCTTGAACAGCCCTTCAGACATCAACAACGAAGGTCGAGAATGGTCCACGACTTGAACAAGCGCAAACCCCCCAGCCGCCTCGAGAAACGGTCCGCTGCACGGCAATTGGCGCAGCAGAAGGCCGACTTCACAGCCGAAGGCTCGCCGCCCACCGGGCTCGTGGCAACGCAGGTGCCCGTGACCGGCGCTGAGGCTGCGCAGCCGCTGGTGGCTGCCGACACGAGGGTTCAGCCGGCCGACGATTCTCGAGTCCCGGGCAGGACGCCGGCATGACCCACGACTCACCCGATCTTCGCCAGTTGTCGGCGTTGAACGGTGCTGCGCATGGAGGTCTGCCGCCCCTGGCCGACGACGACTGGATCGAACAGCCGGGGCCGAGGCCGCTGCTTGCAGCGCCGGATGTGGCCCAGCTCGATCAAGCCTGCACGGCAAGTGCCGCGGCAATGAGCGAGATCCACATGCCCTGGAAGTGACCGGCGCGCTCGACCAGATGCACCATCTGCGCCGCGGCGTGCAGCGTCGAACGGTGCGGTGTGGAGCCTGGCCGGGGCGAAATGTAGGCGGCCATCTCGCGCACCCGATCGATTTGCTGCTGCGTTGATTGCGCGAGCAGGCTGATCACCAGGTTTTCCAGCGCGATCACGCGGATGCGCAACTGCATCAACTCGGCAGGGGTCACCCGCCGCGCGGGTGCCGACTCTGCGTCAGCCACCGCGCCGCCCTCGTTGTCCCAACTCAACAGCGCGAGTTGCAGCGGGCTCGCCTTGTTCACGTGCCGATTTATACGCGCCCGTCGCCTCGTGGTCTGTTCGGTATCGAACATGCAACAGGATTCGGCAACCCTATACTGATGTCCAGCACAGGCCCCAGCCCGGTGGTGTCGATCAGGCCTGCTGCACCCCAGGGAGTGTGCCCATGGCTCCTGCTCCGCAAGCGCTCCAGAACGACCTCCTCGCCGCGCTGCCGCCGGCCGAATGGCAACGCTTTGAGCCCCAGCTCGAACCGGTCGAGTTGTCGCTGGGCCAGGTGCTGTACGAGCCGGGCAAGACGCTCTCGCACGTCTACTTTCCCACCACCGCGATCGTCTCGCTGCTGTACGTGATGGAAAACGGTGCCTCAGCCGAGATCGCCGTGGTCGGCCACGAGGGCATCGTCGGCATCTCGCTGTTCATGGGCGGCGAGTCCACGCCCAGCCGCGCGGTGGTGCAAAGCGCCGGGCAGGGCTGGCGGCTGGTGGCACAGGCGATCAAGGACGAGTTCAACCGCGCCGGCCCGGTGCTGCACCTGCTGCTGCGCTACACGCAGGCCCTGATCACGCAGATGGCGCAGACGGCGGTGTGCAACCGGCATCATTCGCTGGACCAGCAGTTGTGCCGCTGGCTGCTGCTCAGCCTGGACCGGCTGCAGGGCAGCGAACTGGTGATGACGCAGGAGCTGATCGCCAACATGCTCGGCGTGCGCCGCGAAGGCGTGACCGAAGGCGCGCTGAAGCTGCAGAAGGCCGGTCTGATCCGCTATGCGCGCGGCCACATCACGGTGCTCGACCGTGCTGGCGTCGAGAAGCGCACCTGCGAGTGTTATGCGGTCGTGAAGAACGAGTACGACCGGCTGCTGCCGGCAACAGCGGCAACTTGAGCAGCGGCGCGCTGTAGGAGCGAACCGACAGGCACACGCGCTGGCAGCCGATGGCGCTGCGCAACGCGGGACGAGATCATGGGCACTCGAATCATGCGACGAGAGTCCCCCGTGAAGCCAGCCGCACGCGCCACCCGCGACGGGCGCCAGAACCTGCTGCTTGCGGCGCTGCCCGATGCCGACTGGCAGCGGCTGCAGGCGCTGCTCGAGCCGGTGGAATTGCGCTTCGGCCAGGTGCTGTGCGAGTCGGGCAGCGCGCCGTCCAGCGTGATCTTCCCGACCACGGCCGTGGTCTCGCTGCTGGTCCTGACGCAAAGCGGTGACTCGGCCGAAGTGGCGGTGGTGGGCAACGACGGCATGGTGGGCTTTGCGCTCGTGATGGGTGGCAACACGACGCTGAACCAGGCCGTGGTGCAGTGCGCCGGGCAGGGTTTTCGGCTCAACGCGCCGGCGTTGAAGCTCGAACTCGCGCGCGCCGGTGCGGTGTTGCGAACGCTGTTGCGCTACACGCAGGCGCTGATCACGCAGATCACCCAGACCGCAGCTTGCAACCGCCATCACTCGATCGACCAGCAGTTGTGCCGGCGCTTGCTGCTGGGACTGGACCGCTCGCCGGCCGACGATCTGTTGATGACGCACGAAGGCGCATCCGCGCTGCTGGGCGTGCGCCGTGAAGGCGTGACGGCCGCGGCGCAAAGGCTGCGGCAGGCCGGCGTGATCGGCTACCACCGCGGCCGCATCGAGGTGCTCGACCGCCAGCGCCTGGAGC